>DLQB01000087.1:4687-17648 GCA_002477505.1 Flavobacteriales bacterium UBA7443
TGGTCTTGCGTGTAATCATCAATCGCAATCCATTCGTTTCCGAGGGTTTTTGAGAACATTGAAGCCGCCATGCCCAAGCTTACGATGGCACCGTTCGAGAGTGGCTCGAGGTGATAGGCATATCCCAATTTCATCAAGGTATTCGTTTCCTGCCCCAAAGCATCGGAGTATGCGCTCAGCATCACTCCACCTTTCAGGGCATCCACAAACGTATGGGCCGTCAGCATGCTTGTGTTGGGATCACGGTCCAAACCTTCCCACTGGTTGCGGTAAGTTCCCGAAACGCATGTTAGCTCACTGTTGCCAGCTACCGCTGGATTGAATGCGGCAGGCTCCATGTACCACTGTGTGAATTGGGGGTCCTGTTGGGCGACCGTTGTGGATACGATGGCCACAGAAAAGCTCGCGAGTAGGAGGATTCGAGTCATGTTAACTAGTTGGTTGTCAGCAGGTTTTTCTTGAAGCATAATCTGCTCAAGAACGCTAATATAGAGAAATTCTAAAACTTGTGAATATCAATAGGATAATTCTCAACCTCAAAGGGGTTTTTAGGCCAATTTTTTAAAGGTTTCCCACCATCGTTCTGGGAGCTTTCCTTGGGTTGCTTCGATGTAGTCTTCATGCCCGCAGCTCACCAAATGGGATTTTCGTTTGTGGTTTCCTTTTTGCGGCGGATAAGGGACTTCCATCCACCAACGGTCACTTCGTGGACTCTTGTGAAATATAACGTCTTGATCCACTTCATCGAGATCAATAACGTATTTCGTGTATTCATCCAAACTGCACTTTGGAATGTCTGCCTTCTGAGCATAAATCCCATCCAGGGCATGCCAAATCAATTGGGCCATCAATTGTGCTCCGAGATTCCGCTGGTCCAAATCGGGGTTGTGTTCGAAAAAACCAATGCTCTTTACGCGGTCGCTCATGCCTGCATAGCGCGCAAGTTGGCATGCTGTGACAGCATCGATTCCATTGGGTCCTGCTTCACTGTGAGCCGCATGGTCACTGGCACGGATGGAGCTGGCATCGAAGGAAACCAAATCGGCATCCCGAAGAATCGGTTCCATGCGATGAGCTCCTGACATGACGTTTCCCAAACGTTCGGATTTGAACTGCATTTTTTCCAACAGTTCAAGGGTGTCCGGATCAGTGAGGTAGCCTTGATGACCGATGTTCGTGTAGTCAAACAAATAATTCGGTTCATGAAGGATGATGTCGTTCATGAAATTCCTGGAATTCGAATCGTCGGGATCCGCGCCAAAGTCGAGTCGGGCATCAATGGTGACCATCTCGACGGGCTGCCCGAACGGCTCAAGTGCCCGGTAAAGGGGTGAGGTCCAATTTTGACCGCCGCCAATGACAAGGGGTATGATGCCCATTTGCATGAGTTCCGCCGATACGGACTGAACGGCCGCCGCGGTGTCGGCTTCGGTAATTCCTGGACGTAAGTCACCTAAGTCAACGGTGGCCCCCCAGTGATGGTGGGGAGTAAGTCGGTAAAGGCACTCTCTTATGCTTTGCGGAGCTCCACCGCACCCCTCATTGTCGCCACTTTTCCTGCCATCCATGACCCCAAATAAGACCACTTTGACACCTTCCAGCTCTGGCTGATGATCAAAGCGATGCACCTCCATTCGATCTGCGATGCGCTGCGACCCATCCGCATTGGAGTAATGCGGGGTATTGACCGATTCGAAAAGATCATAAATTCCTTCCAACATAGCCGCAATATCGCGGCAAAGGCAACGGGTTTTCTCTCCGTCGTTTGAAGGTTGCTGACACCCAAACGGGGATTAATCGTTCAGCTTTTAGCTCTTTTTTCGCTTGCGCGGTGGGCGTTTCGCTGCTTCTTCAATCAATTCTTGCGCACGAGCCCAATCAATGGACATTGGCTCTTCCGTTTTCGGGATTTTGACGTTCTTTTTGCCCGCTTTGATGTATGGACCATAGCGCCCTTCCAAAATCCGAACCGTCTCGTCTTCAGCGAAGACTTTGAGCAAAGCTTTCGCATCTGCGGCGCGTTTCGCGATGATCAATTCGATGGCACGCTCGAGCGTGATGGTATGCGGATCATCTCCGTCGTCTGCCTTGATCGAAACAAAACTTCCATCGTGTCGCACATAGGGTCCAAATCGCCCAATTGCCGCGGTGACGACTTTCTCTTCCAGCGCTCCCAATTTTCGCGGGAGTTTGAATAATTCCAGCGCCTCTTCCAACGTGATGCTCTCGAGGCTTTGATTTTTGAGCAAGGAAGCGAATTCCTTCTCTTCATCCTCAGGGTCGCCAATCTGGGCCATTGGTCCGTAGCGTCCAATGCGCACGAGAATGGTCTTTTCGCTTTCGGGGTGTTTGCCCAAAATACGCTCTCCAGAGGCTCGCTCTGCGTTTTCGCGTGTCTCGTCTACGTCTTTTTTGAATCCTTTGTAAAAGGAGTTCAGCATGGTCCTCCAATCCATTTGACCTTGAGCAATTACGTCGAATTGGCTCTCCACATCCGCAGTGAAGTTGAAGTCCATTATTTGATCAAAGTGTTGCATCAAAAAATCGTTAACCACGATCCCAATATCGGTAGGGAACAGCTTGGATCGCTCCACGCCGGTGTTCTCTGTTTCCGTCGAAATTGACACCGTTTCCTTTTCCAAGGTGATGAGTTGAAAGTTGCGCGGTGTTCCATCGCGATCGCCTTTTTCGACATAGCCTCGTTTTTGGACTGTGCTGATGGTTGGGGCATAAGTGGAGGGTCTGCCAATTCCCAATTCTTCCAACCGCTTGACAAGGCTCGCTTCCGTGAAGCGGGGGGCATGCTTGGAAAACCGCTCAGTCGCAACAATTGTCTTCCGAGGAAGTTCCTGCCCAATTGTCATGGCTGGCAATCGGTTATCCTTATCCTTATCCTTGTCCTCATCGTCATCATTCCCTTCGAGGTAAACTTTTAAAAAGCCATCGAATGTGATCACTTGTCCTTTTGCCATAAACGCTTCCGGGCGGGTAGAAACTGAAATAACAGCAGTCGTGTTCTCCAATTTGGCATTTGCCATTTGAGAGGAGATCGCACGTTTCCAAATTAAGTCATAAAGCCTCACTTGGTCGCGTTCCCCGGTCGTTGCATTTTGAGTCAAATCAGAAGGACGAATCGCTTCGTGTGCTTCTTGCGCTCCTTTTGCCTTCTTACCACGGTACTGTTGGGGATTGGAATAATGATCCCCAAATGCAGATGTGATGAAATTCTTGGCCTGTTCAATGGCATCATCACTCAAATTTGTACTATCCGTTCGCATGTAGGTAATTAACCCAGACTCATACAAAGACTGTGCAACACGCATGGTTCGACTCACGGAGAAACCAAGTTTGCGCGACGCTTCCTGCTGCAACGTAGAAGTGGTGAAAGGCGCAGTAGGCTTTCGGGAAGTCGGTTTGGTTTCAATAGAATCCACCGTGTGCACCGCTCCGATGCATTCATTCACAAATGCAGTTGCTTCCTCCTCGGTGCCGAATCGCTTATTGAGTGGCGCTTTGACGCCCATTTTGTCGGCAACGAATTCACCGACCACTCGGAAATCCGCCTTTGGCTTGAACAAGGTGATTTCCCGTTCTCGCTCAACAATGATTCGGACAGCCACAGATTGAACGCGTCCGGCGCTCAGGCCGGGCTTAATTTTTCGCCACAGCACTGGGCTGAGGTCGAAGCCCACCAGGCGATCCAGAATACGCCGTGCTTGTTGGGCATTCACGAGATTCACATCCACATCGCGTGGGCGTTCAATGGCCTTAAGAATCGCCTTTTTCGTGATTTCGGAGAACACGATGCGCTTGGTTGCTTCAGGCTTTAATTGCAATGTTTCCGCTAGGTGCCACGATATGGCTTCCCCTTCGCGGTCCTCGTCCGTCGCAAGCCAGACTATTTCCGCCTTTTTCGCTGCTTGTTTCAGTTCTTTAACGAGCTGTTTTTTGTCATCGGAGACCACATAGTTCGGCTCAAAACCATCTTCTACGTTCACGCTTTCATTGCCCTTGGAGAGGTCTCGGATGTGACCGTAACTCGATTTGACTACAAAATCTTTCCCCAAATAACCTTCAATGGTCTTGGCTTTTGCAGGCGACTCGACGATGACTAGATTTTTAGACATGAAATGCGTTTAAATAGGATTGCAAAGAAAGGGATGGAATTCGGATGTTTGCAAAGGAGTTTCTGAATTTGGTCCTGTAATGTAAAATTGACTGGCGCGCAAACCGGCAGCGAAAGCACTTGTGAAAATCAATCGTGAAATGGAATTTGGTCGGCTGCTTCACATGCTCCAGAAAGGTTGTTTTGCTCTGATTTTGTTGGTGTTTAGTGGCGTTTGTTCGTGGCCCTCTGTGTCGATGCAAACGCCATACGGTAAGCATCAATGGCGTCAATGTGATGCCTATTCCATGGCGCTGAACTATTATGAAGAAGAGGCAGGGTTTTTTGATCCGAGAATGCACTTTCAGCATGGAAATGGTCTGGGTTCAGGACGTTCAGTAGGAGAGTTTCCGGTCACTTATTGGTTCAACGCCAAGCTCTGGAACGGCATTGGCTTGAAACCGCATACCATGCGGTGGACCCATATGTTGCTCTGGATTTTGGGTTGTTTGGCCATCTTTAAATTGGGCCGAGAATGGTTTGGCTCCGGAAAATCTGCTTTTGCCACAACATTCGTGATGGCTTCACCGCTTATTGCATTTTATTCTGCGAGTTATATGGTCAATGTGGCGGGCCTGGCAATGGTATTTGTGGGCTGGCGGCTGGCATGGAAAATCTTTGGACACGAGCGTTTTCGGTGGGGCACGGAACTCATGCTTTTTATTGTGCTCAGTTGCTCTGTTTTATTCCGGCCGACCATGGTGCTTGGCTGGGTGCCCATTGCAATTTGGGCTTTTCATCGGGGCCAATGGAAGCATTGGGTTTTGAGGCTGTCGGCTCCGCTTGGTATGGGTCTCCTCTGGGTGTTCTGGGCCAAGTCTGTTAATGCTGCTGCCGGGAGTGTGTACTATCTCACTTCCATTCGGCCCCTCTGGGCGACGCAGAATTCTGAGGAAGTATGGCGCGCATTTCGGGAAGACGTTTTGCCCGAATGGTACCACAAGTATGTTTTGGGCATTCTTGTCGCTGTTGTGCTTGTGCTGGCGTTCAAACATCTTTTTTCTGCGGACTCCTTCAAAGAGAAAAACGAACGGAAAACGAAAGAATTGCACCTGCCAGCGATGATTCGGCTAATGGCGCTTGGGCTGGTGCTGTATTTTTTCCTTTGGTTCGAGAATTTGGACGTTCACGATTATTACCTCATCGAATTCCAATTGATTGTGCCCTTGGTTCTTTGGTGGTGCATCCAGCGGTTGGAACAGCTTCGGGTTCGGAATGGGCGTTTGAATCGTGTCATTTGGTCCGTGTTGATTGTGGCACTGTCATTTCAATTGTTAGAAGCTCATTTGCGGACTCGAATGAAGTATATGCCGCCCAAGGGATGGTTGTCGGAGGTTATTCTGACGCAACGGGATCGTGACCTTTGGAGTTGGTTTCACTGGGACCAAGAAATGCGATTGACCAATCTCCAACAACTCAAATCAGCGATGCGTGAATATGGAATCAAACGGGATGACCGGATCATTTCTGTTCCGGATCCAAGTCCCAATATCACGTTGTCTTTACTGGATCAAAAAGGGTTTACGGATCTTTATGACGAAACTATGACAGGCGACGAACGGATTGCTTTTTATGTGGAAAAAGGCGCGTCATTCCTGGTCTGCAGCAGTGCTGAGTGGTTGCAGGAACGGGCTAAAAGTCCTTGGTTGCAGCAGCCGATCATTGATTTGGATGGCTTGGTGGTTTTTGACTTACTGAATTCTGAACCACCTTTGCCGGACCATGGAAGACAATGACCATCAAAAGCCGAAGATGACCTGGTTGAAACGCCTCGGATTGGCTGGCTTTTTATTCTTCTTGATCAAAGGGCTCGTGTGGCTCGCTGTGATCTATTTCGGCTTCGAGTTGTTTGGTTGATCCATCCGGATGTCAAGTCTGCTAGGCTGACATTCTGTCAGTCGCTTTTTTCGCCGTAAATTTGCTCGATAAAGGCACACTAAGAGCACTCGAACATGGAAGCAGGCGATAAAAAAGAATTGTTGGGGGAGTCGTTCCAAGGAACGCCAACGGTGGTGCCCAGTCAGCCCACGCATACCCGAAAACTGTACCTTGAAAGCTATGGGTGTCAAATGAATTTCAGTGATTCTGAAATTGTTGCGAGCATCCTGAGTGATGCCGGTTTTTCAACCACCCGGGAAGAGGACGAGGCCGACCTGATTTTGCTCAATACCTGTGCGATTCGCGAGAATGCGGAGCAACGTGTTCGAGCCAGGCTCCGACAATTCAAGCAAGCCAAAGGTGCTCGGCCTCACCTTGTGGTGGGGGTGTTGGGATGCATGGCTGAACGATTGAAAGAGTCATTATTGGAGCAAGAAAAATTGGTAGATCTGGTGGTGGGACCGGACGCGTATCGCGATCTCCCCAACCTTGTCGACCAAGTGCACGGTGGACAAAAAGCGGTGAACGTTTTGCTGAGCCGAGAAGAGACGTATGCGGAAATCAGTCCGGTGCGCTTGGATGCCAATGGTGTGACAGCATTCATAAGCATCATGCGCGGCTGTGATAATATGTGCAGCTTTTGTGTTGTGCCATTTACGCGAGGAAGAGAGCGGAGCCGCGATCCGGAAAGCATCGTTCGTGAGGCACAGGAGCTGTTTGAAGCGGGTTACCGTGAAGTGACGTTGTTGGGCCAAAACGTAGACAGCTACAAATGGAACATTGACAACAAGGGCGTCATCAAAGATGAGGAGCAGCCGGTGGTCCGTTTTGCAGAATTGATTGACCGTGTTGCCCATGTCAATCCGGACCTTCGTGTTCGCTTTTCCACCAGCCACCCGAAGGACATGACCGACGACGTGCTCGAAGTGATGGCCCAACACGAAAATGTCTGCAAATACATCCACTTGCCCGTGCAGTCGGGAAATAGCGATGTTTTGAAGCGGATGAATCGAGGTTACACGAGAGAATGGTATTTGGAACGCATGGAATCCATTCATCGCATCATGCCCGATTGTGCCACTTCAACGGATATCATTTCGGGATTCTGTGGCGAAACAGAAGCGGAGCATCAAGACACCCTTTCCCTGATGGAAATGATGAGCTACGACATGGCTTATATGTTTTCTTACAGCGAACGGCCAAGGACCTTGGCGCAGCGAAAGTATGAAAACGACGTGCCTGAGGAAGTCAAGAAGAGACGCTTGCAGGAGATCATGGCGGTTCAGAAAGTGCATGCAGCGAACCGAACCAAATCATACGTTGGCCGTACTTACCGCGTTTTGGTCGAAGGCACCTCCAAGAAAAAAGAGGATCAATTTTTTGGTCGAACCACTTATAATACGGTAGTTGTTTTCCCCAAAGAAGATGCCCAGCCCGGGACCTATGTCAATGTCCATGTGCATGATTGCACGCCGGTAACCCTCATCGGCACAATCACACAGGATTCGGAAGACGCATGAATACTTAGGCAATGGATGCAATAGCAATTAAACGAAGATTTGGAGTCATTGGCGTCAGCCCGGCGCTTGACCGAGCGGTGACCGTAGCGTCCCAGGTGGCGCCTACGGATCTTTCCGTTTTGGTGTTGGGTGAGAGCGGAGTTGGAAAGGAAATCATGCCGCGTGTGGTGCATCAGTTTTCAAAACGAAAACACGGTGCCTTCATTGCCGTGAACTGCGGCGCGATTCCGGAAGGCACGATTGATTCTGAACTTTTCGGGCATGAAAAAGGAGCGTTTACGGGTGCTACGGAATCGAGAAAAGGATATTTTGAAGAGGCAAATGGCGGAACCATTTTCCTCGACGAGGTTGCCGAATTGCCCATGACCACTCAAGTGCGATTACTGCGCGTGCTCGAGACTGGGGAGTTTATTCGGGTGGGCTCCTCCCGGGTTCAAAAAACCGATGTACGCGTCGTGGCGGCTACCAATGTGGATTTTGATGCGGCAATTAGCAAAGGGCGCTTCCGAGAAGACCTCTATTATCGATTGAGCCAAGTGCCGCTTGAAGTGCCGAGTCTTCGCGACCGTGCCCAGGACATTCACCTTTTGTTTCGGAAATTCACTACTGATTTTTCGGAAAAGTATCAAATGCCCCCGCTGTCCTTGAGCCCTGATGCCATTGAAGTGTTGGAGAATTATCCGTGGCCAGGAAATATTCGGCAGCTCAAGAACACGACTGAACAAATGTCTATTTTGGAGCAAAATCGCTCCATCAATGCCGACACCTTATTGGGGTATTTGCCCGAATCTCATCGGAGTAGATTGCCTGTGCACAGCCGTTCGGAAGATGATGAATCAACACTCAATGAACGGGAAATCCTGTACAAAGTGTTGTTCGATATGCGCCAGGAAATGCAGGATTTGAAGAAGCTGGTCTTTGAGATGATGAAAGATGACCAGATGTCGGAAACGCAGGCCGCACTGGCCAATCGAATCTTCAGGGCACCTGAAACGGCTCAGAAAAGACTTGCAGCAGGTTCGGAGCGAATGGAGGAAAACACGGCAGTCTCGAAATCAACGGACTGGTCCGCCCCATCTTGGGACAGTGAGTTGAATGCCAATTCACTGGAGTCTGTGCCTTTGGGCGCAAATGAGGCACAAGAAGTGGAGGAGGTGGAGGAAGTCCTCTCACTGCAGGATTCAGAAAAGGAGTTGATCCGAAGAGCCCTCTCCAAACACCGCAACCGCAGGAAGTATGCGGCGCTAGAATTGGGCATATCGGAAAGGACGCTGTACCGAAAAATCAAAGAATACGGACTCAAATGAAAGCGATTCAAACTTCGCTAATTCCAGCGCTTGCCTTCGTTTTATTTGCCTTTGGTTGCGGAATTTATTCCCCGTACGGTGCGCAAACATCGGGTGCCAAGACGTATTCCGTGTCGGCGTTTGAGTTGGTAACTCCATTGGCCACTGCTGCAAGTGCTTTGGCGTTGACAGAAGAGCTGAGGGATCGGATTCAACGGCAATCCACTTTGCGCTTGGTTAACGGTGAAGGCGAACTACAATTCGCTGCGGATATTACGGTTTGGGACGTGAAACCAGTGAATGTGCAAGGGGATGAGACCGCTGCTTCGAATCGACTTACCATTGGGCTGCGGCTCAGTTACGAGAATACCTTGGTTCCTGATCTGAGTTTTGAACGCACGTTTACGCGTTTCGCAGACTACACTAGCGATCAAGATTTGCTGCAGGTTGAAGATGAATTGGTCGGAGAAATAGGAGCGCAATTGTCCCAAGATATTTTCAATGCTACTTTAGGCAACTGGTGAGCTGACCCATCCCTACCGATCATGCAAATTCATCGAATTCAACAATTGATTGCGAACCCTGAACAGGTCGTTCCTGCGGATCGTCAGGGATTGGAAGAGTGGTGCAATCGGTATCCATATGCGGGCGTCTTTGCCATGTTACTCGCCCGTTGCAGTGCCGTGGAAGGGCACATGGATGAGGAGAAGGATTTGTTGCGAGCGGCCTCCGCAGCTTCGTTTCGTCAACCCCTGTTTGATTTGATTGTTCAGGCGAAGTTGGTGGAGGAGGCACGGTCCGTGCATGAGTCGTTGTCGAATGGCTCGGGCGATGAGGTAAAAGGAGACGAAAAAGAACGGATGGAATCCAGTGCGGACGGGAGAAATAACTCGGGGCTGAATCCCGATGAGCCTGTCGAAAGAGAGGCGTTGATTTCAGCAATTGAGCGCACCATCGAACACGACGTGACCCATTGGGATTCGAATGCGGTGGTGGAAGAACAAGCCGTCACTGTTGCGCTGCCAGAAGACATTCAGTTGATTCAATCTTCGGTTTCTTCTCCCTTTTCGAATTGGCTCTTGCAGCGCGCTTCCGAAGTAGGGTTTGGCGACGTTTCTGAAACACCAAGCACCGCTCCTGAATCAGGGGCAGCCTCAATTCCGGAGGAATCCAATGAGAAGAAAAGTCAAATGGATTTGATCAATCGGTTCATCGCTGAACAACCTCGCCTTGGACCCATTCGGGAATCGCTAGAGTCCAAGCCATGGGTGTCGGATAGCATCCTGGAAGACCCTTCATTGGTGACGGAGACGATGGCGCGGGTGTATGCCAAACAAGGCCTTTTTGAGAAGGCTCGAAAAGCTTACCACCTTTTATCATTGAAATATCCAGCAAAAAGCACTTATTTTGCACTCCAATTGAAAAAACTGGAGGACCCAGCATCTGGATTGGGAACATCGAACGAATAAAACGGAATCATGGGATACTTTTTAATGGCGGTCATTTTGTTGGTATGCGTCCTTCTCGGAGGAGTCATCTTGATCCAAAATCCGAAAGGAGGGGGATTGGCAACAGGTTTTCAAGGAGCGAGCCAGCTGGGTGGTGTGCAAAAAACCACGGATTTTTTGGTGAAAGCCACGTGGGTCCTGACCGGTGCCCTGTTTGTCTTGTGCATTGTGGCCGGAATCTTTTTCGGTAACATGAATGAGGATGTAGGAATTGACGAGAGCATTTTGCCGACCACGACGCTACCTATGGAAGCGCCAGCAGCAGAATAAGGCATCCATTTGCAACGGAACTTGAAAACGTGCCAGCCTGACAAGGTTGACACGTTTTTTTTTGGAACGATTTGAAATGCTGACAACATTGCGTGGCTGAGAGGGAAAACCTGACACGGAGGCAGTGAATTACAGGCCAAAGTGGATTGGCACGAAAATCGATTCAGGGTAATCAAATCTTAAAAACCAAGACGCATGTCAATGAACATTAAACCGCTTGCCGATCGGGTTCTCGTGGAACCAGCCGCGGCAGAAGAAAAGACCGCCAGCGGAATCATCATCCCAGATACCGCAAAAGAAAAGCCGCAACGCGGGACGGTTGTAGCTGTGGGGCCTGGCAAACCTGAAGAGCCGACCACTGTGAAAGTTGGAGATACCGTTTTGTATGGCAAGTACTCCGGAACAGAGCTTCAAGTAGAAGGATCCGATTACATGATCATGCGCGAGAGCGATATCCTCGCCATCGTCTGAGTCAAGGACGAACAAAGCATTGAAAGAAAATAAAAAAAACATTTGAAATGGCTAAAGACATTCAATTCAATACAGCCGCCCGAAACGGCTTGAAAGCAGGCGTTGATAAGCTTGCTGACGCAGTGAAAGTAACCTTGGGTCCCAAGGGCCGCAACGTAGTGATTGAGAAGAAATTTGGAGCACCGGCAGTCACGAAAGATGGCGTTTCGGTGGCGCGTGAAATTGAACTCAAGGACCCTTTGGAGAACATGGGGGCACAGATGGTAAAAGAGGTAGCGTCGAAGACCGCAGACGTGGCCGGTGATGGCACAACGACTGCTACTGTTTTGGCACAAGCCTTGATTGGTGAAGGTCTGCGAAATGTCGCTGCCGGCGCCAACCCGATGGATTTGAAGCGCGGGATGGACAAAGCGACCAAGGCGATTGTCACGGAGTTGCAGAAGATTTCACGTGAAGTGGGGAGTGATATTTCTAAAATCGAGCAAGTCGCAACCATCTCCGCCAATAATGACGAGGCGGTCGGTAGCTTGATCGCTGAAGCGATGAAAGTCGTTGGCAATGAAGGGGTGATCACAGTCGAAGAAGCGAAAGGAACCGACACGGAAGTCAAAACCGTGGAAGGAATGCAATTTGATCGCGGTTACTTGTCGCCTTATTTTGTGACAAATAGCGAGAAGATGGAGGCCGAACTGGACAACCCTTTCATCCTCATCTACGATAAGAAAATCTCAACCATGAAAGACTTGCTCCCTAGCTTGGAGCAAACAGCCCAAAGCGGCCGCCCTCTATTGATCATTGCAGAGGATTTGGACGGAGAGGCGCTCGCGACTCTTGTGGTGAACAAAATCCGAGGATCTCTGAAAGTGGCTGCCGTGAAAGCACCGGGCTTCGGAGACCGACGGAAGGCCATGTTGCAAGACATCGCGATTTTGACCGGTGGACAGGTGATTTCAGAAGAGACAGGACTCAAGTTGGAAAACGTCACGTTAGCGGATTTGGGCAGCGCAGAGAAAATCACGATTGACAAAGACAACACCACCGTCGTCAACGGTGCGGGTGAGAAAGATGCAATCGAGTCACGCATCGGTCAGATCAAAGCGCAGGTGGAAACGACCACTTCAGACTACGATAAAGAAAAGTTGCAAGAGCGATTGGCTAAGCTTGCAGGCGGAGTAGCCGTCTTGTATGTGGGCGCGGCGACTGAGGTTGAAATGAAAGAAAAGAAGGACCGTGTAGACGATGCGTTGCATGCAACCCGCGCTGCGGTGGAAGAAGGCATCGTACCTGGTGGTGGAACCGCTTACATTCGAGCGGCGGCCACCGTCGCGTCGATGGAAGGGCTGAATGCGGATGAAACGACGGGGATGAAGATTGTGATGCGCGCCATTGAAGAGCCGTTGCGTCAGATAGTGAGCAATGCGGGTGGAGAAGGAGCAGTGGTGGTCAATGCTGTGCGAGAAGGAAAAGGTGACTTCGGTTACAATGCACGGACGGAGGTCTATGAAAACTTGTTTGAAGCAGGCGTCATTGACCCGACCAAAGTGACCCGTGTCGCACTGGAAAATGCGGTTTCCATTTCGGGAATGGTGTTGATCACCGAATGTGTGGTTTCCGATGAAGAAGAAGAAGCGCTTCCAGCAGGACCGCCGGCAGGCATGGGCGGAGGCATGGGCGGAATGATGTAAATGTCCTCACGAGACGATAAAGGGAAAAGCCACTCCAGTTCTGGGGTGGCTTTTTTTGTGCCTTGAACCGGAGGATCCATTGTAAATTGCGGCCGATGGCAATCCGCATTCAAAATGTGTCCAAGGTGTTTGGCAATCAAGAGGCACTTTCCAATGTCTCATTGCAAATCCCCTCCGC
>DLQB01000079.1 GCA_002477505.1 Flavobacteriales bacterium UBA7443
GATGACGAGGGCATGGCCCTTTTCACCGGAATGGCTGAAAGTGGCACGGGTCTCTTCGTGCTCCGGTTTTCCGTGAATAACAATGGTGTAATCCTCTGTGGCCAATTTTGCCGAACGCTTCCAAACCTTTTCGACGAACGGACACGTGGTATTGTAAGTATCAACATCCACGCCAATCTCCTTCAGTTTGGCTTCGATTTCGAGGGTTGTCCCAAAAGCTGGGATCAAAACCACATCGTCATGCTTCAACTCGGACATCGGTGTCAAGACATTTCCCTCGGTATCCTGTAAAAACCGGATTCCCCGGTCCTGCAAATCCGCATTGACCTCGGGGTTGTGAATCATTTGACTCAACAAAAAAATTCGCTTACCCGGGTTTTCATCAATGGCGCGGTAGGCGATTTCAATCGCGTTTTCCACCCCAAAGCAAAAACCAAAATGGCGGGCAAGGACAAAGCGAACCGTTCCAAAATTCAAAACCGTCGGTTCGAAATCTTGCTTGCGCGGGTCACGTGACTTTCGTTTGGCTTTCACCCGTGAAATGATGGGACTGCGGTAAAACGAAGGGACTTCAAAACTGCGCATGCAGCAAAGAAAAAGAATGCAAGTTGAATCCTAGCCCTTCGGAGGAAAAGAATGTTGAAACACGTCAAAAAATTCCCCTTAACAATCTGAAACTTCTTGCCCTGATTCCCCGTAAGGGAATGCATGAAGCACATTCCACTTCGGTATTTGGCGTTGGTTATCTTGATGTTCGTTGCATCGATCACCACGTTTGTGGCGGCCAGCTGCTTGCTCTAAACAATCAGTTGAAATCGCCCCGAATGGAACGAAAGCGCACGCTTGACGTCCTTCGAGCAATTCGCTTCATCCTCTTCAGCACACTTCGCTGAGGCACAGAATCTCCTCGCATCATCATCCAAGCATGCACCTGAATCAGCGGAGCCGTTAATTCCGGAGCTTTGCTCAAGAAGGTCCAATCTTCCGTTTCGATGTCCACCTTAATTTCGGTTGAATTCGCAATCCATTCCAAGGAAAGTGCGTCCAAGGCAAGCATGTCTTGACCGCAATCGTCCACCCCTCGTTTGAGTCGCCATTCCAATGCGCTTTCGACCCAATCCGCGTGGGCCACTCCTTCATCAGGCCATTCGGGCATTCCCCAGCATCCGCAGAAGACACACGCTGAAAAAACGGCGCTTAACATGTGCGGTGTGTTTCTTCAAAGTGGACGCCCAAGCGTTCCAATTCGGGCAAAATAACATTGTAGTAATCCCGATGCAGGGGCACTTCCACTCCCGTTTGCTCGAACTTCCCTTGGAGCATGGCTTCTGCCGCAATGGCCATTGGCCATCCCACCGTATCGGACATGCCCGTGTAAACCGCGTCCCGGCCCTCCAACCGCAATGAGCTTGTGACTTCGTGTTTTTCGCCATTGATCTCGTACAAAAACCGGTGCCACATGACAATCATATCCCGGTCTTTGGGCTTCAATTCCCATTTGACCTCCAACAATGCTTGAATGATCTGTGCGGGGGTTCCGTCCGTGATTTGAGGTCCTGATTGGTCATCGAATAAGCCGAGCCATTTCAACCGAGACAAGGTTTCCTCCGAGCAATGGGTTACGCGGCGAACGGCTGACTCAAGTCCTTCCTCCGCCCATTGAGCGGGAACAAAGGAACGCAACCAATCCGCCCAAGAACAACCCGTGGGCCATGCCATGCTGACATCGTCCCGAACACACCCCAACTGCACCAGTGCATCCCACCCAGCGCAAAACCCTTCCCCGCGAAGTGTTCCACGGACGAGGGTCTGAATGCCATCCAATCCATACTTTTCGACGTACATAATGGAATCCCGGTTGGGATACCCTTCAAACGATGTCCCTCCTACTTCGATGGTTCGTGCATTTTGAAAAACCCGATGCGGCGGCACCAATCGATCCGATCCACCGGCCAAAAACGTTGCAGGGCCCGCTTGGCCAGCGAGCACAACATTGCGGGGGTTCCAACTGAATTTATAATGCCACGGATTGTCATCGGAATCCGGAGCGATTAACCCTCCGCAATACGATTCAAATTCCAACATTTCCCCACCCTCGCCGGCGATTCTGTCCAGCACTTGCTTGGCACTCAAATGATCGATGCCTGGATCCAGGCCAATCTCATTCAAGACAAGTACGCCCTTCTCCACTGCGCGGTCATGCAATGCTTCCATTTCGGGACTTACGTAACTTGGCGTTATCACTGGCACGCCGGCCTCAATGGCCACCGCGGCAATTTCCGGGTGTAAAAATGCGGGGACCATGGAGATGACCAAATGTGCTGATTTGATTCGCTCATCTCGAATTGCATTGTTTTTCGGATCAATCGCAAAGGCCTCAGATGCGGGATGTGCCGAACATTTTTGCTGCGCCAAAGCCACGTCCACATCGCCAACGGCTACCTGCCAATTGTTGGCTTCCGATCGATTCAAGAGTTCCTGGATCAGCGAAGAACTGGAACGACCCGCACCCAAAACTACCACCGATTTCTTTGTCTCCATTGCCTTTTGCTTTGCTCAAAGATAAATAAGGATTGAAGCTTGGCATGGAATTCGCATCATTGACGAAGCATTCGCATTAACTTGGCGTCTGAAATTTCGAGATGGCATTGACTTTTAAAACTACCCGCTTTAGCACTTGGACATTCGTCCTTGCAATCAGTGCATTGACAGCCATGGCAGGCTGTTCAGGGTCAAAGGCATTTGTCAAACGCGGAATGAAAATGGAGGAAGTGGGCATGATGCAGCAAGCAGCCAACTTTTATTACACGGCCGTTACGAAAGACGCTTATAACGCGGATGCTTTGGCCGGTTTGCAGCGTGCTGGGCAATGGGTGCTCAATGATCATCTGGCGCGATTTGACGAGGCACGATTGGCGGGAAATCGCGGGACAGCAGTCTCTGCCTTCGAAAGAGCGAAAGCTTACCAGAACAAAGTCGAGCGCCTC
>DLQB01000072.1:0-184 GCA_002477505.1 Flavobacteriales bacterium UBA7443
ATTATATCCACAACGCAAAGAATGCGCGTTTTGTGGACGGTAAAATGATCTTTTTGCAAGGTTCACCGGAGTTGTCCAAAACAGAAGGAGGCATTTGGATGGGCCGCCTGAGTGGCATTGTTGCGCATCACGTGCCCGATTATCTGCAAGCCAATCGACTGCCATCGTTTGAAGCCAATTGCAC
>DLQB01000072.1:391-6649 GCA_002477505.1 Flavobacteriales bacterium UBA7443
TTTCGCACATTGATTGGTGGCGACGTGGACACGGTTGAGTTGTTTCCGGCGTCCGAAGGATTTTTCGCCTACCAAGACCAACTGAATAATCCGGGATTGCGACTGAATGTCGATGATGGAATTTTTTACGAATTCATACCCGCAGGGGAATATTTTGACGAGAACCGCCGCCGATTGGCACTGCATGAAGTTGAATTGGGGGTGCAATACGCCTTGATCATCACAAGCAATGCAGGCCTGTGGTGTTATGACATTGGCGACACCATCAAATTCGTCTCGGAGGACCCTTATCGAATTGTCGTGACCGGCCGCATCAAGCACTTCACCAGTGCCTTCGGCGAACACGTCATTGCGGAGGAAGTGGAAGGAGCCCTGCGTGATGCCATGGAAGCGGCAGGAGGAGTCGTGACGGAATTCCACGTCGCGCCAGAAGTGAATCCGTCTGAGGGTCTGCCATTCCACGAATGGTTCATCGAGTTTTCAGAATTGCCCAAGAACCTCGCGGCTTTTTCCGAGGCCGTCAATGAAGGGGTAATCCAGCGGAATCCATATTACCGGGATTTGATTTCAGGTTCAATCCTTCGAAATGCACAGCTGAGATTGTTGGAAAAGGGAGCGTTTCATCAGGCCATGGCGAATCGGGGTAAATTGGGCGGACAGAATAAGCCGCCGCGCCTGGCCAATGGCCGTGATTTTGCCAAGGATTTGGAGCGGGCGGAGACAACATTGAAAAAGGAATCAAATTGAAAATTCTCGCATTGATAGGAGGGAGTGGCTCGGGGAAGTCCACGGTTCTTGACGGCCTTCGAAACCATTTTGGAGAACGGGCTGCGGTGCTGTCGTTGGACAATTACTACCGTCCGAAGTCCGAGTTGCCAGTGGATGAAAATGGGGAGACCAACTTTGATATGCCTGTGGTGATTGACGATGAGACCATGGTAAGTGATATCGATGTTTTGCGCGCGGGCAAATCCATTCATCTCAGCACGTACACGTACAATCGGGACGTGATGAAGTCGGAGACGGTCACAATTGATCCTGCAGAGTGGCTCATTGTCGAAGGTTTGTTCGCCATGGCGTACCCGGCGATGGAAGAACGGGTGGATTTGGTGGGTTACATCGACGCCTCACCTGAAACACGCCTTGCTCGTCGCATTGCACGTGATGGCTCGGAACGGGGGTATACGGAAGACGAAGTGCGTTACCAGTGGAAAAACCATGTACGACCGGCGGATCTTCAATTCATCGAACCTTGGAAAACCAAGGCCGACGTTGTTGTAGACAATGAAAAGGATTGGAAATCTGGACTGAATGAATTGATTGACAAAATGGAAAGAGCTTAATTGAAAACGATGAAAAAAGCATTCACATTGCCCACTTGCAAAACCTGTGTGCGCATCTTCGAAGACCTGAAACCCGAGCAAAACGGATGTGAGGTGGTGGACATCAAATCAGAGGGGATTTCAGCAGAAGATCTCGATCGAATGAAAGAATTGGCCGGGTCATACGAAGCTTTGTTTTCGCGCCGAGCCATGAAATTCCGCTCCATGGGCTTGGCGGATCAAACCCTCACCGAAGCAGACTACCGGAGGCTCATTTTGGAAGAGTACACGTTCCTCAAACGACCGGTCTTCTTGTTCGATGATCGCGTCACGGCAGGTTCTGCGAAGGCGTCTGTGGAAGCCGCACGAGCGGCACTTTAAGAATCCATGAAAACGTATCTGGCCCATGTCGCTTTGCTCATCGTGGGATTGACCTACGCGGGCAATTACCTCGTGGCCAAAGGTTTGATGCCAGATTTGATTGGGCCGAGTGGTTTTATTGTTTTGCGCGTCATTGGCGGTGGGGGCTTGTTTTGGGTTCTTCGGGGTGCGTTGTATGCAGGAGGGAAGCCATGGGACCGAATTGATGCAGCGGATTGGTGGCGCCTATTTGCTTGCGGCACGACGGGAGTAGCTGCGAATCAATTGCTTTTTTTCAATGGTTTGGACGCCACGAGTCCGGTGAATGCTTCCCTGATCATGACGTCCAATCCGATTCTGGTGTTGGGTATTTCTTCCGTGCTGCTGGGAACGGCGATTACTTCACGCAAGGTTTTGGGAATTGCTATGGGCGCGATAGGTGCCATTGCTTTAATGGTCCTCGGGGGGCAATCGAATAGTGATGTGTCCTCTTGGCAAGGAGATTTGATGATCCTTCTGAATGCAACGAGTTACGGATTTTATCTCGTTTTGGTCAAGCCGCTGATGTCGAAATACCGACCATTAACAGTGATTTCTTGGGTGTTTGCATTCGGTGCGGTATGGGTGTTGCCAATTGGAATGAAACAAGCATTGGCCGTGGATTGGAGTGCTTTTGAAACTGCCGATTGGCAAGGGTTGGCCTACGTGGTGTTGGGAACCACTTTCATGGTGTACTTGCTGAATATTTACGCCTTGCGCATCGTGCAACCGACCGTAGTGAGCATCTACATTTATTTGCAACCCATTCTTACGACGGGTTTTTCCTTCCTCTTGGCCTCCGCTGGAGGGCGCGACTACACCACAGATTTGGGTTGGTACACCGCGGCATGCGCCGCGGCAATTTTCATCGGCGTGGCGTTGGTGAGTTTGCCGGCTAGGCGTTCAAATTGATGGGAGATTTCTTACATTCACCTCATGCCAATAGCCAAGCCATTTAACCTCACCCAATGGATTGAGGATCACCGGGATTTGCTCAAGCCACCAGTGGGCAACAAGAACCTCTACGTCGAAAGCGGTGATTACATCGTGATGATTGTCGCGGGGCCCAATGCCCGGAAAGATTACCACTACAACGAAACAGAAGAGCTTTTTTATCAGCTCGAGGGGAATATTACCGTTCGCATTCAGGAAGATGGGAAGCCTGTGGATATGAAACTCGGACCGGGGGACATGTACCTCCACCCAGCGAAGGTCCCGCACAGTCCCATGCGTGAGGAAGGTTCACTTGGCCTCGTCATCGAATGCAAACGTGCGGGTACAGCAGCCAAAGACGGACTGCTTTGGTTTTGTGATGCGTGCAATCACCCACTCCACGAGACGTATTTCGAATTGCGGAACATCGAGAAAGATTTCTTGCCGCGCTTTCGTGCGTTTTATGGCAGTGAGTCTTTGCGAACGTGCGAATCTTGTGGAGAAGTGATGCCGACAGACCCGAGGTTTGTGGATTAAATTCAGGTATGAGCAACTGATTTCAGGCATGAAGGGTTGTTATTGCGTTGGCTTTCGAATCACAGGTTATAAATGAACCAAAAACCACCACCGCCCTTCAGTTGCACCTACACGCCACAAGTTCCTGCTTTGTTGCATGGACTGGGGTGTAGTATTGCTCTGTCGACTTATCAGGCGGGCAAGGTGGTATTTCTTTCGGCCAAGGACGAGCAGTCGCTCAGTCAACTGCCCCGCAATTTTGAAAAGGCGATGGGGGTGGCAGAAGATCCTGAGACCGATCGATTGGCCATCGCCTGCTTGAACCAGGTGTTGGTTTTTCGCAACTCCCAGCAATTGGCAGCACACTACCCCAAGTCTCCCAATGTGTACGACGCGATGTACATGCCGCGTGCAGCATACTTCACGGGTCCATTGGATATCCACGACGTGCATTTTGATGCAGACGGGGGGCTGATCGCGGTGAATACCTTGTTTTCGTGCTTGATGAAGGTCGACGATGCGTACAACTTCACGCCGGTGTGGCAGCCACACTTTGTGGATCGCATTGCACCCGAAGATCGCTGCCACCTCAACGGCCTTGCAATGGAGGACGGCAGGCCGCGTTACGTGACGGCGTTCAACCAGGGCAATGAGCGGCACAGTTGGCGGGCAAACATCACCAAGACGGGCATCGTCATGGATGTGGAGAGCAACACCGTTTTGGCCGAAGGATTGGCCATGCCTCATTCACCGACGCTTATCAACGGCGAACTTTACGTCTTGACTTCTGCCACAGGCGAACTGGTACGCATCGATCGAACCACCGGGGAGAAGGAGGCAATTGCATCGTTTGGAGGTTTCGTTCGCGGCATGTCTTTTCATGAAGATTACCTGTTCATCGGACTTTCGAAGATCCGGGAGAAGTCAAAAACGTTTGGTATGTTGGCCGGAGAATTGACAAACAACCAATCGGGGATTGCCATCTTCCATTTGCCGACTCGGTCAAAAGTGGGTGTCATCCAATACCAAAGTTCCGTGGAAGAAATCTATGATGTCCATGTAATCAAAGCCAAACGCAAGCCCAACATCATCAATCCGAAGGATCCTGTACATGCCGATGGTGTAACCCTGCCAGACACCACATTCTGGCGTCAACCGTCAAAAGACGGCAACGATCAAGCAACGAAATAAGAAAGAATATGAATCAACATTACGCAAGAAAACGCCGGCAACTCGCACACGCCGCAAAGCGCGCTCACCGCGCAATAGAGCAGGCAAACGGCAAGGTTACTCAACAAGCAGAACGACTTTTACTCAAGGTCCACCGCATGGTTGCGGAATTGAAACACCTCTGTTCGACACGTACCATCAAACGCGCCTTGGGGGGCTTGCTGTTTTTGGGCGCAAGCGCTGTTCAAGCAAATGCTCAGGATTTTGCACCCGTTCAGCCCAATTCGTTTGGGTTGGCAATTCAATCGGCTGAAACAATTGCTCTGACCAACACGGAGTTTGTGGATTTGGACGGCGACGGTGATTTGGACTTCATTGGCTTGGAACTGCCCACCGCCTACTCGTACGATTCGGCAGAATATGAAATGAACCTCGTCTTTCAAGAAAATGAAGGCTCAGCATCTGAAGCGGCCTTCGGTCCGGCTCAATCCAATCCTTTTGGCTTTGACGCTGGGATGATTGAGGGATGGGATCAATTCGAGGGAGTTTCAGGGGTAGATTTTGACGTCGTTGACCTCGATCAAGATGGAGACTTTGATATTGTCGGAAGCTATCAATATGCCTATCTCTACAATTACAATCCTTACAGTTACGCCTACCTCGCCAATGCAATGTTTTGGGTGGAGAACACAGGGACGCCCACATCTCCTCAGTTCGGTTCGTTGGAATTGAATCCATTTGGTTTGGATGTAGCGGGTTCGGTTGCACCGAAAGATTCAGAATTGTATTCCTATGCTTTTGAATGCGCCGATATTGACGGTGATGGTGACATAGACTTTCTCGGAACGTTAACGGATTACTCCGGGGATGTTGCATTCCATGAGGTGTATTGGTGTGAGAATACGGGCTCTGCAACGAACCCATCATTTGCGCCTCCAGAGCTTGAACCGTTTGGTTTGCTGCCCTCATCTGATGGGGCTCAGTATGGAGGACTCTCATTTTCTCTAGAAGCCGTTGATTTGGATCAAGATGGTGATTTGGATTTGCTTCAAAGCCTCTATTTCTCGGGTCCAGTGGCGGCAAATTCTGTTTGTCAATACTTTGAAAATACGGGCAGTGCCTCTGCGCCTTCGTTCTCAGCCTCTGTAAATAATCCATTTGGCTTACTTGCTGAAATCAGTCTACCCAACAACAACCTCGGAGTTCGTTCCATTCAGTTCTCAGACATCGATGGCGATGGCGATTTGGACTTCTTCGCGAACAACATCTTTGGATCCAGTTTCCCAGAAGGTTACGTGATGGAATACCAAGAAAACATTTCACCGGTGGAGATCAGTGAGGTGAATGTGCCATCATTTGAACTCTATCCCAATCCAGCAACCACAACGATTCGCTTCAATTGGGGCGAATTGGAGGTATTGACAGCAACCATCTTAGACGCTTCTGGGGCTCAAGTGATGCAATGCAATCCGACTCGAAGTCAGGCGAACATTCAGCATTTAGCTGACGGTTTGTACGTGCTGGCTTTGGAAACAGAGGTCGGTCGATTCACTCGTCGGTTTATCAAGAAATAAATCCCATGAAGCCATTCCCTTCTTTGCTTGTTTTCAACCTCCTGTTCGCTTTCTGCGGCATGACAATGTACGCGGTTGCCCAAGATTGTGCGAACGTTGAATTTGCAGTATTCAATACGACGGGAGGAGAAATCGCTCAACTGAATGTGGCGTATGAAATATCATTTCTCAATAGCGAAATAGCGGAGACAGGCCTTTGGGAGGTCACAGAGGCGGGGGTTTTTGCACCAATGTGCTTGCCTGTTGGTTGTTATTTCATCGCCATCGAAGGTGCGAGCGTGAATCCGAATGCCGTCGAAGTGCAATTGATGCAATCCGATTACATCATGATTTTGAGCGGATGG
>DLQB01000072.1:6779-7273 GCA_002477505.1 Flavobacteriales bacterium UBA7443
GTCGTTGGCGGTCATTTCATGGAGCACGTTTTTTCGAATGCAGGCACCTACGAGGTCACAGCTTTTTTCACGTCCTTCGATTGTCCAATGGGCGTATATCTGACAACGACGATTGTGGTGGAAGGCTGTGGGGAAGAAGAGTGTGTATTGGAAATGGATGTGTCCAGTGCAGATGGCATGTGGTACTTGTTTGAGATCCCGGAGCAACCCGAAGGTGCCATCATCGAATGGTACATCGATGGCCAAGTGGTGCCGCCAACGAGCGAAAACGGCTTAACCTTCGAAGCGGGTTTTGATTTCAACCCCTACTGGAGCGTTTGCGTGGAGGTCTTTACGGACGCTTGTCCTGGCGGTATGGAAGCCTGTTACACCAACTTGGAAAGCAGCGATTGCCCCGATCCGGAAATGATGGAGGTGGAATACCTTGGTGGATGTTATGCTTTGTTTTGGCTTTATGATGAAAACATCTGGGAGATTGGATGGTCCGTGAATGG
>DLQB01000072.1:7431-9469 GCA_002477505.1 Flavobacteriales bacterium UBA7443
GATGTGGAATGGGGCGAAATCGAGTGCAATGAATTTCTCATTGGAGCGCTGAATCAACCGGAGGATGCGACTATTTTTTGGACATTGGATGGAGAGCCTTACGACTATGGTGTTGCGGCTTTGACGTACACGTTTGAAGAGGATGGATGCCACATCTTCACGGCAGGTTACGAGACACCGGAATGTCCGGCAGGGGTTTTTGCCGAGGTGGAGATTTGTTCGGACTGCACGGGGACTTCTGATTTGTTCGGAACGGCAGCGTCAGCAGCGTCATTCGAAGTTTGGCCGAACCCAACGAACAGTGCTCTGTTCTGGAAAGAAACTGACTTCGCAGGCGGCACAACATTGCTCATTCATACACTTGATGGACGCATGGTGATGAATCAAGAGGTGTTCAGCGCATCAGGTTCAATGAATGTTGCTCAATTGCCCGAAGGATGGTACGTTGTTACTTGGGCCGTTAAAAGCCGTGAACCTGTGCACACCAAGCTCAGAATTCTCCGCTGAACGTTGGAAAAACAGTTGAAAACGACGGGGATTCACCCCCGAATTAAGCGTGATTCATCGCGGGAGGTGCATTAACTTCGTGCTGGCCAATCAAGAGCGATTGCCACTACGAATATGAGCTATAGAAAACTTAACAATTGGACGGGATGGGGCATCTGGGCCGTAGCGACCATTGTATACCTGTCGACCATTGAGCCAACGGCGAGTTTCTGGGATTGCGGCGAATTCATTGCCTCGGCATACAAGTTGGAAGTAGGCCACCCTCCCGGGGCACCTTTTTTCATGTTGCTGGCTCGTTTTCTCATGGTATTCTCCACGCCAGAAACGGCGGCAGTCTTTGCAAATGCACTTTCTGCATTGAGCAGTTCGTTTACGATTCTTTTTCTCTTCTGGAGCATTACGCACCTTGCTAAAAAATTTACGGGCGGCGGATCGGGGGAGATTTCGAAGGGGCAGACGTGGGCCGTTTTAGGCTCGGGTGCCGTCGGGGCCTTGGCCTACACCTTTAGCGACAGTTTTTGGTTTTCTGCAGTAGAAGGAGAGGTATATGCCTTGTCATCCTTGTTCACCGCCTTGGTGTTTTGGGCCATCTTGAAGTGGGAGTCCGTAGCAGACGAACCGGGCAATTTGCGCTGGATTTTAGTCATCGCCTACCTCATGGGGTTATCCATTGGGGTTCACCTGTTGAATCTGTTGGCCATTCCTGCCATTGCGTTGGTGTACTATTTCAAGCGGCATGAATTTTCTTGGAAAGGGTTGTTGATTACAGCTGCTGTCGCCGTAGGAATCTTGGGCTTTATTCAAGAAGGATTGATCAAAGGCGTTGTGAATTTGGCTGGCAAATTCGAGTTGTTTTTTGTGAATGACTTGGGGATGGGGTTCAATACGGGTGTCATGGTCTATGCAGCCGTGCTCATTGGATTCCTGTCGTTCGCCATTTGGTGGACGCAGATGAAAAATTGGGTTGCCGCCAACACCTTCGTTTTGGGGATGGTCATGGTGTTGATTGGCTACTCCACTTTTGCCGTGATTGTGATTCGCAGTGCCGCGAATCCACCCATGGACGAGAACAATCCAGAAGATTTGTTTGCGTTGCTCTCCTATTTGAACCGCGAGCAATATGGCGATCGACCGCTCGCCACGGGAGAATATTGGGGGAGCCCAACGGAGAAGCAGCAGCCTTACACAGACGGCCGTCCAAGTTTCGTGAAAAGCTTCAGCATCATAGAAGACCGCGGCACCGACAAACGAATAAAATCGTTCCGAACGGAAGGAGGTGCTGAGTCTTGGATAGCAGCGAATGGCACGAAACGGATGCGCATTCAAGAAGAATACGTCGACAGTGGAGACCGCATAGCGAACGTCCCCAATTATGATGAGCGTTTCACGATGAAGTTTCCTCGCATGTATTCTACGCAGGCCAATCACATTGAAGCGTACAAGAGTTGGAGCAATTACAAGGGATACAATCAGGTTCCTTCCTTCACCAGTCCGCTGAGCGATGTGGCCATGAATGCCCAACAATTTGAGG
>DLQB01000169.1 GCA_002477505.1 Flavobacteriales bacterium UBA7443
GCTTGGTCGTTTGTAAACGAAGCCGACGAGCGCAAGTTCATGGCGGACATCCAGCAATTGATGAAACGCGAAGTGCCATTGATCACTGATCACCCCTGGCACTTGGCGAAACCCGCACTCGAATTTGACCTGAATAAAACGGGTCAACGACCACAAGCCCCTGGATCCGGAGGGGGGAAAAAGAATAAAAAGAAGCCGTTCAACCACGGCAAACCACGGCACGGAGGTCAAGGAGGTCAAGGCAAAAGCGGAGGAGGCTCAGGCAGAGGATTCCGATCGGATCGCGATGGAGAGCGGGCTCCTCGTCGCGAAGGAAGTGGCAGCGGAGGAGGGAGCGGCAGCTCCGGCTCCGGTCGACCCTACCGAAGCAAAGGCAAGTCTTCCGGGAACAGCTCCGGCGGTAACTCCGGCGGAAATTCCGGTGGAAATAAGGGCAACCGAGGAGGACAAAACGACTCGCGCTACAGCCGCCGATAGCACCCACCCTAGAAATGACATAAAAAAAGCCCCGGCCATTGAATTGGTCGGGGCTTTTTAATGATCTGTAGCGGTCTTATCGCGTCACCGAGATACGCTGAGATTCTCCATCGATTTGCACCACATAAGTGCCTGCAGGAACATCTCCGAGGTCCACGGAAAATTGCCCTTGAATTCCGACCAAAGGCCACTGGCGAACCAATCGACCTTCCAATGAATACAGGGAAGCTTGAATGGCCGGCGCTTTCAAGTCAAACGTTGTCAAACCACTTGTTGGGTTTGGAAAGATGACAAATGACGCCTCGCCCAAATCAGACTCCTCAACGCTTTCCACTTCACCCAATCCCAATGCCGCATGCATTCGAGGAGCGGTATACGCTTGGATGATGTCCAACCAGGGTAGCGCCTCTTCCGGTCCCATTGTTGGGTTCAACGACAACTGTGTCGCAGCGATATTTGAGCCGTTGGCTGTATCAACCATCTGCGTCATGGCCACATCCCACCACTGCCAAGGCGAGCTATCGAAAGGCTCCGTTGGAGCACCATCTTCATAGCTATTCAGAACAGGGTACAAACCGTCCATGCCTTCATTGATGGCATTGGCCGCAACCGATACATCGTCCGCCAAATTGAGCGATTGAAAAACATCGTTGTTATTCGGTGCGTCGAAAGAGTTGATCAATGTGTGCACGCCATAAGCTCCCGTTACCTCGATCACCGGTTCTTGGGTCGTCGGAACAACGAGTACACCGGTCGCATAGGGCGCGAATGGGTCGTGTGGGCAGTGAAAGCTCACCATTGCAGGGTCACCTGCGTCCAGCCATTTATCGGATCCCAATGCCCCACCCATGTTCATTTGAAAGTTGAACTCTGAGCTGTAGTCGGGGTAGTGACCCACACAAAGCTGCAAACTATCTGGAGTAAAGCCATCGTTTTTGGCTTCCGGATCGCCGTTCACAGACTCGATCACCATCGGGATGGAAGAACCATCTCCTGGATCATACCAGAAGACTTCAATGGGGTTTCCTTCGTTGTCCAAAATGATGTCATTGTAATCCGCAATCGCTGCAGAAGCCAATGTGATGTAGCCTCCTGTGCCATCGCCAAACATGGCGATTTTATCCGGATCAATGCCGAACGTGTTGTCCATTTCCGCTGCGTTCATGCGAAAGAATCGGGCTGCCGTGCGGGAATCTTGAACGCCACGGTACGCGGCGTTGATCAACTGAAACGTCCGCTCTACTTGTGAGCCTGCCAATGGATTCCAGCCCAAGCGGTAGTCAACTGAAGCCGTCACGTAACCCATGCGAGCAAAACGCTCACACAATTCCACCACCGCACTGTCTTTGCGGGTACCGAGGGCGGAGCCGTTCAGGTATTGCGGCAAGAAGTTTCCTGTGTGAAAAACAAGGACCAACGGGCGTGAGGTTTCTTCATCGCCTTCAGGCTCATAAACATCCAGAAACTGAGGAAGCACCATTGGAGGCAATCCTTGCAACGCTGGAAGAACGCTTACGTTGCTTGCATATTCAACATCTTCTGTCACGATTACATTTTCGAATACCTCGTCTAGGTATCGTTCTTGGGCGTGCAACGCAAATGCGGCAAACGCCATGATTAGGGTAAAAATTCTTTTCATGCTTTTGGGACTTTGATTCTCAAGCAATTTCAGAGGCAGAACGCATTGCAAAACCCAATACTCAAACGGCTTTCCACCATGGTTATCAACAATTTTGAAGACGGGCACCCCGAATCATCTTCCTCCCGGAAACCCCAAAAAATCATCGGAAGGCGCATTGGTCAATCCGGAACACCCACCCCAGCCGCTGGCCATTGAAGGTTCAATGATAACCTGTATATTTCCAACATGGAAAAACGACAGAGACAGCAATTTTGGACACTCGCCTTGGTGGCAGCATGCTGCATCCCAATGCAAGGCCTCATCGCCCAAAACGGAATTGGTTATCCCCAAGAAGACGTGGTAAAGGTCGCGGAAGTGATGCCCGTTCTGAAAACGTGTGCATCCCTCGATGATCGCACCGAACGCGAAACATGCACCAATCAAGGCATGATGGAGCACGTCATGCAAAACCTCGTTTATCCCACAGTAGCACAAGAAAAAGGCGTCGAAGGAACCGTTTTTGTTCAATTTGTGGTGACCGAAAAAGGGTCTATTGGTTCGGTTGAAATGGTCCGTGGACTGGAAACGTTCGAAAAATCAGCGGTCACTGTGATTGAATCGCTTCCCCTATTCATGCCAGGCACCAATAAGGGAAAAGCAGTAAACGTGCAATACGTACTACCCATTCGATTTGCCCTTGGTGAATGATTCAAGCTCACCGAATCTGTTCCGTTTTATTTCTCGCTTGTTGCATTTCGACGTCAGCCCTTTTTAGCTGCAAGCCTGAACCCAAGGCAATCATTTTGCGCAAGCCAATAACGAAGGCGACCGCGGACCTCATCGTGCGCAAAGAAGTGCGCACTGTCGCATTTGGGAGTTGTGCGCACGCCGAACAGCCCATGCCTGTACTCGATGTCGCAATTCGTCAAAAACCAGATGTTTTTGTGTGGCTCGGGGACAATGTATACGGAGATACAGAGGACATTTCGGCCCTAGAGGCGCAATATGAAACCCTCGGTCAAAACCCCCATTTTCAGCGCCTTGATTCCGCCACACGGCTGCTCGCCACATGGGATGATCACGACTATGGATGGAATGACGCGGGAAGGCACTATCCGCTGAAGGAGGAATCAAAAGATGTTTTCTTGGATTTTTGGAAAGACCCCCGGGATGCGCCACGAAAAGACCGTGACGGCATTTACATGAGTTATCTGTTTGACGGTGGAAAACAAGATGTTCATATCATCCTGCTCGATACGCGCACCTTTCGAGATGACTTGCTGCGGTCTCAAAGCATCATCCTCAAAGGCAGCAACGGATTCAGTTACATGGCCGATTATGAGCCTCACAGGGGCGAAGATTCGACCCTCCTCGGAACTGCCCAATGGAGGTGGTTGAAAAAGCAGTTGAATGTTCAAGCCGATTACCGAATCATTGCCTCCTCAACGCAATTTGGCGCGGAATGGAACGGTTATGAATCATGGGCGAATTTTCCCAGCGAGCAACAAAGAATGCTCGAATTAATCGAAGCGGCCAACCAAAAACAGGCCACAGCGGTGCCCACTGTGTTCATTTCTGGCGATGTGCATTATGCTGAAATTTCAAAAATCAAAGGCGGGAATCGCTCAGCTTCCGATGCCATATTTGATATAACCGCAAGTGGAATCACATCCACTTGGGATTTCGCCACCAACAATGCCAACAGAGTGGAGGGCCCCATCATGGAAAACAACGTGGGCATCCTCCAGTTAGGCCGGCCCGGAAAGGCGAAGATTGTGGCTGAAATTTGGGATGCGACAGGGCAATTGCGCGTCGAACATTCCGTTCTTCCCTAGCCCTTGCACTTAATAGAAACTCATGGACGCACAACGCATTCTCATTATTACCTCCGCTCTACTTGCCATGGTTTGCATTGGGCTCGGGTTGCAATTGTATCAAACCAATCAGACCGTTGTTGCGGTTCAGGCGGACAATACCGCGATTTCATTCGAACGAGACCAGGTGCTATTTGATCTGGAAAAACTGAGTTTTAGCTACGACACCCTCAGCACCGAAAATGCGCTCATGCTCGCCCAAATTGCCGATCAGAAGAATGATATCGGCCGTTTGGTTCAACAAGTTAAAAATGGCAACTGGTCACTTGCTCGTGCCAAACAAGAAGCGGAAACATTGCGTGGCATTATGAAAGGCTATGTCGCTACCATCGATTCCCTCAACCAGTTGAACCTCGCGCTCATTGACGAAAATGACCAGATGCGAGCGCGTGTGGAAGAAGTTCAAGAGCGCAACGCCAGCTTGGTAGAACGGCAAGAAAACATGGAGGAGATGATTACGGCAGGGCAAACGCTGCAAGCGGCTGAAGCATCGGCAGAAGGCATCCGAATCTTGAGCAATGGCCGCCAACGGCCGACCACCCGCGCTTCACGCTTGAGCATGGTGCGTGTTTGCTTCACGCTATTGGAAAACCGCATTGCTAGCGCTGGATCCAAAACCCTACACTTACAGGTGAGCAATGATTCCGGTCAAATTCTCATGGGCGAACAATCCGCGAACGCAAATGACCTGGGCAACCCGGTAAGCGCAACGCGTGAGCTTGATTACAACAATGAGCGCATCGAAGCCTGCATCTTCTTCATTCCCTCAACGGAGCGTATCCCTGCTGGCATTTACACCATCAATATCCTCGAAGGAAATGAAGTGATTGGTTCAACCCAATTGGTTCTCTCCTAGGGAGTTTCTACCACGTTGGGCAGGTATTGCAATTGCGCTTGCCTTTGGGTTTATGGTCCTTGCCAATGAGGTAGCCGACCGCAAAAGCGGCCTCAGCATACCCGATCCGTTGCTTCGCCCCCGAGTCACCCGGCCCTTGAAGCCGAATCCAAGGCAATGTGACTCCGCCCACATGCCCCGTAGCCTGGATGAAAAACCTCCTGTGCACCTGCATTCTGAGTCCCGCGTGCACCCCAAGCCCAAGGCCTGAAAGGTGCTGAGCATTCTTTTGACGTTGCCCCGCCCAAGTAAAGTCTGTGCTGCAAACCACAACACCCAACCCAACCGCCTCGAACACGGAAAGCATGAATTGATCATTGACGGAGCGCCAGAGGTCGGTTTGGTGCTCCAAGCTGAATCGTACAAAATTCATTCCATCGCTGTGTTCCAAGTTGAACCCTTGGCCCCACCGCAAAGAATCGCCGTTCCATTCGGCTAGCGTCCCCGCGGGAAATTCATCTTCCAAGCCCAAATCCGACGCATCGGCGTATCCATCGGCGACTACCCACTGTTTTTTCAACTTGTACTTCATGTGGTCCCATCCCGCTGAGACCCACAGATTGGGGGCAATTCGCTTGCCGAAACGCGCATTGAACTGAGGAATCGTGAAGAGCCCTGGATGGAAATACACTTTGGCCTGAAAACGCTCGGGCATGTCATTGGCCTGTGCGTCTTGTAAGGTCACATCAAACGCCTCACCGGATGGCCCTGTTCCCCACATCTGCACATCAGAAACCGTGTAAGCCGAGCGGTTATAACCCCAAGAAACATACCACTCATCGGACGAAAAACCTTGACCATTGGCCTGCGCCGCCCCGGCAAAAAATGCCCCCAAACAACAACCGCAAATCACCACGCTTCTTCTGAAAATCATGAGGCAAAGTTAGTCGGTTGAAGAGGTTCTTCGCTTTCAAATCAACATGAAATGAATGCGACAGAACGTGGGCGTTGGGGAGAAACATTGGCGGCCATTCACCTGGAAAAAGCCGGTATACACATCGTGGAACGGAATTGGCGAAAAGGACGATTCGAAATTGACCTAATTGGTAAACAGGCGAATATTTGGGTTTTTGTGGAGGTCAAGGTGCGGAAGTTTGGATATGCGGAGACCGCATTCGAATCGGTTGACCTCTTCAAACAGCAACGCATCATCCGCGCAGCCGATCGATTTTTAAAAAACCACGAATCCAAATCCGACACCATCCGATTCGATGTTCTCTGCATTGAATATGGCCGGGAAACTCATCGGATACAACACATTGAAGATGCGTTCATTTGCATGCCCTGAATGGAATATCTTTGCTTCATGAAGAAGCAGAATTCTGGTCGTGCCGGTGCCCGCTCATCGCAAGCGCGTCGCTCGAAACCTGGCGAAAGCCGTTCGGGCGAGAAACGCCCAGATTCCAAGCGCACATCAGGAAAGGGAAGTGCCCCTCGAAAATCCGATCAAAAGACGAATTTTAAACCGGATGGGGCTGGCAAAAAAAGCCGCAGCGGAGCGACCTTTCGCAAAGGTGGCAAACCTGTTACGCGGCAAAAACCACTGGCTGCATTGGGAGGACCCATGCGATTGAATCGGTACATCTCGAATGCTGGGGTTTGCTCACGCCGAGAAGCCGACTCCTTGATTGAGTCCGGTGTAGTGACAGTGAATGGGGAAATCATTGTGCAAATGGGGCACAAGGTCAACATTAACGATAGCGTGCAAGTCGGAGGGGCCACCATTCGACCTGAAACCCGGCGCTATGTCCTGTTGAATAAACCCAAAGGATTCGGGACCTCCATGGCAGATGCCAAAGCACGTCGCGGCGTGCATGAATTGGTCCAAAAAGCGTGCAAAGAAGAAATCCGATCCATTGACAAATTGGATCGAGAAAGCACCGGTTTGATGCTGTTCACTAACGATGAAGAGTTAATGGTTCGGCTCAACCACCCCCAATCTGGTGCGGCCAAGCTCTACCACGTCATCCTCGCAGAACGCGTTCAACCCAACCACCTTGAAGAACTGAAACAAGGATTTATTGTGGACAAGGGATTTGTGAAAGCGACAGAGGCCGAATTTGCAAACGACGAAAGAACGCACATCGGGCTCAAGCTCACTTCCAGCAGGAGCCGTATCGCTCGGCGAATGCTCGAGGAACTCAGCTACCATGTTGTCAAGGTAGACCGGGTCACCATCGGACCGCTGACCAAAAAAGATGTGCCACGGGGGAGTTTCCGACATTTGTCAGAAGCCGAAGTAAACCTTTTACGCATGAGCTGTTAAAATAGCATGAAGAGCCTAGTCATCATTCCCACATTTAATGAAATTGAAAATATCCAGCGCATGCTGGATACCGTGATGTCGTTGGAGCCTGAATTCAATGTCCTGATTGTGGACGACGGCTCGCCAGACGGCACGGCCAAAGTGGTCAAGGAAAACCAAAAAAAGCATGACCGAATTCACCTGCTGGAACGATCAGGCAAACTGGGATTGGGCACGGCTTACATCGCTGGATTTCATTGGGCATTGGAACGCGGATACGACCTGATTTACGAAATGGATTGTGACTTTTCGCACAACCCAAACGACTTGGTTCGTCTTCGAGAGGCATGCATGAACGGCGCTGGAGTTGCTGTAGGGTCTCGATACACCCGAGGAGGAAAAGTAAGCAACTGGCCGGTCGGCCGCATTCTCATGAGCTATTTCGCTTCCGTCTATGTCAACACCATTCTTTGGCTGGGCGTACGAGACAGCACGGCCGGTTTCAAATGTTACCGCCGTGAAGTGCTCGAGCGAATCGACCTCAGCCGGATTCAATTCATCGGATATGCATTTCAAATCGAAATGAAATACAATGCACGACAACTTGGATTTAGCATCGAAGAAGTTCCCATTACCTTCATTGATCGGGAATTGGGGACAAGCAAAATGAGCATGAATATCTTCCGAGAAGCCTTCCTTGGCGTCCTTCAAATGCGTTTCCGAAAGGTTCAGCCCAATCCGAATTCCAAACCCTGAATTCATTCATGTCTTCACAGCCTACTCGATTCATCGGCGCTTCAGTCGTTAATGAAGGCCAAGTCATCACTTCTGATGTCTTAATCGCCAGTGATGGAACCATCGCCGCCCTTGGCGAAGATTGTAACAAACATGCTGAAGCATCCAAAGCAACGCAAATTGACGCCACCGGTCTTTGGTTAATGCCCGGTTGCATCGACGATCAAGTGCATTTTCGAGAACCGGGGCTGACCCACAAAGGTGAAATCGCCACCGAATCTGCCGCCGCCGCCGCAGGAGGCATTACTTCTTTCATGGAGATGCCCAATACAGTTCCGCAAGCGCTGACTCAGGAGCTTTTGCAAGACAAATACGAACGCGCCGACGAAGTAAGTGCTGTGAACTATTCATTTTTCATGGGCGCTTCGAACACCAACTTGGATGAGGTTTTGAAGACTGACCCCCGCCGTATTTGCGGCATCAAAGTCTTCATGGGATCTTCAACGGGAAATATGTTGGTTGATGATCGCGCTGTGCTGGAGGCGGTTTTCAAAGAGAGCCCAACGTTGGTGGCCACCCACTGCGAAGACGAGGCGACAATCCGCCAAAACATCGCTGCTGCGCGGGAACGATACGGAGAGGCCGTTCCCATTGGCCAGCACCCGCTCATCCGCAGCCACGAGGCCTGTTATCGGTCCTCTTCGATGGCGGTCGAACTGGCTGCGAAATGGAATACTCGGCTGCACATTCTACACATTTCTACGGCCCGTGAAGTCGCCCTTTTTCGCAATGATATTCCCTCCATTGAAAAGAAAATCACGGCAGAGGCGTGCATCCACCACTTGTGGTTTACCGATGCCGATTACGCCACCAAAGGGACCCACATCAAATGGAATCCTGCGGTAAAAACCGCCGATGATCGGGCAGCAGTGCGCGCCGGGATTCTCGATGGACGCATCGATGTCGTCGCCACCGATCATGCGCCGCACACCCTCGATGAAAAGAGCAATTCTTATTTCAAAGCACCTTCTGGCGGGCCTTTGGTTCAGCATGCGTTGCCCGCCATGCTTGAGATGGTGCACCAAGGTTTACTGCCGGTTGAAGATGCCGTTAACCTCATGGCGCACCGCGTAGCGGACATGTTTCAAATCGAAGGTCGCGGCTACATTCGCCCAGGCTATCAAGCGGACCTCGTCTTGGTCGATCCCAATGACCCGTGGACCGTTTCTCGAAGCAACATCCGATACAAATGTGGCTGGTCGCCATTTGAAGGGACAACGTTCCGGTCTCAGGTGCGGGGCACTTGGGTCAACGGCGTTCACGTATACAATGGCACAGATGTGCTGACCACCCACGGAAACCACGCGGGACAGCGGCTTACGTTTGACCGATGAAATCCTCACGTCGTCCATCCATGGTAATCGCGGTCCTTGCACTTTGGGGCTTAAACGGCTGCTCGAGTTCCTCCTCAGCAGATCCCAAAACAATCGGTCTTGTGCAACGCGACACCTTTGTCCAGGTGCTGACGGAAGTGCATGTGATCGAGGGGGTCAAGAAACAACGGCTCATGAGAAATGACGATGAAGGGGCCATCATTCTGCAGCATTATGCCGAATTGTTCGACCGATTCGACATCGATGAAGAACGCTTCAAAACCACTTACCAATGGTGGTACCAGCACCCCGCAGAAATGGATGGGATATTGGAAGAAGTTGGAGAGCGGTTGGCCGATATGGAGCGGGAAGCGAACCGCAAGGATTGATCTGAAAATCTATTTGGGTTGGCCCAGCGCATCCAACACATAAGGCGCAGTTTCGTCAATCGCAGAGTCAATCGACTGATACTGCCAATGCACACCCTTGGCCTCCAAGGTGCGTTCTAAAAAATCGGAAGCGTAAGAATGCACCTTGTTGGTGTTTTGCACGGATTCACGGGTAATGGGCGATTTTCGACCGGACACCGTTTCGAGTACCCGACCCAACCGCCAGGCCAGGCCCATCATCCAATTGCGCAAACGATGAGCCGGCGGTCGCGTTTCGAGCGCACGGGCCATTTGTGTCAACACTTCCCGGTAAGGGCGGTTTTCCGCGCAGAGCATATAACGGTCATTCCAACAGTCGTGCTCAGCCAATAAGAGGCATGCCCGGGCAACATCAGCAGCCGAAACAAATCCATTGCTCCCGGAAGGGTACCATTGAAATCCTTTGTGTGCCAGCGCAAACATCGTGGACGAACTTCGATCGAAATCGCCAGGGCCGAGGACGATGACCGGGTTGACCACCAGCACGTTCAATCCTTCTTCTTTTCCTCGCCACACTTCCAATTCTGCCAAGTATTTGCTGCGGGCATAATGCGTCACATCCGACCCTTCTTCAAACGGCACATTTTCATGCACGGGCTCTCCTTCCTTCCGCCCCAATGCCGAAACAGAACTGATGTGAACCAATTCTTTGATTCCGGTGTCAAGCATGGTATTCACCAACGTTGCTGTCGCATCCCGATTGACCTCCATCATCCACGCCACATCCCGGTGGTGAAATGACACCACTGCGGCGCAATGGTAAACGCGTGAACACTCGCTCAATGCCTCTTCCAATCGTTCATCGTCCCACAATTCAGCCTCAAACCACTCCAGTCCGGCCAGATTGACTCCTCTTTTTTCTAGAAAATTTTGAACCGCAACGCGATCGGATGATGGGCGATGCAACGCCCGAACGGACTCGCCCGAAGACAACAATACCTCCAGCAAATGCCGCCCTACCAATCCCGTTCCACCTGTGATCAAAACCATGCTACGAAGTTAGTTGGAGATTCCGCCCGAAATTTGCACCACCCATGGCGAAATCTGAACACATCAGTCAAATCCTAGCGCGTCTGCCGCAGCAACCTGGCGTTTACCAGTATTTCGATGATGGTGAGCGGTTGCTTTACGTGGGGAAAGCCAAGAACTTGAAAAAAAGGGTTTCCAGCTATTTCACGAAACAAAACCACAACGGCAAAACGCGTCTGCTCGTTTCGAAGATCACCGACATCAAATGGCTCATAGCTCCCTCTGAATCGGATGCACTTTTGCTCGAAAACAGCCTGATCAAAGAGCATCGGCCGATCTACAACATCCAGCTCAAAGACGACAAGACGTATCCCTTCATCGTCGTAAAAAAAGAGCGCTTCCCACGCATCTTCCCCACGCGTAAATTGATCAAAGATGGAAGTGAGTACTTCGGGCCTTTCCCCAGTGTGAAGACCATGCATACCGTCTTGGAACTCTGCCGTAAGCTTTATCCCATCCGGACGTGTTCTCTCGCCCTCACGGAGGAGAACATTGAAAAAGGCAAATTCCGGGTCTGCCTGGAATACCACATCGGCAATTGCCTCGGTCCCTGTGTCGGCAAACAAGACGAGGACGATTACAAAAAAAGCATTGCCGCGATCCGACACCTGCTGCGTGGCAACCTCGGAGAAGTCGTTCGAGAGCTCGAGAAGAAGATGCAAGAAGCCTCCGAGGCGTTTCGTTTCGAAGAGGCTGAGCAATACAAATTAAAATTGGCGTCTGTCCGAAAATACCAGGCCAAGAATACCATTGTGCATCCGGGCATTGATGACGTAGAGGTATACACGGTCGTGCAGGATTCGCGGTGTGCTTATGTCAATTTTTTGCGGATTCTAAAAGGAACCATCACCAAAGGGCACACCTCTGAAGTGAGGCGTAAACTGGGAGAAGAACCCAAGGAAATTCTCGAAGCCGCAATCGTGCAGATGCGCGATAAATTCGGAAGCGATTCCCCTCAGGTTTACACGCCATTTGCCATCGACTTGCCCCTCGAAGGGGTTTCCTGCCATGTACCCCAGCGGGGGGACAAGTTGCGGTTGATCGAAATGTCCGAACGGAATGCCCGGTTTTTCATGCGGGATCGACAAAAACAGTTGGAGCAAACCCAGCCCGAAGCAGCCACCCAACGGCTCCTCGAAACGGCAAAAGAAGACTTGCGGCTCAGCGAATTGCCCGTGCACATTGAATGCTTTGACAACTCGAACATCCAGGGAACCAATCCCGCCTCGGCATGTGTCGTTTTTAAAAATGGAAAACCCGCAAAGTCCGATTACCGAAAATTCAACATCCGAACCGTGGATGGGCCCGATGATTTTGCTTCCATGACAGAGGTCGTGCATCGCCGATATAGCCGTCTTTTAAAAGAAAACGAACCCCTGCCGCAACTCATTGTCATTGATGGCGGAAAGGGCCAGTTGAGCCATGCATTAGAAGCCTTAGAATCCATTGGATTGCGGGGCAAGATTGCCATCATCGGCATTGCAAAGCGGTTGGAAGAAATCTACTATCCCGGTGACCAGCTTCCGCTCTACTTGGACAAACGGTCTTCCACGCTCAAGTTGATCCAACACCTTCGAAATGAGGCACACCGCTTTTCCCTCGAACATCACCGCAAGCGACGCAGCAAAGCCGCGTTGCGATCGGAATTGGATGAAATCAAGGGCGTTGGCCCCAAAACACGGCACGAATTATTGGCCCATTTCAAAACCGTAAAAGCCATCGGTGAAGCCTCCATTGACGACTTGACGAAAGCAGTCAATCTCAAAGTAGCGCGTGCAATCCACACGCACTTCGAAGCCAAAAAGTGAATCTGCGCTTAAGCGAGAAAACGCTTCTTGACCGCATCGTCCAAATGCAAAGCACATGAAAATGGTGATGCCCGATGGCGATTGCGTGCAACCGCATCGTATGCCGCATTCCCCCAACGCGCGGGCACAATGGTCAGAACGAACCGAGCAACCATACGCAAGGGAGCGCGCAATTCGTGGCTCAAAATTGCAAGGCCCGAAAATTTGTCATGTGCTTTCTCTCCGTCCCAAACCAACAAAGAAGGATAAGGTGTTTCAACTTGAGCCGGCGATAATCGGTCACGCGCAGCCGTGCCTTGCAACGGCGCAAAATGCACCTGGCAACCCTTGGCTTCCCAGTTTAAAAACTGGAGAACGGCCCGATTGCAGAACCCACATTCTCCGTCAAAAAACAAGATTACCATCGGAATCGAGGCTCCGTCATGCCGTGGGTCAACGCATGGTATCCTTGCACCAATTCTTCCACCACTTGTGCCGCCGGGACAATCGCATCGATCTGGCCACTGACTTGACCAATCTCCAATTCCCCTTCCTCTAAATCGCCTTCGAACATGCCGCGTTTGGCGCGACCGCGGCCGAGCAATTCAGACAACGCTTCCAAATCCGAGCCATTCGCCTCAGCGGCCGCGACTTGCTGTGCAAACGGATTGTCCAACAAACGGACAGGAGTGAGCGGCTTCAAACGCAATGCTGTATCCCCCTCCTTGGCCGCAATCACCCGCTCCTTGAACGCCTGATGCGCCGAAGATTCGTGGGTTGCCACGAACCGACTGCCAATTTGAACCCCTTCGGCTCCCAAAGCAAAAGCGGCCAAGATCGAGCGCGAACCTCCAATTCCTCCAGCGGCAATGACCGGCACGTCCAAGGCCTCCGACACTGCCGGAACCAAGCACATGGTTGTGGTCTCTTCTCGGCCGTTGTGCCCTCCCGCTTCAAAGCCTTCTGCAACAACCGCATCCACTCCAGCCGCTTGCGCCTTCAGCCCAAACTTCACACTGCTCACCACATGAACGACCTTGATGCCGTGTGATTTGAGGTGCTGAGTCCATGCCTTCGGATTGCCCGCACTCGTGAATACAATGGGCACTTTCAGCTCAACGATTGACGCCATGTGCTCTTCAATCGAAGGGTACAAAAGCGGAACATTCACCGCAAAAGGACGATTGGTGGCAGCTTGGCATTTCTGAATCTGATCGCGCAACACTTCCGGATACATGGAGCCTGCACCAATGATGCCCAAACCGCCTGCATTCGAAACCGCACTCGCCAATTCCCATCCACTGCACCAGATCATTCCCGCCTGGATGATGGGGTGTTGAATGCCGAATAATTGTTGAATGCGGTTCATGGTTGAAACAACTCCAAGTTAGCCTTTTCTACCGCGTCATTGCGCACCTGGGTTTTGAAAAAATCCCTTGCCCGTTCCGACATGGAGCCCCAACTTTCCGCATCCAAAGCCATCGCCTCGGACAAACCTGATTGCCAGATGTCCTCTTCCAATGGCCAATCCCATCCAATTCCTTTTTCCTGCAGTTGCCTCCATGGTGTCCGATCACTGATCAACACGGGACAACCGTGGGCCCAGGATTCGACAATGGAATGGCCAAAATTTTCTTGCGTCGTCGAAGAAAGCAAAAAATGAGCAGCTTCGAAATGAGTCGGCAATTCCGAAGGAGGCATTCCTCCGAGAAATCGAACCTTAACCGCCTGTTGTGCATCTGCCATGGCTTGCAGTTCCCGCTGGTACAATTCATCTTCTACCGGGCCTATAAAGTCCAATTCCACCGGCCGAGAAGCGTTTGCGCGGAGCAGAGCACGCAAACCAAAATCAAGGTTCTTCACACGATGAATGCGTCCAATCACAACAATTCTCCAACGATCCGAGGGGCGCGCAGGGTTTGTGGGCGGCAGTGATGTCGGAAGATTTTGCGCTATTCGAACTTGTGCCGGATGAAAATGCATTTGGACTTCCTTCGATTCATTCGAGGTCGATGCATGCCACGTGACTCCCTTAAAAAGGTCGAGCATCCGCGCAACACTCAAAAACACCCGTTTTTTCAATGGTTTGATGCTCAAGGCAGCGCTTCCCAGCATGCCCCGCGGTGCCAACACCACGCGCATGCCTGCTCGCTTCCGTGTCAATCGAAGCGGAATGAGGGCATGCTCTTTCGAAAACATGCTGTTGAGATGAAGCACTTGCGGCTTGATTTCATCCAATATCCTTCCCCACGTGCGGCGATCCAATGTCCCTTTGCTGCAGTAACGAACCTGGAGCGAAGCATCACCGACCTTCATCTCATTCCAGGCGTCTCGCTTGACGTCCAATGCTTCTGCTTCTCCCAAGTCATGAGCACCGGTTACTACCCAAACATCATGGTGCTTCGCGAGAAGTGCACACAGGTTGAAGGCACTGCGGATGGGACCTCCTGCGCGGTATGCGGGAGGAAACCAGTCGGCCGATATGACAATTCGAAGGCGCCTCACTGGATTGCGTTTTCTTTCATCCAATGGCCCAAAACGACCAAGGTCCAAAGCCTCGAAAAAGTCCACCGCGCATCCCCCTTGAGGAATGCCATCCAGATGCGATCAATTTCTCGTTTGGAGATGCCATCAATGCCCGACAAATACGCCAAACCTCCTTCGCAAGTCGCCTTTAAATCGCGCTTCATCCATTGCTCCCAAGGCAAAACAAAGCCCATTTTAGGTCGGTGAATGACTTCGTCAGGAAGCAAATCAGGAATTGCATCTGTGAGCAATTGCTTCGGGGTGTGCGGCCACTTCTGATCGTCTGGTGTGGCCATTGCTTCCAGTACCAGGTGGTGATCCAGAAACGGAACCCGCACTTCCAATGCATGCGCCATCGACATTTGATCGGTATCCCTGAGCAGCGTATGGTTCATGTAAGTGCCCATTTCGGCCAAACTCACTTTGGATAAAAATGGCAATGCAAACCCCTTGCTTTCCGGTGCAATCTTTTGGCTCAACCACTGGTAGACTTCGTTGGGGATTTGGGCGGCTTGGGGAGCCAGTTTTCTGAGGTCCGATTCCAAGAAAATTTGACGTGACAGCGGATAAGTGTGCTCCAAATCAAAATAATCTCCGCCGAGGAGTGCGGCCATCTTTCGTGATGTCGCGTCCTTCTTGCTCGCGGAATAAACCGCTCCCACCGACTTGCGCAACCCCTTTGGCCAAGAGGCTAACCAGCGCTTTTCCAGAAGCTGCTGCGACCGTTTGAAAACCGGATAGCCCGCGAAACTTTCGTCCCCTCCCAATCCACTCAGCGCAACCGTGATTCCTTCTTTCTTCGTCGCGGCACTCACGACATACGTGTTTGGGCCATCGCCTGAGGGGTGATCCATCGCCGACAAGGCATCTGGTACTTGATGCAAAAAATCTTGGCTTTCCAACCGGATTTCATGGTGGTCGGTATCAAAGCGTTTGGCCACCATTCGGGACCAAGTACTCTCGTCAAATTCTCCCTCGTCAAACGTAACACTGAAGGTCGAAACTTGTTGGTCCGTTGCAGACTTCATCAGTCCTACAATGGCACTTGAGTCAATCCCTCCCGATAAAAAAGCGCCAAGAGGGACATCCGAACGCATCCTCAAATCCACCGCTTTCTCCATGGCACTGCGAATGCGTTTCAATCGCTCCGGGCGCGGCAGTTCACGTTCAATCTTCGCGGCTTCTGAAGCCAAGTCCCACCATGCGGACACGGTGGTTTCTTCTCCTTGCAAACGCATCCAATGGCCTGCAGGCAGCATGGAAACCCCCTGAATAATGGTTCGCGGAGCATGCACCGTTTGGTACCGAAGGTAATCGGCCAATGCAATTGGATCGTGTCGCTTATCTATCCAACCCGAAGCAAGCAAGCTGCGCACTTCGCTCGAAAAAATCAATCCTGAAGGCGTCTCAGCAAAATAAAGTGGTTTGATGCCCATTCGGTCGCGCGCCAACAAGAGTTCCCGCTTTTCGTTGGACCAGAAGGCAAACGCAAACATGCCATTGAAGCGATGCAATGCTGCCGCACCCCAAGCTTGCAACGCGGCAAGCACAACCTCGGTGTCGGACTCGGTTTGGAACCTGAACCCCCCCTTCAACTCCTCCCGCAACTCCCGGTAATTGTATACTTCTCCGTTGAATACGATAACGTCTCCGGTTGATGCATGAATGAAAGGCTGATTGGAGTGTTCTTGGGTGTCGATGATGCTCAATCGACGGTGCCCCAGCATCACTTCAGCATCGGATGTCCATACCCCCCTCGCATCCGGACCACGGTGAGCGATTTGCTCCGTCATTCTTTCAAGCGCCGCTGACGCAGATTCGCTGGTCGCTTGGCTAGGAATGCCGAATATGCCCGTAATTCCGCACATGAAAAGTTAGTTGGATTCGCTTTCGCGTGATTGCTTCATTCCATCCCACCCCTGCGCTTTCAGCGGAGCTTCGACGCCGTTTTTCGTCACCAGTGTTTTTTCGGACGTGTCCTCCACCATGTGGCCAATGATCGAAAGTTTGGGCAGGTTCCGCACCTTTTCAAATTCCGATTGGTCAATGGTGAACAACAATTCGTAGTCTTCTCCTCCACTAAGCATACACAACGTCGGGTCCAAATTGAAGGCCCTAGCCGTTTCATAAGCGTGGGAATTGATGGGCAATTTATCCTCATAGATGCGAACCCCACAGCCTGAAGCAGCGCACAAATGAAACGTTTCGGATGCCAATCCGTCCGAAACATCAATCATGGAAGTTGGCTTCAAACCCAAATCCTTCAACTCACGAATGATATCGGTACGTGCTTCGGGTTTCAGCTGCCTTTCCAATAATTCTTGGTGATCTGAAAGGTCCGGTTGCGCCATCGGAGCAGATTTGAATACTTCTTTTTCACGCTCCAAAACCTGCAGCCCCATGTACGCGCTTCCCAAATCACCGGATACCACCAACAAATCCCCCGGCTTCGCCCCTGATCGCGTCACTGCCTGATCGGACGAAACGAGGCCAACCGCTGTGACGCTGATCATCAGTCCGGACAACGAAGACGACGTATCGCCACCCACTAAATCCACTCCGTATACTTCGCATGCTTTGTGGACGCCTGCGTACAATTCGTCCAGTGCCTCCACCGAAAACCGACTGCTCACAGCAATGGAGACCGTAATCTGTGTCGGAATGGCGTTCATCGCGCAAATGTCACTGAGGTTGACCGAGACCGCTTTGTAGCCCAAATGCTTCAATGGCACGTAGGACATATCAAAATGCACGCCCTCCACCAGCATGTCCGTGCTCAAGACCACCCTCTTATCTCCGGAATCAATGACTGCAGCGTCGTCTCCAACACCCAAAAGCGTGCTGGACTGCTGGTGTTTGATTTCTTGGGTAAGCCGGCGAATCAATCCAAATTCTCCTAACTGTTCGATTTCGGTGCGTTCCATGATTCAAAGGTACCGAATCAGCGGCATACACCACCTTTGATTAGGCCCCGTTCAGGACTGCTTCGGCGGTGCGTCCGCAACGTTCAAGATCTCACCCGTGAAGTGCAAGTTCATCGCCGCAAAAGGATGGTTGAAATCGACAATTACCGAATTCAATCGAACCTCGGCCACCACACCAATGACTTCGTCGCCATCCTCGGTTTCCATCGGAACAACCTCTCCCTCCTCGAAAACAGATTCGTCGAGCTCTCCGTCTACGATGAATGCCGATTTAGGCACCTCAACAAATGCCTCTTCGTCCTCCTCTCCGTACGCTTCATCCACCGACAAACGAAACGCAAATGAGTCGCCCTTCTTCATGCCGAGGAGCGCGTTCTCCAATGCCAACAGGACCTGACTTTCGCCAACCATAAAGCCAAATGCTTCATCAGCCGGGCAAATTTCAAGTTCTTCCCCTTCTGGGCTGTCTTCTCTCAAGATGTAACTGATCTCGACGTATTTGCCACTGGCAATCTGCAATTCATTCATGCGGCGAAAGTAGTCCGTTGGCGTAAATTGCCAACATGCAACTGCCATTTCATTTTCGCCATTTTTTTCTCTTTTCCCTCGCCATTGTGCTCACTGGATTGATCTCACAAGCGCAAGAGGGCGAACGAACTTTTCGAAAACCACGTGTCTTTCAGCCGGTCCAGTGCCACCATTACCGGCAACTTTCACCCGAGCGTGAAGCCGTGAAGCCCTCGCCACAGCCGCGATGGATGATGAATTACGACATGGCGCCTTCCATCGCCCGAAGCGATTCCTTCAACATCAGCACCTACGAACTCGACCTGGACGTCACCGCCTACACCTACCAGCAACTCGTCGCCCATGCCACGATTGGATTGGAGGTGCTCGATGCGACAGCACAAGACCTTTGGTTCGATTTGGTGGAGCT
>DLQB01000112.1 GCA_002477505.1 Flavobacteriales bacterium UBA7443
TAGCGGGAGAGAGACTCGAACTCTCGACCTCAGGATTATGAATCCTGCGCTCTAACCGGCTGAGCTATCCCGCCATTTCGGGCGCAAATATAATGACGAACGCGAGAAAAGCCTTTAAAAATCAATTTTTCAAAAACCCCGCCTACCCTTGAGAAATTCGCTGTATCTTGCCATTTGACACACATGTGACCCATGGAGAAAGAGAGATTCCAAGTTGAGCACCCAATCAATAGCTCCAAAGGCGTGCTTTTTAATATGTTCAGCACACCCAGCGGCCTAGCCGAATGGTTTTGTGACGATGTCAATATCAAAAAGGATGTACACATCTTTTTATGGGATGGAAGTGAAGAAAGTGCTCGATTGGTGACAAAGAAGCGCGACGAGTTCGTGAAATTTCGCTGGACGGAAGACGAAGAGGAAGGATTGTCAACCTTTTTTGAATTTCGAATCAAGATTGACGATTTAACAGGAGACACCGCCATCGTAGTAACAGACTTTGCCGAAAAAGACGAAATCGATGATGCGAAAGAATTGTGGTCCGCACAAATTGATCGATTGAAGCAAGTGATTGGGGCATAAGCTGCCTACCCCCATTCTATCAAGAAGGACTCAAGCAGCTGTTTGTACCGAGCAGAATGTTGAGGTTTGCCTGAAATCCGTGGTCTTGATTCAATGTTGAGTCGCTCCGTTTCAACAGGCTGTCCAGCTTCGAAGTTGCTGGAAATCTTCTTCCACTCCGATAAAAAACGCTTCGGCTCATGATTCGTTGTTCCAGCTATTTCACAATAACGAGTCAGTGCTAATCCCATTTCCAAGGATTCTTTCATCAGCTTCTCCTTTCTGTCCATTGGCCAAGCAAGGGCCAATGTGCCGTTCGGCCTCATGACTTCGTGAGCAGCCAGCAGCAACTCTTTCAGCGGAAGTGATTCATCATGCCGAGCGAGATTACGCGCTTGATCTGGTGACTTAGGTTTGCCATGGAAATAGGGCGGGTTGCAAACCACCAAATCAAACTTCCATTTGTTGTCGGGATGGCTCGCAAATTCTTGTGCGCTCTCGAGGATGGCCTCCATCCGATTTGAAAAAGGTGATCCTGCCATATTGCTCGACGCCTGTATGGCAGCGTTCTCTTCAAGTTCAACTCCAAGGACCTGCGCTTCGGTGGCTCGTTGAGCCAACATGATGGCAATAATGCCTGATCCACATCCCAAATCAACAATGTCGAACATTGAATCTACTGAGCACCATGATGCAAGCAGCAGCGCGTCTGTTCCAACTTTCATAGCGCAGCGGTCATCTCGAACACTGAACTGCTTAAACTGCATGATTCGATTTACAGACGTGCCCACTTCTATTTGTTCTTGCGGCGCGCTTGCCACGTTTCAAACGTTGGGAACTGGGCAATTCGATTCTCCGGCTCGACGTTCAATGGCTCTACTACCCGGGAGGACGCGTGCATTTCTCCTGGCAATCTCTGGTAGAGTGCCGTACCCTCAATTTTGTGTGCAATCATTTCGTCAGAGACCGATCCTATGCATTTGCCAGGATTCCCGACAATCAAACTTCGAGCTTCCCAAACCGATTGCGCCTTGACTAATGTGAGGGCACCGACGATTGACTCTTTTCCCAATTGGACATCATCCAACACCACTGCATTCATTCCAATCATGCATTGTTCACCAATTGTAGCGCCATGAACCATAGCACCATGACCGATGTGCGCACCTTCATGCAACGTCACAGTCGTATTCGGAAACATGTGAATGACCGCATTCTCTTGGACATTGCAACCCTTTTCCAGAATAATCTTGCCCCAATCTCCGCGCAAAACCGCACCTGCTCCAATGAAGCAATTTGCACCAATGCTCACATGCCCGATGACCGAAGCCAGCGGATGCACGTAAGCGGTTTCATGCACCACCGGAACCATGCCTTGAAAAGATTGGATCACGATTGTTTATTTAGAAGGAATGTGCATTTTTCAAAACAGTCGCATACCCCTGCCCGACTCCAATGCACAAGGTTACCAAAGCGTATTTTTTGCGGGAGCGAACGAGCTGCCTCGACGCCGTTAATAACAGTCGTGCACCCGTCATTCCGAGCGGATGGCCCAGCGATATCGCGCCACCGAGAGGATTGATCCGGGCATCGTCGTCCTGCAAGCCCCAGCTACGGGTGCATGCAAGGGCTTGGGCTGCAAAAGCTTCGTTCAGTTCAATCAACTCCATGTCATCCATGGTTAAGCCTGCTCGATCCAAGGCAAGCATCGAAGCCTTCACCGGACCTATTCCCATAATGCTCGGGTCAACGCCCACCGCAGCAGTCGAAAGAACTTCTGTCAAAGGTTGCAGTCCATGGCTTCGCATTCCGGACTCCGATGCATACAAAAGCGCACAGGCTCCATCATTCAATCCTGATGAATTTCCTGCGGTCACGCTGCCTCCATCCTTCCTGAATGCCGGGCGCAGTTTACTCAAAGCTTCACGTGTAGTTCCGGGTCGAATAAATTCATCGTCATCAAAGATCAAATCATCCTGCTTTTTCCTTGGGATTGCAACTGAAACAATCTCCTCTTGCCTCCATTCCTTTGAAGCCGCTGCCTTTTGGTGCGACCAGCAAGCAAAGGCATCCTGGTCTTCTCGAGAAATTCCGTGAAGATCGACCAAATTTTCAGCTGTCTGCCCCATGCCTTCGGATCCATACTGAGCTTCCATTTTTGGATTCACAAAGCGCCATCCGAAACTGGAATCGAACAACTGACTGTCTCGACCAAATGGCTTAGACGCCTTTGAAAGCACCCACGGTCCTCGCGTCATGTGTTCGACCCCCCCGACGATTGCTACGTCACCATCTCCAGCGTTAAGCATACGAGCCGCATGCGCGCCTGCAGCCATGCCTGAAGCGCAAAGTCGATTGATGGTCTCTCCTGGAACAGATGTAGGGAGACCGGCTAGGAGCGACGCCATTCGCGCCACATTACGATTATCCTCGCCTGCTTGATTGGCACATCCCATCAGGACATCCGCAACGGCAGATGGATCAAGTCCTGATTGCCGCTCCATCAATTTAATTATAGGCAATGCCGCCAAATCATCGGTGCGGATGGGAGCAAGTGTCCCGCCGAAATTTCCAATGGGAGTTCTTACTCCATCTACGATATATGCATTCATGAGATTTCAACCATGTGATGGTCAAAGATAGAAGGAAGTCATCCGAAGCAGGCACAGAGGATGTGCTTACTTTGTTTTATGCGTATAGCGGTTCTATCTGTATTCTCACCATACCGTGGCGGCATTGCCCAATTCAACCAAAGCATGTGCGCCGCATTTGAATCCGAAGGCCACGAAGTCCTCAAGGTGAATTTTAGTCGGCAGTATCCGCAATTGCTGTTTCCCGGGAAGAGTCAATTTGAAGGCAGTGAAAAAGCCATGGAAAATGCGCTGTTAGATTCCATCAACCCGCTTTCATGGAATCGGACGGCCCGATTCATTTCAAATTTCGAACCGGATCTTTTGGTTGTGCCATTCTGGCAACCCTTGTTGCTGCCTGCTCTAACGGCGACCATCAAAAGTACAAAGGCCCAAATCCCTAAAATGCGCGTCATAGGGCTATTGCACAACGCAACGTCGCATGAATCTCAGTTTTTTGCGGCTTATCTCATCAGAAAGTACTTGCGAAACCTCGATAGCGCTTGGACGTTGAGCGCCGCGGTAGCTGCTCACCCTCTGGTAGTCGGGAATTTAAAACGCGTTCAAAAGTTGTTCCACCCCGTGTACACGCATTTTCCAGCATTGCAGGACAAAGCAGAAGCCCGGCTAAAACTAAACTTACCTGCCACCGGAACAGCACATGTCCTATTGTTTTTCGGATTGATCCGGGGGTACAAAGGTTTGGATGTGCTCATGCAAGCCATGCCCATGTTGCGAGAGATGGATAAGCCCGTGCATCTCCTAATCGCAGGAGAATGCTATGAAGATTGGTCAAAGTATGAACGACTCATTCGTGATGCGAAAATCCATGATGAAACGCACGTTCACAGTGGCTTCATCGAAAATGCAGATGTACCGATGTTTTTTGGTGCCGCTGACTTGGTGTGCTTGCCTTATCGTTCCGCCTCTCAGAGCGGTGTTACTGCAATCGCGATTCAGTACGGAAAACCTGTCGTAGCCAGCGCTGTTGGTGGACTAACAGAGTACTTTGAAGGAAATTCATTAGGCACCTTGTGCGAACCGAATGATCCCCATGCATTGGCCAAAGCGGTGCGCAAACAATTGGCGCAACCGCGTCTAGCTGTAAAAGAGGTTGAATCCGTTCAGCAACGATTTTCGTGGCAGTCCTTCGCGCGCGCAGCACTGAAGAATGAATGACCGAGTGTCAGAAAGGACTCGTTAAAAGCGGGTTGAAGGCGAAGGTCTGAACGAGTACGACCTCTCCTTTATAGCGCGCATACATGCGAGCACCGTCCCATGGATTAAGCTTTCCTTCATTGTCATACGTATCCATGGTCGGCAACTTCCAGAGCAGTTCGACATTCGATACAACCGAAGAATCAGCATTCCATGCGGACAAGGTAAAAGCAGGCGGCACTGTCAAAATGCTATCCAAAGCACTACTGCTGAGATGGTTGTTATACGTCTCCAAGTGCACTTTCCGAAATTGATTGAAGTGATTTTGCACCGCTAACGTATCGATCATGGCATTGGGTTTCGTCGGAGTACTATTCCATGAAAGCGAGCCAAACGAATCCACACGCATGGTGTAATCCAGATTGGATTCATGTTGCTGCACGCGCACACCGGCAAGTGATCTGCCTGGAAAGTCGAAAACCCCTGTGTACCTCCATTCCCGCTCATCGGTAAAGAATCGCGTCGAAAGAAATCCAGTAAAGCCCTCCATGTGCGTGATGAAGGGCTCCTTCGCCACATTGCCTTCAGCGTCTCCCAGCAGCATATACGTTCCTGTATGGCTTTGGTTTGCAGAGCCAATGTACCAAACCTTAGCCGGAGCGTCGTCGCCTTGGTAAATCTCGACTTTCTTTGCTCTTCCGGCTAATAGACGATTAACGGTCTCCAATTCTCCACTCGGCACCGGACTTTGCACCCGGATTCGCTTCATGGTCTTGAGCAGAAGATCTACGGCATCTCTTCGAGCCAAGTACCGACCGTTTAAGGACCAATACCGTTGGCCAGGAATCCGCTCGAGGAGCGCTTGCCCACCATCCTTGTCGGCAATGAATATTTTACTCACCGTAGCTGTGTCCGAAATGGAGAATGCAGAGGCTTCGACACCCTTCATTTCCATCGTTTCATATGGCGTGTATTCCCGCACAAGCACAGCGATGATCGTTACGAAAATTAAGAGGTAGAAAAGCCGGAGGTTTCGGTGCATGGGGCCAAATTTAGTTCAAAGGACTTTCGCAAATCGCTTGCGTCTTAGTGATGTGGAAAGGAGCGCAATGGCCAGCGTCAGCGCGATGGGCAATCCCAGAGCTAAGTACTGCCAACCCAAACGTTCCTTTCTGATGCGCTCTGAATTCAATGGACGAAGGGAAATGGTTCGAGAACGAACGGATAGCGCAGAGGACTCGTCCAATAGATAACTCACCGCATTCCGCAAAAACTCCTTATTGTCATAAACGACGGTTCCGGCATAGCGGTCGTATCCCAAGGGAAGAATCATGGGACCATTGGGGCCCGGCTTCACCTTGTTGCGTGCCATATCGCCGTCACTGATGAAAATTTGAGCGGTTGACAAGCTTTGAGATGCAAAGGCAAACTCCGGGTCATTCTCAAGTACCGATGGCAATCGGTTCAGAAATGCGGACTGAAAGGTTCCCTCTACCAACAAGGCCAATGGCTGATGGGGCTTGGAATTTTGCGTGAAATATTCGGGAGTCAATTCCACAATGCTGCTCGATACCCGAACAGGCGATTTGTATTCTCGGGACATCTCAGAACTTGACAACAATACGGTCTTTCTCAGTTTGCCTGGGGCGTCCACCGTATCGAGGCTCGAAGCAAAATCGAAATGGATTGGATCGAGGTTCGTTGTGATGGGATGGTTCACCCCTTGTGCAATCGCTACGGGTGCGAAATACCAGTTGAAGACCTGCATGTTTCGTTGGTCACCGTTGGGACCCGCATCCATTAACATTGGCGCGCATTGTGCGTCGACCACCAGGTTGCGATTGAATCGCACTCCGTATTGATACAGTTGGTCTGAAATGCCCAAATCCTTGGAAGTGGCCATGGTCATTTGATTGGCTGCAAGGCTGTCCCGATTGGTCAACAACGGATCGATGAGCCAAAGAACGCGCCCACCGTTCATGATGAATTGATCAAGGATCACTTGGTCTTTCGGGTCAAAAGCAGAGTCAGGGGCAGCAACTATGGCCAGGTCAAATCGATTGGTCCTGCGCTTCATTCCGTCCAGCACTTCCGACAAAATATTCAGTTGACCATCAATTTCAACCCGAAGCACGTCGTAGTCGTCATCCAATTCCATCGTGAAATCAGCCATTTCCGCTTCTCCCAATTCCCCGTGCCCTTCGATGATGGCAATCTTCGGACGATCAGGACGGGTCAATTTTCGAATGCCACTTGTCAACTCGTATTCAGCCGAATTAATCGACCCTTGAATCATAATGTCCGTCGGTTCTGGGACATCTGATTTGAAAAACTGCACCACTTCACGGTTTCCTTTGTACGACAAAATGGCCGCCGGCCAAACCGTTTGAAACGCCTGCAATCCATTCTCAACAAACGATATGCGGGTGAACTGCAGCCCCTGTTCTACGAGCTTCTCTTCGTTTTGGCCTATGGTTTGGCGGTCGTCAATTTCATAAATGTCTACAAACTGAAATCTCACATTTCCATTTGCTGCTTTCGCAAAGCCTCTCAATTGAGCGCGAATAGAATGTTCCAGCCGTTTCCAATTGGCGGGATATTCACCATCCAGGTAACAGGTGATAAACAACTCATCATCCAGGCTCTCGAGCAACTCCACGGATGCATCCGTCATGGTGTGGCGCTTGTCACTGGTCAGGTCGACTTGCCAAGGAATGGACAAGGCAATGAAATAACATACGGCGCCAATGCCTGCAACCAAAGACCACCGAATCCATTCTGATTTTGATCGGCTTCGGTTCCAAACGATGGCCAAGCGTGCACAGGACAGAAAGAAGAAATCGAGAAACACAAAATAGGCTACATCACTCCCATGGAGCACTCCACGGCTAATGGACTGATAATGCGTTTGCATTCCAAGCTGCATAAAAGCGAGCTCCCAATCTCCCAACCAATCAAAGCTTGCCAACGCCGTAAATCCGACAAATCCGAAGACCAAAGTCACTGCAGTCACCAAAAATGCAACCAGCGGATTGGTGGTCAAGCAAGAAGCGAAGATACCCAATGCAGTGAAGGTTGACCCGAGCAAAAGCAGCCCCAGGTAACTCCCGTAAATGGCCCCCGCATCAAAATTCCATTGAGGTTGCCCCAAAAATCCAATAATTGGAAGAAAAATCAACGTGGGAACCAAGGACAAGATGAGAACTGCAAAGGCACCGGTGAACTTGGCGAGTACAATTTGCGCTTCAGAAATTGGCTTGGTCAGCAACAACTCCATGGTGCCACGCCCCATCTCCTCGGAGAGGCTGCGCATGGTAATGGCAGGAACGAGAAACATGAACACCCAAGGGGCCCAAATAAAAAGCGCATTCAAATTGGCTTGTCCATTGTCAAGGACATTCCATTCTCCCGGAAACACCCAAAGGAACAAACCGGTCAAAAGGAGAAAGGCACACACGACAACATACCCCATCAGGGTGCTGAAAAAAGTTCGGAGTTCCTTGCGGATAAGTGACTTCATTGTGAAGTTCAAATTTACACTCCGAATGGCAATCCGCTCGCGCTTTCCCAATCAACCGACCATGCCAAGGGCTTCCCAGCGAATTTGGCTTTGGTTTGCGGCCACACCTCTCCGAATAATGCTGACTTTCGGTAGTTGCTCAAGTCGTCTTCATGCGCCCACCAACTGAGGGTCGTTCGGGTGTTAGGAGAACCAGACGATTTCATCATCATGACGCGTTCGCACCCAGGCACCGCTTCAATGTCCGATTGTATTTGGCCAAAGAGCGCATCAAACTCGCGAACCAATTCTTCTTCAAACTCCATTTTCACAATGCGCAACACCCCCATTAGAGCCTATCTTCATTTTGAAAATTGATCCGAATGGCTTGGTCCCTTTGCAAACCCAAAAGCGCATCAGCACCACCATGCCCCCCCGGCGCACTGTGATTGTTTACCGCTATTTCCAACAAATCCGAATGATTGAAAAGTGCCAACTCTTTTCCAGTTGCAACATCGTGGTAGTTCTCGCTCATCTGCCGAATGGTCATGCGAGGCGTGCGCATCTGAATTTCAAAAGGACGATTCATTCCGATTTTTAAAAAAGCCTCCTTGGTAATGTTCGTGATCACATTGCCATAATCATCAATGAACACGACATGCCCAATGATGGTGTTTTCTTCAAAACTCATCCTCCGCGGCGCAGCATCTCGCAGTGAACCCGCTGGCCGTCCGATCAAATCTGCACGCCCCCCTTTTGCCAGATGTGCAGCGGCCAATGCGAAAACTTCTCGTTCTGGGAATGTGGGGGAATCAATGTCCAAATTCAGTCCTGAAAAATCAAAAACAGCCTCAGGTTCTGAATGCGAAAGCAATCGAAACACTCCTGTGTCCGCTCCGATAAAATGCTGATCTTGAAACGTCACCAATCGGTGTGGTGTTTCTGGGGTATTCGCTCCTTGAACACAGATAACGTGGACCGTTCCTTTCGGGAATTCCGGGTATGTAGAGCGCAGAATAAATGCCGCCTCAACCACATCAAACTTTCGCACTCGATGCGAGATGTCCACAATTTTCGAATCGGGAGCACGGGACAAAAGGGCACCTTTCAGGGCCGCCGTATAGTGGCTTCCTTCACCAAAGTCAGATGTTAATGTGATGATTGACACATTGCAAAGGTCGGGAACGTATTTTTGTCTTTCCATATGCAACAGAAAGAGATATCCATCCGAGGTGTTGATCCTTTGGTCTTCCTCGGTCCCGAAAATGAAAATTGGCGTGTATTGCGGAGTGGGTTTGCTTCGCTGCACCTTGTCACACGTGGGGAAACCATTTCCGCAAAAGGATCCGTGGAGGACTTGGGGCGCTTTGAGGAGGTAATGCGCATGATTCTTTGGCATGCAGAGCGCTACCAATCCCTGTCCGTTGATGACGTTGATCGATTGCTCAATTCCGACGAATCCACCGTCATGAAACAGTCGCAAAAGGACGACACGCTCGTATATGGACCGGGCGGAAACCGAATCATGGCGCGCACGCCCAACCAGCAAACCCTGGTGGATACCATTCGAGCCAATGACATGAGCTTTGCTGTAGGACCTGCCGGGACGGGAAAAACATATACCGCCGTGGCCATGGCAGTAGCTGCGCTCAAGGACCGACGCGTCAAAAAAATAATTCTCACTCGGCCTGCCGTAGAAGCCGGAGAAAACCTAGGTTTTTTACCGGGAGACTTGAAAGAGAAACTGGACCCCTACTTGCAGCCTTTGTATGATGCCTTAACAGACATGCTGCCTTTTGACAAGGTCGCAGATCATTTGGAAAAAGGAGTCATCGAGATAGCACCGTTGGCCTTCATGAGGGGACGAACACTCGACAAGGCTTTTGTCATCTTAGACGAAGCACAAAACACGACCGTAGCACAAATCAAGATGTTTCTCACCCGCATGGGGCGGGACGCAAAATTCGTCATCACGGGCGATGCCACACAAGTAGACTTACCGCGTCACCAGGGATCCGGGCTGGTTTATGCACAACGCCATCTGCACCAAATTGAAGGCATTGGTTTTGTGCAACTTACAGCAAGCGATGTCATTCGTCATCGATTGGTCAGGGCGGTCATTGCAGCTTTCGAAAAGGCCGATGAGCAACGGGAGAACAAAGAGCAAAAAAAGAAAAACACATGAGCAACACCTTGCACCAAGCCACATTTCAGTTTGCAGGTCAAACCGATGTGTACCATGGAAAGGTCCGAGACATGTATCGGTTTGAAGGGGGCAACATTGTCGCTGTGGTTTCCGACCGCATCAGTGCATTTGATGTGGTAATGCCGAAAGGCATACCCTACAAAGGACAGGTTCTTAACGGAATTGCGAGTCACTTTTTGGACGCTGTACAGGACATTGTTCCCATTTGGAAAAAAGCCACCCCGCACCCACAAGTCACCATTGGACACGCGTGTGAACCCATTCGCATCGAAATGGTGATCCGTGGTTACCTTACCGGTCATGCCTGGCGCACCTACAAATCAGGCAAACGATCCCTTTGTGGCGTTCCATTGCCTGAAGGGCTCAACGAACACGACGCGTTTGATTCACCCATCATCACTCCCGCCACAAAAGCAGAGGAAGGACATGATGAAGACATCAGCAAGGCGAGCATTCTCGAACGCGAGATCGTCACCGCAGCGCGCTACGAAGAATTGGAGCGCATTACCCGTGCGCTATTCCAGCGTGGAACGGAGATGGCCGCGAAGCAAGGGTTGATCCTCGTGGACACGAAATACGAGTTTGGCGTTCTGAACGGAGAATTAATGCTCATCGATGAAATCCATACCCCCGATAGCTCTCGCTATTTTATCTCTGAGGGTTATGCGGAACGACAGCGTGAAAGATTGCCACAACAACAGCTGAGCAAGGAATTCGTGCGAGAATGGTTGATGGAACATGAATTCATGGGACTTGAAGGCCAAGAAATTCCCGAAATGCCCGAAGCATTCGTCCAAGAGGTATCCGACCGTTACATCGACTTGTTCGAGCGGGTCACCGGCCAAGCGTTCAAGCGGCTGCCCCTCGAGCATTTAGAGAAGGACATTGAACTCGCTGTAAATCAGTGGATAAAAGACCATTGATTCATGGGACGAAAAAAGAGCAAGCCCGAATGGCAAGCGGATGCACTGGAACTGGTGAACGCTTTGAAAGGCGGAGGTGTCGTCGTGCATTCCACAGATACCGTATGGGGCCTTGCGGCCAATGCAAAGCATGCGAAAGCCGTGAGCCGCATTTTCGAAATCAAACAAAGGCCCACGAACTCCAACTTATTGATGCTGGTGGATTCCCCGGGAATGGTTGAACAATACCTTCCAAACCTACCGGATTCCGCTTGGGAACTGATGGAAGTGAGTGATCGTCCGGTCACCGTTATCGCGCCGTGCTCTGAGAAAGCAAAGGCAGAACTTGCGCCCGGCTTGGTCGCAGAAGACGGAACGCTGGCCGTGCGATGGGCAAAAGACGAATATGTGGCATTCATTATCCGTGGCATTGGAGGGCCTTTGGCTTCCACAAGTGCCAATCTCACTGGACAACCCACCCCGGCATCCTTTCAACAGCTCGAGAATGGAATTAAGGAAGGCGCAGATATCGTTGCAAACCACCGCAGAAGCCAGTCTTCTAGCGGAGAGGCGTCGATGATGGTCAAATTTGATGCACACGATCGAATCACTGTCATTCGAAGCTAAAATTCAAGAGAACCGCGAAGATTCGCTCCGTACCTTAGCACGTGAAACCAAGGCCATGAATTTTTCAGCGCACCTGAATCATCCACTCTTCAAATCCATCGGGAAAATAGCCGATGAAAACGGTCAACCCGCATTTGCAATTGGTGGATTTGTTCGCGACCTCCTGATCCAGCGGCCTTGTAAAGACATCGACATTGTCGTCGAAGGCAGCGGTATTGAATTGGCCAAAAGAGCATCAGAGGCACTTGGCGCAGGAAAAGTAACCGTTTTTAAAAATTTCGGAACTGCAATGTTTCGCTACCACGACTGGGAAGTGGAGTTTGTTGGGGCCCGAAAAGAATCATATGAACGCGGAAGCCGCAACCCCATCGTAGAAGATGGCACCATCGAAGACGACCAACTGCGAAGGGACTTTACCATCAATGCACTCGCACTGAGCTTGAACGAGGCGACCTTTGGAGATCTCATTGATCCATTCAACGGCTTGCGCGATATAGAAAATGGATGCATTCGAACACCTTTGGACCCGGATGTCACTTTCAGTGACGACCCCTTGCGCATGTTGCGTGCAATCCGCTTCTCAACCCAGCTTGGTTTTCGCATTGAAGATTCCAATGTCAAAAGCATTCGCAGAAATGCTGAGCGCTTAAAGATCATCACGCAAGAACGGATTCATACCGAATTGCACAAGATCATCATGTCCGACAAACCCTCCAAAGGGTTCAAGCTTTTGGACAAAGGCGATTTGCTGCACCGATTTTTCCCGGAATTGTCCAACCTGAAAGGAATCGAATGGCGCGATGGAATTGGCCACAAGGATAATTTCTATCATACGTTGGAAGTTTTGGATAACGTTGCTGAAAACTCAGACAACCTCTGGCTCCGTTGGTCTGCATTGCTTCACGACATCGCAAAACCAGCCACCAAGCGTTTCCAAAAGAAACATGGTTGGACCTTTCACGGGCATGAAGATCGTGGAGCCCGGATGGTTCCGAAGATTTTTAAGCGCATGAAGCTTCCACTGGATCAAAAAATGAAGTTTGTGCAGAAGATGGTATTGCTGCATTTGCGGCCTATCGCTTTGACGAAAAATCAAATCACCGACAGTGCTGTTCGGCGGCTGCTTTTTGATGCGGGCGACGACATTGATGCTCTGATGATTCTGTGCCGAGCCGATATCACTTCGAAGAACGAGGCGAAGGTGAAACGCTACCTCGCCAATTATGATGTCGTATTGGAGAAATTGAAGGATGTTGAAGAAAAGGATTCACTTCGAAACTTCCAACCTCCTGTATCGGGCGAAGAAATCATGGCAACGTTTGGGATTCCTCCAAGCAAACCCATTGGGACCATTAAGTCAGCGATCAAAGAAGCCATTCTCGAAGGAGACATCCCCAACGAACCCGTTGCGGCTCGCAAGTTGATGCTGCAAATCGCGAGCGAAATGGGGCTAAAGGCCGTGAAATAATCGGGCTGACCGCGCAAAAGCGCTTCAACCTTTCCAACCGTCTTTCAAGGTCACAGCTCGATTGAAAACAAGGTTTTCGGCTTCGCTGTACCGCGAATCTACTGTGAAGTATCCCAGGCGCGTGAATTGATAGACGGTGCCCGGTTCGGCATGCGCTAAAGAAGGCTCGAGCTTGCAATTGGACCGCACCTCTAGGCTCGATGGATTGAGGCAATCCATGAAATCACCATTCGCCTCTGGAGCGCTTTCCAAAAACATCCGATCATACAAGCGCACTTCGGCATTGACGGCGTCTTCGCACGAAACCCAATGCAACGTTCCCTTCGCCTTGATGCCAGAAACATCCTGACCACTTTTGCTATTGCTGAAATAATTGACATGAACTTCGGTCACAGCACCCGACTCATCCTCCACATGGTCAACGTATTCCACGATGTAGGCGGACTTGAGCCGAACGACTCTTCCTGGAGCCAAACGGAACCACTTCTTATTGACATCCACCTTAAAATCATCTGCTTCCATCCACAACTCCCTTCCGAAAGGCATTTGACGGGTTCCAGCGCTTGGGTCTTCCGGATTGTTTTGCGTTTCTAGAAACTCCTTTTTGTCTTCTGGATAATTCAACACCACCAGTTTGATCGGGTTGAGCACACCCATCACCCGCGGCGCTGTTCGATTCAAATCATCGCGAAGCGCCCACTCCAAAAGACTCACATCAATTTCATTGTTGCGCTTCGCCACTCCAATCCGATCGGCAAAGGTGCGGATGCTTTGGGGTGTGTATCCGCGTCTCCGCAGTCCGCTGATCGTTGGCATCCGAGGATCATCCCAGCCATCAACCACTCCTTCTTCAACCAAGCGCAATAGTTTGCGTTTCGACATCAAGGTATAGCTCAGGTTCAAACGTGCAAATTCCGTTTGTTCCGTCGGATAAATGTCAAGCGTTTGAATGAACCAATCGTAGAGCGGACGGTGGTTTTCAAATTCCAGTGAGCACAGGCTATGCGTTATGTTCTCGATCGAATCAGATTGCCCATGCGCAAAATCATACATGGGATAAATCACCCAATCCTCTCCCGTTCGGTGATGGGCGACAAACTTGATGCGATAAATCAACGGATCCCGCATCAACATGTTGTCATGCGCCATGTCAATCTTAGCACGCAAAACGCGTGTTCCTTCAGGAAATTCTCCCGCCTTCATGCCCTCAAAGAGCTTCAGATTTTCTTCCGGGGAACGGTCGCGAAAAGGGCTATTTGTTCCCGGTTTGCCGGGCGCACCTTTCTGCGCGGCCATCTCTTCGGAAGATTGATCATCCACATAAGCCTTGCCAAGCTTAATTAACTGGCAAGCAAAGCCATAAAGTTGCTCGAAATAATCACTTGTATAGAACTCCCCTCCTTTCCAATCAAATCCAAGCCAGGCAACGTCCTCGCGAATGGCATTGACGTACTCCGTGCTTTCTTTTTCAGGATTTGTGTCATCAAAACGCAAATTCGTGACTCCGCCGTATTTCTCGGCCAAGCCGAAGCTGACACAAATTGCTTTGGCATGTCCGATGTGCAGATGTCCATTGGGCTCAGGAGGGAACCGCGTGTGGACTCGCCCTCCATGCTTCCCGGCTGCGATATCAGCCTCAATTTTTTGCTCAATGAAATTAAGAGGACGCTCTTTGGACTCGTCAGCAGCTTCTGGCGTTTTCGACATGCCACAAAGTTAACTTCAAATCACCTGCTCAGCAACGTTTGCCTTCAGAGCAAACGCACATTCTTCATCAAATTCTCCTTGTAAGTGCGGCTTACAGGAATGTCCTGCCCTGCTACCTGAACGGTGCTCTGGTAAACATCAATGTGATTGATGTGCTCCAAGTTCACCACATAGTTTCGAGACACGCGCACAAAATCGGGCGATCCCAGGATGCTCAACAAATCCTTCAATGAAGCTTTGACGTGGTACTGCCGAGATTCCAATTGAATTGCGCTGTACTTGCCCTCTACTTGTATGTAGCGAATATTGTTCAAATCGATTCGCTTCAGCTTGTTTCCAACTTTCGTGTAGAAATGAACATCCTTGGCATTCTTTCGGTTTTGGAAATCTTCCAAACAGTCCAGCAATGCTGATGTAGTCGTCATGGGCTGCGAAGCATCCATTGCTTCCATATCGAGCATTCCCATGGAAGGGTCCGTTTCTGGATGCTTAGCAGTTATCCTCGATTCCCAGATGTTGTTGGAGACTGGAATCAATGGCTTCCGACTTTCCAATACTTCTTTGACCCGCTGCCACTGGCTCATGCCTGAAAACTTTTCCGGCCAAATCACGGCTTCAGGATCGATTTCGAGTGCTGAAATCATCGCGTCTTCGGGTGTGGTCACTGTCGCGACGTCATACCCCTGCTCGGACAAGAACGACTCCGCGTTTGCCTTTAAACCTTCCTGGATTACCAACAGCTTTAGTTTGTGCATGTCATTAAAACCCCTAGACATGCCAATTGTTCTTGCTGCTCGGGGAATCCAATCCTTTTGGTTAAATTTGTGCATGTTCCAAATGTGCGACCCAGAAGAAATCAAGGCCTTGAGTGCGCAAGCAGACAAAGGATACATCCAGCCCATCTTAAGCTCTGATGAGCAGGTAGCGGAGGAAATCGCACTGGAAACCGTTACCACGGAGGGATGGAATTTGGTTCTGTACAATGATGAACACAACACCTTCGATCATGTCATCGAAATGCTCATCTCCATTTGTGAACATGATGCTTTGCAAGCAGAGCAATGCGCACTAATGGTGCATTTCAAAGGCAAGTGCTCCGTTCTATCCGGCACGTATGACGAGTTGGAGCCTAAGTGCACAAAACTCTTGAATGCCGATTTGACCGCTGAAATTGAAGCTTAAGTCAGCTGTTGGATTCGTTCATTTTTCGCCCCCATCTTCAACCGAATTACTGGCCTTTCATTTCAAGGATTGCCGCGTGAGGATCGGCAGCATTAAAGGTTGAAGAACCTGCCACCAAAACATCGGCCCCGGCTTCGACCAATGCCTTCCAATTCCCAGGTCCCACACCACCGTCGATTTCGATGTGTGCGTTCGAACCCGCAGCCGTTAACATGCTGCGCAACACGGTCGTTTTCTCATAAGTCCGTTCAATGAACTTCTGCCCCCCAAAACCGGGGTTTACAGACATCAAGCAAACCAAATCGAGGTCGCCCAACACATCCGTCAAGGTGGAAACAGGCGTATGCGGATTCAATGCCACACCAGCCTTCATTCCCAAGCTTCTGATCTGCGCCAATGTCCGGTGCAAGTGCGTGCAAGCTTCCGCATGCACTGTGAGGACATCAGCGCCTAAATTCGCAAACGTTGACAGGTATCGATCGGGATCGACAATCATGAGGTGAACATCCAGTGGCTTGGTGGCGTGGGTTGCAATGCTCTTGATTACAGGCATTCCGAAGCTGATGTTGGGAACGAAAACGCCATCCATCACATCCAAATGAAACCAATCCGCTTCGGATGCATTGATCAACTGAATGTCTCGTTCCAAATTGGCAAAATCAGCAGCCAAAATCGAGGGGGCGAGTAAATGTTCCATGGGACAAAGTTCATGGTTCCAATCATTTCATTGACCTTTGCACCGTGTCAAACTTTTCCACAGCAATAGAACACGGAGGTTCAATAGTCGGGCTGACCGGTGGCCTCGGAAGTGGGAAATCGACCGTTTCCAGGATTTTCCAGTCAATCGGAGTACCCACCTGGGACGCTGATGCGGCTGGAAGGAGCCTTTACACAGACAACCGTGATTTCCAAGCATGGATCATCCAACACTTTGGTCGTTCATGTGGCATTTGGCAGCGTGGAGAACTGAACGGCATTGACCGCAAAGAATTAGCCGCCATCGTTTTCCAGGATGACGATGCGTTGAGTACTTTGAATGCAAAGGTCCACCCAATGGTTCGCATTGCCTTTGCCAACTGGCATGAAAAGGTGATCCAAGAGCGTAGGCCAAGTTATGTTTTGCGCGAATCAGCCATATTATTCGAAAGCGAAGCGCACCTCGACTGCAAGCTTGTGATCACAGTGGTCGCAGAAAAAGCCCTTCGCATAGAGCGTGTAAAGAGACGAAACGGCTGGTCGGAAAATGAAATTGAAGCACGCATGCTGCAGCAATTAAACGATGAAAAGCGAATCAAGCAAGCGGATTTCGTTGTGGATAACAACACCAATTCACCCTTGCTCCAGCAGGTCCTTGAATTGCATCAAAAGATTGAATCCGCTTGATATCCAGCGCACCCGATGATGCTCGGGTTCGAAGCTTGGCATCTCGAAGAATAGCATCTAACTTCACACCATGATATGGGAACCATGGCAGATCTGGACGGCAAGTGCATTGGCCTTGCTCATATTTGAGGTATTCATGCCGGGATTTGTCCTCGCGTGTCTTGGAATTGGCGCTTTTGGAGGTGCATTGGGCGCTTACCTCGGAATTGTATTCGAATGGCAGCTCGTCTGTGCTGGCATTACGAGCCTCATTGCCTTCGTCTTTCTGCGTCCTGCGATGCTCAAAATGGGCTTCTCAGGGGAAGAGACACTTTCAGGAGCTGATGCGCTCATCGGAAAAGAAGTCATTGTAACCCAAGAATTTGATCCCCAATCAGGCATGGGACGTTGTAAAATCGATGGCGACGATTGGCGCGCAAAGGTTTCAGATGAAATTCCAGCGACATCGATGGTCTTGGGCAATGTTCTCGTCATCGAATCGGTCGAGAGTAACACCTTAATCGTCCGTCCCAAACAATAGACTGCCCTCCTGTTTTTAACTCTACAATTATTGCAAAGATGCCCGGAACCATTATCGCTACTATTTTTTTCCTTTTTGCTGCTGTAATCATTATCAAGGGCGTTCGCATTGTGCGCCAAAGCGAATCGGTTGTCATTGAACGATTGGGAAAATACCGAACCACGCTGAATGCGGGAATCAACATCATCATCCCCATCATCGATCGCCCTCGTGACATCGCATGGCGTGTTATCGCTCAGCGGCCTGACGGACTTAAAATAACGCAGTACAAGATGAAAGACCGCGTTGATTTGCGCGAAACGGTGTTTGATTTCCCAAAGCAAGGCGTCATTACGAAGGACAATGTTGTCACCGAAATCAATGCCCTCATTTACTTTCAAATCATCGATCCTGTCAAGGCAGTGTATGAAATCAATAACCTCCCGAATGCCATCGAAAAATTGACGCAAACGACCCTGCGGAATGTCATTGGAGAATTGGAATTAGACCAATGCTTGACATCGCGGGACACGATCAACATGAAACTGCGCTCTATTTTGGATGAAGCCACCAACAAATGGGGCGTCAAGGTAAATCGTGTCGAGCTGCAAGACATCAACCCACCAGTCGACATCAAGGAAGCCATGGAGAAACAAATGCGCGCCGAACGAACGCGACGTGCTCAAATCATTGAGGCTGAAGGAAGCAAGCGTGCTGCTATTCTCGAATCTGAGGGACAAAAAGGTGCGGACATCAATGAGGCAGAGGGCCAAAAACAGGCCCGCATTTTGAAAGCAGAAGGAGAAGCTGAAGCTCGATTGAAAGTAGCCGACGCGGAGGCACAAGCCATTCAGCTCATTGCGAGCGCAGTCGATGGCACTAAGGCGGACCCTGCACAGTACCTCATTGCGGTCAAATACATTGAGACGTTGGAAGAAGTGCTCCGCGATGGTGGCGCAGGCAGCAAAACAGTGTTCATGCCATACGAGGCCAGTGGGCTGATGAGCAGTGTTGGCGGCATGAAGGAGTTGCTTTCCTCCGTCAAAGACTGATCTACCTGAGCGAAACACGGTGTTAGTCCAAACGCATTTTCCAAGGCGCCTTACGCGTAGTCGCTACGATCAGTACCTGGCTTCTGGGTGGTTTCGTGGTTCGGTAATGCTCTACAAAATGGACTTGCTTTGCATTGACGCAAACGTTTTTTCAGTCGTAAACATCCGATTGGACTTGCAAAAACATGCGGCTAAAAAGCGTCATCGTAAAATCAAAAAGCAAGTCGAGCAACGGTTCAATATCACCTATGGTGTGGCGAAAGTCACACCGGAAAAACAACGATTGTACGAACAGCACAAATCGCGCTTCAAGGGGTTCATACACGAAACACTCGAAGAATACCTTTACGCAGGTTTTCATTCGACGGTTTTTGAAACCATGGAAATTTGCGTCTACGACGACGATCGCCTCATCGCCACATCCTTTTTTGATCTGGGTGAAAGAAGCATGGCCTCGTTGCTTGCCGTCTATGACTTCAATTACAAGTCCTTCAGCCTCGGCACGTATACCATGCTGAAGGAAATTGAGTTTGGCCAACAAACGGGACGGAAGCTTTACTATCCCGGGTATGTGTTGGATTTGCCCTCGCGCTTTGACTACAAGCTTGAGCTCGGTGAAATGGAGTACTACACCCCCAGCAAACGTTGGGGAAAACTTGCCAACTTCAACCGACGAGAGACTTTTGCCCATGCCTTGCGCGAGCACATGTCAACGTTGAAAGAAGCATTGAAAGCAGATAACATCCGATTCAAAAATTGGTTTTACCCGTATTTCAGCATGGGCTACATGCCTTTGTGGAAAGGACGATTCTTGCACATGCCTTGGGTCCTTGAACTGGGCCATGATTTGGACGGAACACTCATTGCTGGGTTTTGTCCAGAAGAAAAAAAATTCATGCTTTGCCATGTTCAACCATGTCCGGATGAACAACATTTCATCAACATGGAGCAAGCCAACGAATTCAGCGATCAAACCATCTACTTGAGCCACTTGATGGAATATGGTGACAAAACGACATACGCCACACTCCCTGAACTCATGCTAGCTGCTCAACAGTGGCAGCAACGATTTGATAAACTCCCCCCAACATGCGCTTAGCCACCTGGAATGTCAATGGAATTCGTGCCATTGTAAAAAAAGATTTTACCGATTCCATCCGAAACCTCAATGCCGATGTCATTGGATTTCAAGAAACGAAAGCCCAAGATGACCAAGTTCGGGAAGCACTTTTCGGGCTGGAAGGACTGGAGGACTATCAAGTCTTTTCAAGTTCCGCGGTGAAAAAAGGCTATTCAGGTACGGCCATATTATCCAAAACTCCCCCTGTACACGTCAATGCAGGGCTTGGGATTGAAGAGTTAGATACCGAAGGGCGCGTGCTACATGCTGAATTCGAAAAATTCCACTTTGTTACCGTCTACACCCCGAATTCCTCTTCAGGATTGAAGCGGCTCCCCTTTCGAATGCAGTGGGACGTCGCCTTCAAGGCTTATTTGAACAAGCTAGACCAAACCAAACCTGTTATTTGCTGTGGCGATTTAAACGTTGCTCATCAGCCCATTGACCTTGCACGACCTGCTGCCAATTACAACAAGACACCGGGCTACACGCAAGACGAGATTGATGGATTAACATCCTTACTTCAAGGCACGCACTTTGTGGATACTTGGCGGCACTTGCACCCTGATGAAGTGGCATACTCTTGGTGGAGTTACCGGGGCGGTGCACGCGAAAAAAATGTCGGTTGGAGACTGGATTACATGCTAACTAGCCAGCGACTATTGCCTTCGGTTCAATCGGCTGAAATACACCGTTTCATTGAGGGATCGGATCACTGCCCAGTGAGCTTGGATCTTCAGATGTAACACCGAAGGTTCCAGATGTGAGTTTGTTCTTCAGTGGGATGAATCATTCAATTCTTTTGCCCTGCATTAATCAAATACAGCGCAAATGAAGAACATTTTTCTAGGGGCCCTCGTCCCCTTTCTATCGGCAGCAATTGCCGTAGCACAAACGAGTTGCACAGCGGACGTCAACCAGGACAGCGTCGTAAACTTACAAGATTTGCTATCCATGTTGGTTTTCTATGGAGACAGCTGCCTAGAAGAGGCCACCGTATTTCCCACCCTCATTGTGTCAGAAATTCATTACAACCCCAATTCCTCACAAGGCAACGATAGCGACTGGGAATTTTTAGAACTCTACAACCCCAATGCCTTTTCCGTTTCGCTTGACGGATGGAAATTGACAGATGCCGTATCCCTCGTATTCGCGTCAACCGATAGCATTGGCGCCGAGGCATTCTTCGTAGTGGCAAGAAACGCAGACACGCTTGCTGTGTCCGTGCCCGGGCACACCCCCATAGTGCAATGGAATAGCGGCGGAAGCCTCAATAACACCGGCGAAACCGTAACACTGGTCGATCCAATGGATGAAACCGTAGTAGCGGTCGCCTATGAAGACAACGACGGCTGGATCACAGAACCGGATGGCGATGGGCCTTCACTCGAATTGATGGATTATAACCTACCGAATGAAGAAGCCGCTTCTTGGGCTGCATCCTTTGTCTTAGGCGGAACACCCGGTGCAATCAATTCCATGTGGGGTCTTTCCGAAGTCGAATGACTTAAGCCTCGGGGGCGGAGGTCAAACGCTGGCGTTCGCCCCCAATTTTGATGTCCAATGGCAATCCTTCGAGAAGACTAACTGTTGTGCTTTTTGCATCCATACTCACAGAAAGCTCACGGCCTCTGAACTGAACCCTGAAGGATAGTCCTTCCCACTGAGCCGGCAGCATCCCATCAAAACAAGGGGTTCCATCAATCACACGAAAGCCACCAAACCCCTCTACCACAGCAAGCCAAGTGCCCGCCATCGACGTGATGTGCAAGCCTTCGTTCACCTCATTATTGTAATCATCCAAATCCAAGCGAGCCGTTCGAAGGTAGTGAGCGTATGCCTCATCCTTCCGATTCAAGCGCGCTGCCAGTACCGCGTGCACACAAGGAGACAAGCTTGATTCATGAAGCGTTTTGGGCTCGTAAAACGCATAATTTTCTTCAATTTCAGAAGCTGAAAAATGATCCCAGAAGAAATAGAGCCCCTGCAGCACATCGGCCTGTTTGATGAATACGGAACGCAAGATTCGATCCCAACTCCAGTGCTGGTTGATCGGTCGTTCGCTTTCGTGCAAATCAGCCGCCGTCAACTGCTCTTTGTCCATGAATCCATCCTGTTGCAAGAACACATTGGAATCAGAAAGCTTGGGATAGTACATCTCCTTTGAAATCGCAGACCAATGCAGTTCGCTTGCACGTTCATCGAAAGCCAAACGCTTGGACAAATCGGACCATTCAACCGGATGATTTTCCTTCAATTCCGCCGCTACTTCCAGCGTATAACGCAAGCACCACGCAGCGAGATAATTGGTATACCAATTATTATTGACGTTGTTTTCGTATTCGTTCGGTCCCGTGACGCCTAGAATGACGTATGCCTCTTTTTCCGATGACCACTGCACGCGTTGACTCCAAAATCGAGCGATGGCCAGCAACACTTCAAATCCATTGCTCAAGAGGTACTCTCGATCCCCGGTATAATTCACGTAATTCCAAATGGCATAGGCCATGGCTCCGTTGCGATGAATTTCCTCAAATGTGATTTCCCATTCGTTATGGCATTCTTCACCATTCATGGTCACCATTGGATACAATGCAGCGCCATCTTTGAAACCAAGTTTGCCGGCGTTCTCAATTGCACGTTCCAAATGGTTGTAGCGATACATCAACAATTGGCGCGACACCTTGGATTCATGGCCAGCGAGAAAAAAAGGAAGGCAGTACGCCTCAGTGTCCCAATAACTTGCTCCACCATATTTCTCGCCCGTGAAACCCTTGGGACCAATATTGAGCCGTGGATCATCACCACGGTACGTCTGATTCAGATGAAATACATTGAAACGAATGGCTTGCTGCGAAGAAACATCACCTTTGATCTCGATGTCCCCTCGACTCCAAATCTTCGACCAAGCTTTCGTGTGATCAGCCTTGAGTTGCTCGAAGCCACGGACAGAGGCCTCTCTGGAAGACGCTTGCGCGCTCGTCACAACGGCTTTCGTTTGCACTTGTAGCGATGAGAAGATCCCGACGTACTTTTCCAGCACAACTTCTTCCCCACGCTCGAGCTTCGTTGTGAACGTGCAATGCGCTTTGCTGTTGCTGGAACCATGAGATGTCACTTCCAATGGATGCAACGCGTTGTTCTTTAGCTTGCCGACTTTCGACGTCATTCCAAAAGCAGCGTGAAATCCCGACTTTTCTGTTTCACAGTGGATCACTGCCTCGCCTTGGGCGTTGGATGACAAATCGTGGGTCTTCCAAAAAGCGTCATCCCAATTGCTGTCTTCGTTGGTAACGCCACCATCCAAGAAGGGTTTCAATTCAATGGTAAGGTCATCTGTGAGCGCGGTCAGCGTATAACGCAAGACTCCCAATTCAGGCTGCAGCATGGAACAAAACCGTTCTGCCGAAATGCCGACACGTTGGCCCTGTTGCATTGCTACTACAAAAGACCGTTTCAGAATGCCATCGCGCATATCGATGCCCCAATGGAAATCCTCAATCGAAAGCGCTTCGTTCAAATCCAATGATGCGCCGTTCACAGCAACATCAATTCCGATCCAATTGGTTGAATTCAGAACCTTGGCGAAGTATTCCGGATAACCGTTTTTCCACCATCCCACTCGGGTCTTATCCGGGTAATAAACTCCTGCCAAATAGCTGCCTTGCAATCGTTCGCCAGAATATTGCTCCTCAAAGTTTGCACGTTGACCAAACCGACCATTGCCGATGGATAGCAAGGACTCTAGACTTCGAACAGAAGCAGGATCCCATCCCTGAACACCAACCGACCAAACATCTTTGATGGATTGCTGCTTCATTGCAACAAATTCGAAATTCGCTCAATCGTTAGGCCCTCTAAATTCTCCAACTGTGCATGGGCTGACTCCAAACCTTTTCCTACACCAATGGCGTAAAAACCACCCGTGATCGCCGCCTCCACACCGGATTGTGCATCTTCAATGACCAGGCAATTTTCAGGGGCCACATCCATGGCAGCGGCTGCTTTGAGAAAGACCTCTGGATCTGGCTTGGAAAGCGTAATGTTATTGCCATCAACGATGGTACTAAAACGACTCGTAAGGTGCAATTTGTCCAAAATAGACTGAGCGTTTTTAGAAGAGGATCCCAATCCGATTTTTATGCCTGAAGCGGTCATTTCGTCCATGAGCGAAACCACACCTGGCAGAACATCTGTTGGAGCCGTTGATGCCGCCATCTCCAGATACAACATATTCTTTTTCTCCATCAACTGGAGCTTCTTCGCAGAATCCAAAACCAAATTCCCTTTTTGCAAGATGTAATCCAAGCTATCTACTCGCGAAACTCCCTTCAAACGCTCATTGTCTTCTTCCGTAAAGGAAATTACAAGCTCGTCCGCCAGTGACTTCCACGCAGCAAAATGGTGACGTGCAGTATCCACTATGACACCGTCCAAATCGAATATGCACGCTTTAATGGCGACCATTTCAGGCTACATTAAGGATGTAATTCAAGTGATACTTCGCCAATCCATCGATAGGTCTTTTGATGATTTGACCGATTGCTATGCCTTCGCGAGCACAAACGTGGCGAAGAACACTCTGAAAGTGGTAGGCAACCGAACCGACAAAATGCACGGGACAATCTTGATATCCTTCGTAGCATTTGACATGAACGTTCACAAACTCCTGAAATCCTTCTTCCAAAAGTGAGATGATTTGAGGCACTTCTTGATGCCGACCGATGAAAGTCATGAAGGAAGCGAGAAAAACATTCGCATCTGATTCTTGATAGACCCGATTGACAATATCGTCCTTATTAAAATTGAACGTGGCTTTAAAATCTTCATCGACTGCGGGATCCAGCTTGTGATACAAGTGCAATGCGAGCAATCGTTTTCCAAACCATGATCCACTCGCCTCGTCTCCTAAGATGTATGCGAGTGCCGGAACTTCTTCCCGGGTGGTCTCGCCATCAAAATGGCACGAATTGGATCCTGTGCCAATGATGCATGTAATCGCTGGCTCCCCCTCGTACGTGCTGTATGCTGCGCCATCCAAATCATGTCCAACATGCACTTGTGCTTTGCTAAAGACACGCTGAAGCCCTTTCGCAATAATCTCGCACAAAACTTCAGAGCTGCTGCCAGCGCCATAAAAATATACGCGGTCTATATCCGATGCAATTTCCATTGCTTCGGGCGATTCGTTCATTTTGGCTTCCACCAAATCCGAATTGTGGAAATAAGGATTGAAGCCCATGGTATGAAATTCCATGAGGGAATTCCCAGACTCATCGATCAGCATCCAATCGCATTTGGTTGAACCGCTATCCGCTATTAAAATTTTCATGTGATCGAGTTTATAGGTTGAAGTTGTCAACGGCTGCAATCACAGACGTTCCACCAGGTCCGCTACGCGAGTGGCATAACCCGCCTCGTTGTCGTACCATCCGAAGACCTTGACGGTGTTGCCCATAGCCACGGTCAATCCAGAGTCAAAAATACAGCTGTGTGGGTTGCCTACTATATCAACCGAAACGAGCGGATCTGCAGAGTATTCCAACACGCCGTTCATCGCGCCATTGGCGGCGGCTTGCATGGCGTTATTGACTTGTTCAGCCGTGACATTTTGGCTCAACGTCGCAGTCAAATCTGTAATTGACCCTGTTGGTGTAGGGACACGCACAGCCAGTCCATCCAGTTTTCCAGCAAGAGAAGGCAGCACCAATCCAACGGCCTTCGCAGCACCTGTGGAAGTCGGTATCATCGACAAGGCCGCTGCACGAGCACGACGCAAATCCTTGTGTGGCGCATCCTGCAACCGTTGGTCTGCCGTGTAAGCGTGAATCGTCGTGATCAAACCGTGTTCCAGACCAAATGAATCGTTCAAAACCTTGGCCATCGGAGCCAAACAATTCGTAGTGCAGGACGCATTGGACACAATGCTGTCGTCTGCTGTCAGAATATCGTCATTGACACCCAATACGATGGTTTTCAAATCGCCTTTGGCTGGAGCTGAGATAACGACTTTTTTGGCGCCCGCCTCAATGTGCTTCGCCGCTCCATCTTTTGATGCAAAAACACCCGTTGACTCCACAACAATATCGATGCCATGTTGGCCCCAAGGAAGGTCTGCAGGATTTCGTTCTGCGCTTATATGCACAACATTCCCGTTGATTTTCAGATTTCCGCCATCCACTTCAACAGTGCCGTCAAAGCGGCCGTGGATGGAATCAAATTTCAGGAGATGCGCCAATGTGCCCACATCCGTGAGATCATTAATGGCTACTACGGTCAAATCAGAGCGATGCAACATTCGGCGAAAAGCCAAACGTCCGATGCGGCCGAAGCCATTGATAGCAACTTTTTTCATTCTTATAGGGAGTAAATCAATTTTACGATTCTAGTTAGATGGACAAAATCTGCGCAATGCGAACCTCGTCCTCAAGACTCGCAGTTTTGTTTTTTACAGCTTCATTGAAGGGATAATAAACCAGTTGGTCATTTACCACCCCGGCCATGACATTCTTTTTGCCTGAAAGCAACCCTTCCACTGCAGAAACTCCCAGTCGAGATGCCAGCACGCGATCGGCGCACGTTGGGTCACCTCCACGTTGCAAATGCCCCAGTACGGTGACACGGGTCTCGTAAGCATTATCCAAAGCATGCACCTTTTTCGCAATTTCAAAAGCACCTCCTTCGGGGTGCCCTTCTGCGACGATGACTATGCTCGAAGTTTTGTTAGAAGCTTGTCCCAATTTCAAGATATCGACCAAGTCCTCAATGGAGATGCCGCTCTCTTTCGTCATGACCGCAACCGCTCCAGTGGCAATTCCGGCATTCAAAGCGATAAAGCCGCTGTCACGCCCCATCACTTCCACGAAAAACAAGCGATTATGGCTATCTGCAGTATCCCGGATTTTATCCACGGCCTCGACCACCGTATTCGTGGCCGAATCAAAGCCAATGGTAAAGTCGCTTCCCGACAAATCATTGTCAATGGTCCCCGGAATTCCGATGACCGGAAATCCGGTCTCTTTGCTCAGCAACATTGCACCCGTGAATGTACCATTGCCTCCAATGACGACCAGTGCATCTACGCCCTGTTCGACGAGATGCTGGTGTGCTTTTCTTCTGCCTTGCTCCTCCCTAAACTCGTCGCATCGAGCCGATTTCAAGATGGTACCACCTCGACCTAAGATTTTTGCGACAGATCGAACATGAAGTCTTTTAAAGTCCCCATCAATCAATCCCTGGAAACCTTGAAACACCCCAACGGCTTCACAATCGTGGTAAACCGCTGTACGGACAACAGCCCGAATCGCGGCATTCATGCCCGGTGCGTCCCCCCCAGAAGTTAAAACTGCAATTTTCTTCATGAATTCTTGCTCGTGTAAATCATTGTTCATCATTAGAACGGCTGCGAATATAGCGATGAAATTCACATAGGAACAAGGTAAGTGTATGTTTTACACATTTGAAAGCAGTGATATTATTGTACTTTTGACACTATGCCCGCCACACAATCCCTTCATCTGTCCGTAGATTGCGTCGTTTTCGGCTACAATGATTCTGGGCTCAAAGTATTGCTCATCAATCAAAAAGGCCTATCTACTTCTCCAGAAACAACGCCAAGGTCACAACTTCCTGGAGACCTCATTCTGATGAACGAAGGCCTCGATCAAGCAGCGCAACGCGTTCTTTTTGAGCTGACACAATTGGAAGGAGTATACCTGAAACAATTCAAAGCTTTCGGCGATCCAAATCGCGTCAAGGAATTGAAGGACAGGGCTTGGCTACAATCCGTACGGAATTTGCCTGATCAACGCGTGGTCACCGTAGGCTATTATGGCTTGGTAAGCCTGCAGGATTACGAACCCCGCCCCTCCTCGTTCGCAGGCGGCGTGCAATGGTCAGAATTGAACGAAGTCGGTCCTTTGGCTTTTGATCATAATTCCATTTTGGATGAAGCGTTTGAAACTTTACAAGAACAACTGGAAAGCCAGCACATCAGCTTTGAACTACTTCCCAAAAAGTTCACTTTGACACAGCTGCAAGCGCTGTATGAAATTGTGTTGGACAAGAAACTGGACAAACGCAACTTTCGGAAAAATGTCAAAAAGATGTCTCACGTGGTTCCTTTGGATGAAAAGCAAACCGGTGTGATGCACAAGCCAGCGCAATTGTTCAGTTACGAACCACAAAAAGATTGACAATGCGATCTGCCCTTACGTCTTGCCTCGCCGCATTGATCGGAGTCATTTCCACATGCCATGGGCAATCCCTTTTTCAACATCCTGTTGACGGCAGTTTCTTCGCTGACGGATCCCTGCCAACGATCTCCATTGAATGCGGGGATGCCTTGGAATGGATTTACCAAGAAGAAAATTGGTACTCCAATATCGAGCACCCCGCAACGTTCACCTTTTCATCGGATGCGACAACGGAAACGGTCACGGAAGTCGGATTTAGACTGCGCGGGAACACTTCTCGCGCTGCGGGTAAAAAGTCGTTCAAAGTTTCCTTCAACACATTCGACCCCGATGGATCTTGGCAAGGATTGAAAAAAATAAATTTAAACGGGGAACACAATGATCCGAGCACCCTTCGTGCTCGTCTGATTTGGGAGTGTTTTCGGGATGCCGGTATTCCCGTATCTCGAAGCACCCACGTCAATCTTTATATCAACGGCGATTTCCACGGCATCTATTCGAGTACAGAGCACATTGATGGGAAATGGATCGACATACGATTTCCATACGGACATGGCAATCTTTGGAAGTGCACGTATCCCGCGGACTTGAATTTCATGGGGCCCGATCCTGATGACTACAAATTCACACCGGGCTGGTCAGACCAGCGCGTCTATGAATTGAAAACCAATGAAAATCAGGACAATTATGAAGCGCTTGCTATTTTCATCGATCGTTTGAACAACGCTTCGGATGAGGCTTTGCCTTGTGCGTTGGAAGAGGTATTCGATGTGGAAGCGTACTTAAAGGTCATGGCCGGAGAAATTCTGGCTGGACATTGGGACAATTACGTCGGGAATAAGAACAACTTTTACCTCTACCAACGGAGTTTCGATGGCCGGTTAATGTACTTGCCCTATGACGTAGACAACACGCTCGGAATTCAATGGTTTGGGGAGTGGACTAACCAGAACCCATACGAGTGGACAGATTCTACCAACCGCCCATTGTATAGCCGAATTCTGGAAAACGAACACTACCGTGACCGGTTTTCCTGGTACCTCAATTGGTGGATGGAAAATTTGTTTACCGCAGAATGGGCATTGAATCGCGGAGAATGGATTCAGGGACAGCTCGAAGACGGCATTGCAATCGACCCCTTCTATGCCTTGGACTATGGCTTTGATACAGAAGCCTTTGGTGCTGCGATGACAGAATCTTGGGGAAGCCACGTTGCCCATGGAATAGCGCCCTACGTGGAGGCTCGAAATTTCTGGGCTGACGTTCAATTGGAACCCATTTCTGGAACACCGCACACTACGCCGATTGCTTGGGCAAAAGGGCCCGTACTCCATGACACTTTGCAAATCAATGCCTGGGGCCATGAAATGGAAGCTCCGGCCATGTGGAGCATGACAGGCGTGATTCAATTTCCAGATGGCTCCATCATTGAAACGCCGCTCGAAGCACAGGAAAGTGAGCTTCACGGCACCCTGTGGACGGCAGAAATCCCCCTCAACGGTGCACCGCACGTCCATTGGCAGGTAATCAGTGAATCGCCAAATGGTGAGCTCCTCGAATCGCCTTGTAGCCTCCGTAAAATCTGGAATTCAGTGGCAAATAG
>DLQB01000003.1 GCA_002477505.1 Flavobacteriales bacterium UBA7443
CGGCAAATCGGATTGCACAAATGGGAAAATGGAATGACCATTTTGCAAATGGAGCGATGGAAAGAAGTCTTCGACTCCCGAGAAAAGTGGGCATTGCGTGCCGGATTGAGTCCAGAATTCATCCTCAACTTCCTGGAACAGGTGCATAAGGAGAGCATTCGTGTCCAGAATGAAGAAATGACCTCGAAAATATCAAGGTCATAATATACTGGTATACAGTATTTTACGAATTATTTTCAGTTTTTTTCGAAGAATTTGAAACTAAAATCGAACTCCCCACGTAAAGGGAGATGGTTTTGGTTTTGCCACGCTCGAATTGAGCGTTTATGAATCAGGCGATTTGGTGAGAAGGGGTCCCTCAACGGAGGGGCCCCTTTGATTTTTTACGCTTTTTTTTTGAGCTGCCTTCCCTGATCACTTTCTATGCCTGCGGGTCATCATGTGCAGCCACATGGAACGACTGAGCCTGGCGATCAAAGGCAAGAGAATAATCAACAGCACAATACCGGTGATTAGAAACAAGCCGACATCTTCGAAAAAAGAAAACGCCATTAGGCCCCACCAATTGAAGCATGTCAAGGCCACGAAAACCGATACCCAAAGCGCGACAGTTAGCCCGTACGACACGTAAGCCGCACCAAAATAAAATCCGGGTTCCCTCAAAAAGTCTTCCCCGCAAACGGGACAAGCATCCGGCATTGCTGTGATCTTATCCCATCGATACGCCCGAGCCGACATGAATATCTTGCCTTCACGGCATCGTGGGCATTTTCCGTGCAACATCGCTCCGACTCCGGTGGACCTCTTTTTCGCCATTACTTCAAATCCTGCATCGAAACCAATCGATGGTACATTCCTTTTCGAGCCATTAAAGCTTCATGGTCTCCCTCCTCAACAATATTGCCCTGGTCCAGCACAACAATTCGATCCGCATGGCGTATCGTGCTCAACCGATGGGCGACAACCAATGTCGTCCTGCCTTCCATCAAGCGATTGATTGCTTGCTGCACGGCATGCTCGGACTCCGTGTCTAACGCAGATGTCGCCTCATCCAAAAGCAACACAGGAGGGTCCTTGTGCAGCGCTCGTGCGATGCTCAGACGTTGGCGTTGACCGCCGCTCAGCTTGTTGCCCCCATCACCTACCGACGACTCCCAGCCTTCTTCCATCTGCTGAATGAATTCCAGTGCGTTCGCAGCGTTTGCCACTTGCTCCAATTCCTGCAGCTCATGCACGGCTCCGTTCGCCGCACCCAAGGTGACATTTTCTGTGACCGATGCGTTGAACAATCGGGCCTCTTGCGTGACCATTCCCATTTGCGAGCGAAAACTGACCAATTCAAAAGATTCCAGCGGCTGGTCATCCCAAGTAATCTGACCCTTGGTTGCATCATAAAATCGTGCGAGCAAATGCACCAAGGTCGTTTTCCCTGAGCCACTCGGCCCCACCAGGGCGACGGTCTCGCCTTTTGCGATGGTCAAGTTAATGCCGTTCAACACCACTTGTTCGCCATAAGAGAAGTGAACATTATCAAAGCGGATGGCGTGCTTGAGCGGTTCTGCCAAATTTGTCCCCGAATCGGTCATTTCCTCCGCCGACAAAATTTCTTCCAAACGCTCGAGCGAAGCGGAACCTTTTTGGATTCGAAACCAGCCATCGCTTATCGAACGTGCGGGAGGAATGATTTGGGAAAACACCACCAGATAGCCAATGAACCAATCGCCTGTCAATCCGCTTGATCCTTCGAGAACAATGCGGCCTCCAAACCAGAGCAACGTGGCCATGACACCCAAAGAAACGGTTTCAGAAACGGGCGAAGACAAATATTCCCGTTTGTACAAGCGCCGCATCAGCTCAAAAAACCGGTCATTTGATGCTGAAAATTTTTGTTCAAACTTGGATTCAGCATGAAATGCTTTGATCACCATCATCCCACCCAATGTTTCTTCCATGATGGAAATCAATCCTCCCAATTCTTCCTTGCCACGTTTTGCCGCATGCTTTAAACTCTTCGCAATGCGACTGATCAAATAACCACTTACCGGCAAGAATAACATGGAGAAGAAAGTCAGCTCCCAGCTCAAATAGAACAACGTTCCCAGCGAAACCAAAATGGATATGGGCGATTTGAATAAAATCTCAATGGTCCCAATGACGCTGAACTCCACCTCCATCAAGTCATTGGTCATCCGGCTGATGACATCCCCCTTTCTCGACTCAGTAAACCAACTCATTGGAAGCCGTAGCACCTTGTTATATAAGTTGTTGCGCAAGTCTCGACTCACACCTGTTCGCATCGTCGCCAAACTATAAAGTGCGAGATAGCCCACGGCATTTTTCAGCACTGTGACGCAAAATATTCCGATACAGATGTAAGACAAAGCGCGGGATGGACCAACCTCCAGGACAAACGCATCGAAATATGCGCTCCATTTTTCTACACCGCTGCCCGATGGGATTTCAATCACAGCGGCCGTATCCTGTCCCGATTGAAACAAGATCCTCAGAAAGGGTACGACACTCAAAAAAGTAAACAGGGACAAAAAAGCGTTCAAGATGTTGCAAACGACATTGACCGCCAGGTTTAACCGGTAATTTGCCAAATGCCGAAACAAGTCACTGAACCGATTCAAGCGTTCAATCTTTTAAGGTTTCGACCAGCGCTTCCGCAGCACCCGTGTACCCCCAAGGAGTCAGTGCTTTCAACTCTGCTTTCACGGAATCATTCACCGCCAATCCGTCGATGAATTGAGCAATGGAATTGGCATCAATGATGCTGTTTTGACGCGTAAGGTCCTTCAGCGCTTCGTACGGTTTGGGAAACCCTTCGCGGCGTAGGATGGTTTGAATTCCTTCCGCAACCACTGCCCAGTTGGCCTCGAGATCTGATTTCAATTTGGTTTCGTTCAGCAATAGTTTCCCTAATCCTTTTTGCAACGATCCCATCGCAATCAAATTGTGCGCCAGCGGCACTCCAATGTTGCGGAGAACCGTCGAATCGGTCAAGTCCCGCTGCAATCGACTGATGGGAAGCTTTTCGGCAAAATGATGCAGCAATGCATTCGCAACGCCAAAGTTCCCCTCAGCATTTTCAAAGTCGATGGGATTGACCTTGTGGGGCATGGCGCTGCTGCCCACCTCGCCCGCTTTGATCTTCTGCTTGAAATAGTCCATGCTGATATAGGTCCAAGCGTCACGGCTCAAATCGATGAGAATGGTGTGGATGCGTCTCAAGCAATCGCACCATGCAGCCAAATGATCGTAATGCTCAATCTGCGTGGTGATCTGGCTTCGCTTCAAGCCCAAGCGTTGCTGCACAAACGAATTGCCGAATGAGGCCCAATCCAATTCGGGGTAAGCCGCCATGTGCGCGTTGAACTGTCCCGTTGCACCGCCAAACTTCGCGGCATATTCACACCGTTGCAACGCATCTAGTTGAGCATCCAAGCGATCGATATAGACGGCCCATTCCTTGCCCAATGTCACCGGTGATGCCGGCTGGCCGTGCGTACGAGCGAGCAAGGGGATGCCTTTCCATTCACGTGCTTGCTGCAACAGGGTCTTCCGCAAATCTTTCAGCCCCGGGACGATGACTTGCTCCGTCGCTTCTTTGATGGATAGAGGAATCGCAGTGTTGTTGACATCCTGAGAAGTGAGACCGAAGTGAATGAACTCTGCCATTTCGGCCAGACCGAGCGCCTCCATCTTCTCTTTGATGAAATATTCAACGGCCTTCACATCATGATTCGTTGTTCGCTCAAATGCTTTGATTCGCTCTGCATCTGCCTCTGAAAACTCCGCGTAAATCCGACGAAGGCTTTGTGCGTCAGCCGCCTTGAATGGCGCCAATTGCGGCAAAGGGATTTCGGACAGATGGAGGAAGTACTCCACTTCCACGCGCACACGGTAACGCATCAACCCCCACTCCGAAAAGAAGGGGGCGAGATGAGCTGTTCTACTTCGATAACGTCCGTCAACGGGGGATATAGCTGTGAGCGCGTTCAACTGCATGTGCTTGAATTCTAGAACAAAAGTACACTCGAAAAGCGCGCATACCAGCGGAACTTCTCAACCGATGCACCGGCTTGATGAACATGTCAATCGGCATGACTTTTTCGCGAAATTCGCCCCATGGAACAGGTTTTTCTCATAGAAGGCATGACATGTGGGGGCTGCGTAAGCCGCGTCCAAAGCGCTATCCTTGCAATTCCCCGCGTTGAATCCGTTCAAATAGACTTGGCCAATGGGCAAGCAAAGGTGCTTTCGGAAGAAAAAATAGCCCCAGCGGAATTGCGCACGGCGCTTGCTCCGTTGTCCCATTATCACATCATCGACCCAGCGAATTCAACTGCCACTCGCATGGGAGAACCGACGGCAACCGGGGCGTTTCAAAAATTTTGGCCGTTGATTCTGATTGGATTGTTTCTCTTGGCCATTTCTTCGGCAATTGCATGGGATTCACCCGAACCGATGAGGCGCGCAATGGAAGTCTTCATGGGCGGATTCTTTTTGGCCTTCTCCTTTTTCAAGTTCCTGGATTTACGTGGATTCGTTCGAAGTTTTAGCCGGTATGATTTGCTCGCCAAGCAATCTTCCCTTTACGCTTGGATTTACCCCTTCTTGGAGCTTGCTCTTGGCTTTGGCTGGGGATTCGCGGGTGGAACCTTCTCAATCGCACTCGTGACCTTGCTATTGATGGGATTTGGCGCTATCGGTGTCATTCGGGCAGTCCGTCAAAAACAAGCGATTCAATGCGCATGCCTCGGGACAGTCTTCCAATTGCCCATGACGCGTGTCACCATCATTGAAGATTTACTCATGGTCATCATGTCCCTGTTTTTCTTGATTCCCTCTTAAAGGAGACGATCCATGCACATTCATACGATTCATACGGGCAACTTTAAACTGGATGGTGGAGCCATGTTCGGTGTAGTGCCCAAAGCACTTTGGCAAAAACATGTGCCCGCTGATGAAAACAACCTGTGCACTTGGGCAATGCGTTCCATGCTCGTCGAGCATGGGAACCGACTGCTTTTGGTCGATACGGGAATTGGCAACAAGCAATCCGAAAAGTTTTTTAGCCACTACCACCTGCATGGGGATACGTCGCTGGACGGCGAACTTCAAAAAAGAGGGTTCACCCGAAACGACATCACAGACGTTTTGCTCACGCACTTGCACTTCGATCATGTCGGAGGATCGGTAGAGCGCAATAAAGAGGGCAATTTGAGGCCTGCTTTCCCCAATGCTGCATACTGGACTTGCAAGCCGCATTGGGATTGGGCGATGAACCCCAACCCACGGGAAAAAGCATCATTCCTGAGCGAAAACCTCATGCCACTGCAGGAAAGTGGTCAACTCAATTTCATCGATCGAAGCGGGCGCTGGAATCAAAATCCGTTTCCTTCGACGTTCCCCGGTTTGGAGATCTTTTTTGCAGACGGTCACACGGAAAGCCAAATGATCCCCATCGTCCCTTGTCATGGCACCAAACTCGCGTTCATGGCCGACCTTACCCCCGCTGCCGCGCACCTGCCAACCGCCTGGGTCATTGGCTACGACACACGTCCCCTCCTCACCATGGACGAGAAACAGTTGTTGCTCGATTTGGCGGTTCGGGAAGACTGGGTTTTGTTCTTTGAACATGACGCGTCAAACGCATGCTGCCGTTTGCAAAGCACCGAAAAGGGAATCCGTCCACGTGAACTCGCTCCTACGCTTGAGGACTTGGTGGGATAACGATTAAACCTCCTTTAAAATGGCGCGATTCACTTCTTTCACCAAACCAGGTCCAGCGTAGACGAGGCCTGAATAAACTTGGAGCAAGGATGCTCCAGCGGCCAGCTTTTCCATCGCATCTTCCGCGGAACAAATGCCACCTACCCCTATAATCGGGAAAGCAGCTTGGGATTGGGTATGCAAGTATCGGATTACCTCCGTCGATCGATTGCGCAAAGGTGCTCCACTCAATCCCCCCGGGCCAATCGCATCTACCTCATCGCTGGAAGCTTTCAAACCACCCCGATCGATGGTCGTATTGGTAGCGATTACCCCCGCAATGCCGGTCTCCACAACAAGCGATATAATATCATCCAATTGCGCATCGGTCAGATCGGGTGCTATTTTCAAAAAGATGGGACGCTGCTCGGTCTTGGAACGATTCTGATCCACCAAGGCCAAGAGCAACTTCGTCAGCGGCTCCTTTTCCTGCAACTCCCGCAGTCCAGGCGTGTTGGGAGAGCTAACATTCACCACGAAATAGTCCACGTGCGGGTGCAGGGCGTCAAAACACTTCGTGTAATCCGATGTTGCCTCCGCATTGGGAGTGGCCTTGTTCTTTCCAATGTTCCCCCCTACAATTAATCCCTTCGGACGTCTTTTCAATCGCGAAACAGCTGCCTCCATGCCACCGTTGTTGAACCCCATCCGGTTGATGATTCCGCGGTCCGAAGGCAACCGAAACAACCGCGGATGTGGGTTTCCCGGTTGCGCAATGGGAGTAATGGTTCCTATTTCGACGAAACCAAAACCCAGCGTTGCCATCTCATCCAGCCATCGCGCGTCTTTATCAAATCCGGCAGCCAACCCCACAGGATTTGGAAACTTCAATCCAGCCACTTCCGTGACAAGACGATCTGAATGGACTGAAAACCAGCGCTTCATAAGCCACGCCAAGCCAGGAATGCGGCAAGCAATTTGCAACATTTTCATGGTCAATTCGTGCGCAGTTTCCGGCTGAATTCGGAAAATCAGAGGTTTGATCCAAGCGTACATGAGCGCGAAAATACATCGGGAACTCTTGAAAAGTGTTGAAAAATATGTGGATAGCGGTATCCGCGTGCCCCTATGAACCAAGCTCTGAAGCGGATAGATTTGATTCCCAACGATGAGGAACGTAGGATTATTCAGTTGGATGACGAAGAGGAGGCTCACAGAAGAGCAAGTGGCCACTTTTTTTGTGGACACCACCTTTGAGACGGTCGAAAACGGTTGGCCTGAAGTTGCGGACTTCTTAAATGGATGCGCAGGATTCGAGCAATCCCCGGCGTTGGACCCTGAAGATTATGGCCGATTTCTGATGATCATCGTTTCCGCCAACATCCAAATGATTCCCAAGCACTTTGATAGCGGTGTTGATCGACAAGTCATTCAACGGATCTGCAGCAAGTTTGCGCGCGCCCTGGATATAGCCCCTGAAACGTTTGCGAGCAAAGTGAAGCAGTATCGGGCATTCATGAAACAGATCAATCGGCCTTCGAAGAATGTCAGCACAGCAATGACCCGCGCCGTATTTTACAAATACCATTTGAACCAATACCAAGATGCGTATTTCCGGGACATGAACACGCCTGAACCCAATATCCAGCGGGACTTGAAGCAACTCATGGAACATTTCTTGTGGGATTGGGATGCGTTTACCGAATCCTACCGCGTCGTTCCGACCAGCGCGTGATCACATCATCCGCTCAATGTCCCGCGAAATGTCTTTGTCTTTGAGGCTTTCTCGCTTATCGTGCAGNNTTCTTGCCCTTGGCAACAGCAACCTTAAGCTTGGCGTAACCACTATCCGAAATAAAGCAGAGTATCGGAATGACCGTCACCCCCGTGTCTTTCAGTCTGCGCTCCAACTTCTTCAATTCGGATTTTTGCAACAACAATTTGCGCGGCCGTCTCACTTCATGTGGGGTGTAACCCGCGTTGGGATATTCGGCGATGTACATATTGA
>DLQB01000025.1 GCA_002477505.1 Flavobacteriales bacterium UBA7443
GCGTTTCTGAGCACCGATCACGATTGGCATGGGCAAAGATTTCGCGAAGGTCTGCGATCGCATGTTGTAGCGCAAAAAGTCAATCACGTCTTCATCACCGGCGACAAAAGCCCCAACGGTAGCCATGGCTTTAGCGAAGGTCCCGAAATAGACGTCGATTTGATCTTGGACACCTTGGGCATCACCTGCGCCTCTTCCGCTGTCTCCGATGGTTCCAAAACCGTGCGCATCATCCACAAAGAGCCGGAAACCATAGGCTTCTTTGTAAGCGCAGATTTCTTTCAATTTGCCTTGGTCACCCGCCATCCCGAATACCCCCTCCGTGACGACCAATATTCCTCCGCCTGACTGGTCACAAATGGCTTTTGCACGGTCCAATTGCTTGACAAAGGAATCCATGTCGTTGTGCTGATAGACGAAGCGCTTTCCTTGGTGCAAACGTACACCGTCCACCATGCACGCATGGGACTCGGAGTCGTACACGATGACATCATGCCGGCTCACCAGAGCCTCAATGGCCGATTGACACCCTTGATACCCATAATTCAACAGGAATGCATCCTGCTTTTGCATGAAATCAGCAAGTTGATTTTCGAGCAGCTCATGCTGCGATGTCTGTCCCGACATCATCCGCGCACCCATCGGGTAACCCATACCCCAATTGGCCGAAGCCTCTGCGTCAACCTTCCGCACATCCGGGTGATTGGCCAAGCCGAGGTAATTGTTCACGGACCAGACCAAAACGTCTTTGCCGCGAAAGGTCATTTGGTTGGAAATTTCACCCTCCAGCTTCGGGAATGTAAAGTATCCGTGGCTCTCACGTGCGTGTTGGCCTAGCGGGCCACGGTCGTTGCGAATGCGATCAAAAATATCCAAGGCGATAGGTTTAATTAAGCGACAAACTTACCATCTACCGGGTATTAAACCTTGGATTTCAAAGGAGACTTCTCCGAAATTTTCCATCTTTTCCGATTTTGAGGCTAAAAACAGGAAAGTTTTGCCAAAATGAACGGGGCTTCTTGCTGAGAAATGCAAAGCCAATTACCTTCGCCCCCACGATGCCATTATCTCCAAAATTGCCGAAGCTCACGGCTCACGTATTTAGCCCGGGAGCCTTCGCTCACATGTTGCTTGGGTCAATCTTCGTTTCACTGGTCCTCTTCAGCAGTTGCAGCGATTACAACAAGATCATGAAGAGCACCGATTTGGACTACAAATACGAGCGAGCGCTCGGATTCCTGGACAGCAACAAATGCTTCGGTGCGCTCCCCTTGCTTGAGGAGGTAGCTAGCTTGTCGCGCGGAACAGAACGCGCCATTGACGCGGCATTTTACCGTGCGCAAGCCCATGAATGTGTCGGAGATTTTTACCTCGCTCGCTACCATTTTAAAACGTTCGCCAAAACATTCCCGAACGATAGCAGAGCGGAATCTGCTCAATTTCAAGCCGCTATCTGCAGTTACAAGTTGAGTCCAAAAGCCTCCTTGGATCAGAGCGAAACGGAAGCTGCAATCAGCGAATTTCAGCTCTTTATGGACCGTTACCCCTCCACGCTATACCGGGACTCATGTCAGACGCTTGTGGACGAACTGCGGTACAAAATGGAAGTAAAGTCATACGAATCCGCAAAACTCTATCACCGCACCCAAAAGTATAAGAGTGCTGTCATTGCCTTTGAAAATGCATTGAAAGATTTTCCGGACACACCTTTCCGCGATGAAATCCAGTGGCTCATCGTAGATAGCTACTATCAATATGCCAAAATGAGCACCGAACGAAGGAAATTGGAACGATTCAACGATACCATTGAAGCTTTTCTTACCTTTGTCGCCCGTTTCCCTGATAGTCAATACATGAACAACGCGCAAGCCGTTCACTCAAAGTGCATCAATGCCATTGAAAATCTGGAGGCCAACCAAACCATTGAATGACCATGAACTTCAAGTCCATCAAAGCTGAAAAGACGACCGAAACCCGCGACAGTCATGAGCTGGAGAAGAGCGGAACAGGCAACTTGTTTGAGACCATTGTGGTGCTCAGCAAGCGCAGCAACCAATTGGCTGTAGAGATGAAACAAGAACTCAACGCCAAGTTGGAAGAGTTCATCACCCCCACGGATTCACTGGAAGAAGTGTTCGAAAATCGCGAACAAATCGAGATTTCAAAATTTTATGAGCGTCTCCCGAAGCCCCACAGCGTGGCCCTGGCAGAAATGGGAGAAGGACTCCTCGGAATCGACGAGAAAGAAGAGGCTGAAGAAGAATCCGAAGGAAACGAAGATTGAGCACCTGGCGGAACTCATTTGCCGCCATGTTGCAACACAAAAAAATCTTACTGGGAGTCACTGGGAGCATTGCGGCCTATAAGTCCGCGCTGCTCGCCCGTGAATTGCAGCGTCGTGGTGCAGAGGTGCGCGTGATTATGACACCCTCCGCTACGGAATTCATTACACCATTGACCCTTGCAACCTTGACAGGGCATCGGGTCTACAGCGACTTCACCGAGAATAAAGATTCTGGGGAATGGACCAACCATGTCGAATTGGGATTGTGGGGAGATCTTTTCTTGATTGCGCCCGCCACCGCTCAAACCCTCAGCGCAATGGTCGCTGGCACCTGTGACAACTTCCTCATGGCGGTTCATCTGAGCAGCCGCTGTCCAGTCATTGCAGCCCCAGCGATGGACCTGGATATGTTTCAGCACGACGCGACACAAACCAATCTCAAGACCCTCCAGAAACGGGGCGTGCCCATTATCGAACCGGAATCTGGCCCCTTGGCATCAGGGCTGGATGGAAAAGGGCGCATGGCCGAGCCAGAAACCATCGCAGATTGGTTGGAGTCGTGGTTCCAATCCCAAGCGCCTCTCGCTGGTAAAAAGGTCGTCATGACTGCAGGGCCAACTCACGAGCCCATCGATGCCGTTCGTTTCATCGGAAACAGAAGTTCTGGGAAAATGGGATTTGCTTTGGCCACGGCATTGAAGCAATCGGGCGCAAATGTGCATTTGATTTCCGGGCCCGTGCAATTATCCGATCCGCTTGGCGTTCATGTCACGCGGGTAGAAACGGCTGTTGAAATGCATGCAGCAGCTTTGGAAGCATTCAAGACCGCCGATATTGGTATCGCCACTGCGGCAGTAGCCGATTTTCGCGCAAAATCAAGTGCCTCCGAAAAATTGCACCGAAACGAAATGCCCGCAGCCATCGAATTGCATGAAAACCCCGACATCTTGGCGGATTGGGGAAAACAGAAGCGAAATGACCAATTGCTCGTCGGTTTTGCGCTTGAATCAGATGATGGCGTGAACAGCGCGAAATCCAAGCTAGAACGAAAAAACCTGGATATGATCGTGTTGAATAGCACGGCCGACCCAGGTGCTGGGTTTGGAACAGACACGAATAAAATTTCTGTTTTTGAGCAAAATGGGAATTCGCATATTTTTGAACTCAAATCAAAAGAGGAGGTTGCCCAAGACATCGTCCAACTCATTCAGATACAACTGCAGCAATGATTCAATCCATAAACACCCATTTTATCGCTTTGTCATGCGCTAGCATCCTGTCTTTTGCTTTTGCTCACGTCCAAGGCCAAGAATTGAATTGTCGGGTACAGGTCATTGCACCGCAAATCGCCAACGTTGAGTCTTCCATTTTTGAATCAATGGAGGAAAATATCCAGGAATTCATGAACGGTCGTCGGTGGACCGATGATCAAATTTTGTTCGAAGAGCGCATCGAATGCAGCTTTCAAATCACGATCTCCGAAGCTCCTTCGGCTACCACATTCAAAGGCACTTTGCAGGTTCAGAGTTCAAGGCCCGTGTACAACAGCGACTACAATACTTCCATGCTTCTGGTCAATGACAGCGACTTTGACATTAGCTGGGACGGAAGCAGCACCATCCAATTTAGCATCGACCAATACCGGGACAACCTGTCTTCCGTTTTGGCCTACTATGCATACATGGTCTTGGGCATGGATTACGACAGCATGGGGCTGGAGAGCGGCACACCGTACTACTTGAAAGCACAAACCATCGTAGCCAACGCTCAGAATTCCGGTCCTTCCGGCTGGAAAGCCAGCCAAGGACAACAAAACCGCTATTGGTTGGTGGAGAACATGCTCTCGCAAACTTTTCGTCCGGTGCGCAATTGCCTTTACTATTATCACCGCATGGGATTGGATCAACTTTTTGATGACGTGGAACGCGGACGATTGGCCATGGCAGATGCGTTGATTGAAATGCGACAAACCCATCGCATTCGCCCTTCCTCCTATAATCTCCAACTCTTTTTCTTGGCGAAGTCGGACGAAATTCTCAAAGTGTTTGGTCCAGCACCCGAAGCGGAGAAGACCCGATTGCTTCCTGTTTTGAAGCAAATGGACCCCGGAAACATTTCCAAGTACGACAGCATCTTCAGCTAAGCCTGCGACTCCATGCTGAAGCGTCTCCAAATTTGCAACTATGCCCTGATTGAAGAATTGGAAATTCAATGGAACCAGGGAATGACCGCCATCACGGGAGAAACCGGATCGGGGAAATCCATCGTTCTTGGCGCGATGGGGATCGTACTCGGTCATCGCACGGACGCGTCTGCTGTTCGGCAGGGCACGCAAAAATGTGTTATTGAAGCCACATTTCTGTGCCCGAAACCGCTAACCCAATGGCTAAAATCAAACTCCTACGAAGCTTGGCCAGAAATCATCTTGAGGCGGGAATTGAATGCCGAGGGACGATCTCGTGCTTTCGTAAACGACAGCCCTGTGACAGCTGGAGAATTGCGATGGGTTGGAGAACAGTTGGTGGACCTTCACGGCCAAGACAACACACGACTCCTTTTGACCCGGGCATATCAGTTGCATTGGATTGACGAACGCGCCAATCACGGTGACCTCATTGTTTCCTACAAGGAAGCCTATGAGCAGTATGAACAGGCGAAGCAAACGCTTCGTGTTCTAGAGTTGGAAAAAGCCAAGCCTCAAACGGACTTGGACTACCTCCAATATCAACTGAAAGAGCTGAGCGAGTTGCAACTTCAAGAACGCGATTGGAATGGACTTGAGGAAGAACGAAACGCGCTTGAGTACAGCGCGGAACTCCGGCATGACTTGCAAACAGCATGGGCCGCTTTAACGAATGAAAGCCAAGGAAATTCGGCGATTGATCGATTCCAAGAAGCACGTAAACGCGTCGCTGCAACCACCCAACGTACTTCGCAATACGCAGCGCTTCATCAGCGGATGGAAGCCCTCGCCATCGAGTTGGGTGATCTTTGTCAAGAGTTGGAACATCAGGCCGAATCTGTGGAAGAGAACCCACAAAGATTGCACGTCCTGATGGAGTGGTTTGATGATCTTCAGAAAATACTACATAAGCACAACGCCCGTGATGCACAGGCTCTGATGCAACTGGAAGAAGGAATGAAGGCTCGCCTCGATAAAGCTTCTTCCGTCCAACACGATTACGAGGCCGCCGTTGAGCGCGAGCAGCAGGCCAAACAGGTCCTACTCCTTCAAGGTCAAGCTTTGATGACGAGTCGGGAAGCCACCGCTACCGAACTCGCCGTTCAAATACAAAACACGTTGCAGACCATGCGCATGCCCCATGCCCAGCTCCTGTTCGAATTTTCGCTTGCTGAGCAGCCTGACCCCATGGGCATTGAGGCCATTGAAATGCGCTTTTCGAGCAATCCAGGAATCGCACCCCTTCCTTTGCAAAAGATTGCATCCGGTGGCGAAAAAAGTCGCTTGATGCTCGCCTTCAAAGCCGTAGGCCATGATGCTGTCAGCATTCCAACAATCATCTTGGATGAAATCGATACGGGGGTCAGCGGAAACGTTGCCAGTAAAATGGCGCAGATGATGAAACGGATGTCCCAACACCAACAAGTCATCGCTGTCACACACTTGCCTCAGGTAGCCGCCATCGCAACCCAGCATTTGAAGGTATCTAAGAAGGAGTCAAAAGAGACCACACACACGCTCGTAGAAGCCTTAGAAGATGACGTCCGCGTCATGGAGATTGCCTCAATGCTCAGCGGGACCGTTGTAAGTGACGCTGCAAAGGAAAATGCTGCGGCACTGATCGCCGATCACCGTTCGAAAGAAGTGGACTAGCTCCAATTAAAACCTCCAATCGAGGCTAATGGACGGCAAGAATGGCAATTGATCCACCCGATCACCCGTGACCCGGTTTACATAAAACACGTTGTCACGGCTGTAAACATTTGTGGCACCTGCAGAGCACTCAAGGGTGTGGTTCTCCCATTCAAATTCCCTGCGGATGCTCAAATCCAAGCGGTGATAGGCCGGCAATCGACCCTCATTGAGACCGGCAAACTGAATGCCTAACTCTTCACTATTCGCGACGACGTAGTCGGTTGCAATGCCATCCACCACGTTAGGTGGCTGGAAGAATCCTTGCGTTTGCGTGAAGGGCAGACCCGAACCCAAATTCCAGCGAGCGCTAACTTCCCACGCCTTGTCCTTTCCAAGCCCTTGTGAAACGACCAGATTGACATTATGACGACGATCAAACACCGGATCATACCAGCGGAACCCATCCCAACGATCCACATTCCCATAGCCATATACCAGCCACATATATGTGGATCGCTCCTCGTACTTCAAAACGACATCTGCGCCATAAGCAATTCCCGTTTCCACGATGAAATCTTTCCGCAGCACCTCCGGTACATCTGCGTTGTCCGCATTGTCTTCAAAAAGCTTGTTGCGATTCGCATTGGTCAATTGCGTGAAGTTTTTCAGGTATCCCTCGACATTGAGATTGAACCGCTCAGTCAAATCAAATTCAAAACCAGATATCACGTGCTGTGCGGTTTGCAACGAGTGATTCACCTCTTGTACTTCACCCGATGGAGTGAGCAGATTTCGCTGCAAATTCTCGGGTCCCGCGAGAAAACCATAAAACAGGTTTACGACATCCCGATCCGAATTGGAGCTGATGACATTTTGTGAATAGAGGCCGGCTGCCAACTTCAATCGGAGTCGTTCACTCGCTTTGTATTTGATACCGATTCGAGGCTCCGGGCGGAAGCGTGCAATGGAGCTGTAGTACTGCATACGCATGCTCGGATTGATGATCCAATCGCCATTGTTGATGCGATAATCCAAGTAACCCGCAAATTCTGTGGTGTTCTCCTTCTGCCCGACCTGAACGCCGATTGAGTTGAACGTTTGAAAATCGGTTTCCATCCCGACAACTTCCAATCCATATTCAACGGCATTCTCACCCAACATGTATTTGAAATCCAAACCGAAATTAAAGCCATTGACACTGCTGAATCGATCCTCCAACTCCTCTTCCTGCAAGCGAATCTCATAGTTGCTCGCAGCAAAGTGCCCATTCATCAAAATGGCTGAGCCGGAGGGTACCACCGTGAAGTTACCTCCGGCGCCCGCATTGGTCCATCCCAAATCAGACAGCGCTTGGTAATTGACGCGATCGCTAAAATTGAATCCAAAGAGGCTAAGTTTCGAGCCATTGCCACTGCCAAAAGAAACTTTCCCGTAGGCATCCGTAAAATTGAAAGGCAGACCTCGGCCATCGTCATTGACATAGTCGTAGAGCACCTTGGAAGTTTGCTCGAGGTAACTGTGCTTCAACGAGAGGATGTACGAGATGCCACCGCCTCCTGTTCCTAGTTTTTTCAACGGGCCCTCCAAGGTTAATTTGGCTCCAAACGGACTCACTCCTACCCGGCCTTGTATTTTCTTCTTATTTCCATCGCGTGTCTTGATGTCCATGATTGATGAAATTCGACCGCCAAATTTGGCGCTGAATCCACCCGTATAGACATCTGCATTGGATATGACATCGGAATCGAAAACACTGAACAGACCTATGCTGTGGAAAGCATTGTAAATGATCATCCCATCGAGTAGAACCTTGTTCTGAATGGGAGAACCGCCCCGGATGTACAACTGACCTCCTTGGTCACCTGTGCTAATGAACCCCGGAAGTACCTGCAACGCCTGCACCAAATCGGGAGACCCTCCGAAGCTTGGTATTTTCTTCAAGTCGGAAGGTCGAATGGTCTCAATGGACATGTTGACCTTGGTCGTCTGCTCTTGCCGGTCTGCATTGATCTCAGCACTGCCCAGCTGAATCACCTTGCTCTCGAGGAAGAAATTACGCGTCAATATTTTGCCATCGATTACCTCAACAGCTTCCGAAATGCCTTCGAATTCCATGCTCGATATCACTAGGGTGTACTGACCTGCAGGAACACGAGTAAGGCTGTAAAAACCTTCTATATCCGTCATCACACCGCGGGAAGAACCCTCCAAAGCGACACTCGCAAACATCACCGGCTCACCCGAATCTTTGCTCCGAATAAACCCTTTCACCGTTGCTTGCGACCAACTCAGCAAAGGGCACATTAACGTGACCGTGAGCATGAGCCCAACGAGACATCTTCTTTCTTGCATAGACGCGAATTTACCACATTCAACCCAAGTCATCAGCCAACATTTTTTTGATTCTGTGTTCCAATTGCTCAGAACTCAATTTTTCGCGCAAACGATCCACCACCAATGGAAATGAAAAGGGGGTTGGATGCACCGGAAAAGAGGGCTTTATGACACGGTGCTGCAGTCGATCGAGCACGGATTTTAGCCGCTTCCATTCCATCTGTTGATCGATCAACTCATCATACGCTTGGCGGAAAAGCAAATTCTCCGGATCAAACTCGCGGAACACTTCAAAGATCAACCCCGAATGCGATTGCAAGTGCTTGACGCCTTGATGCTGACCGGGAAATCCTTGAAAGGCCAAACCCGCAATCACAGCGATGTCACGGAACCTCCTCCGAGCCATCTCAGCGGCATTAACACCCGATTGTATGTCAGACATTAAATTATTAGTTGACAATAAATTAAGGCTAACCACCTCATCTAGAATTAAGGGTTCGTCAGAAAGCAATTCAAATCCATAATCGTTGCAGGAAATGGAAATCGACAGTGGACGAAACTGGCTCCACCGGTACGCCATGAGCATCCCCAAAGCTTGGTGAACACCTCGCCCTTCGAATGGATAAAAACAGAGGTGATGCCCATCATCGGTTTGAAACTGTTCCACCAAGATTTCATCCTGAAACGGGAGTTCACTCATCTGCTGCTGCAGCTCTAGCAAAGGAGAAACACGAGCCATTTCCGGTGAACGAATGTGCCCTCTTCCGAAAGCGTCTAACTCATCGCGCAATGCATGGCCCAATTCAGACGAAAGGGAGAGTCGCCCTCCGAGGTAAACCGGTACACGGCCTTTCGGCTTTTTGCTTCTTTTGACTTGCACGATGGATTCCTTGATGCGCAAAAACTCTAGACTCATTCCAGCAAACCAAAAACAATCCCCCGGCTCCATGCTCGCTACGAAATATTCCTCCACATGTCCAATGAATCCCCCTGTCTTCCACTTGACCTTGATCATTTGATCAGACACGATGGTACCAATGCTCATGCGATGGCGACGAGCTTGGCGGCGATCACGCAATACGTATCGCCCTGACTCGTCATCAACCGTGACACGCTTGTACTCTTCATAAGCAGCTAGAGATTCACCGCCGTTGCAAACGAATTGCATGCACCAGAGAAACTCATCTTTTTCCACCATTGCAAAGGCATGGGTGGACTGAACCATCTTCTCCGTTTCCAGCGCATCGAATCCATCACCGACCGCCAGCGTGCACAAAAATTGAATCAAGACATCGAAAGATCGGATGAGGGGATCGCGCTGCTCAATACGCTCATTTTCAATGGAATCCCTCAGCGCAGCTGCTTCAATCAATTCGAGTCCATGCGTGGGCAGAAAATACACCTTGCTCGTGGCGTGTGGTGAATGCCCCGATCTTCCGGCGCGCTGCTTAAATCGAGCAACCCCTTTGGGGCCACCTATTTGCACCACTGCCTCCACAGGCCGAAAGTCCACACCTAAATCCAACGAACTGGTGCAAACGACTGCTTGCAGCTCTCCTTCATGCAAAGCCGTTTCAACCCAGTCCCTCAATTCCTTGGCAATGGAACTGTGATGCAGCGCAAGTGTTCCTGCCAAATCAGGGGCTGACTCAAGGAGCTTGTGGTACCAAATTTCCGATTGCGACCGTGTATTGGTAAAAATCAATGTGCTGCCGTGATTCCGGATCACGTCAACCACTTGGTCGACCAGTTTCAAGCCCAAATGACCGGCCCATGGAAGACGTTCAAGATGAGATGGCATCAACGAATGAACCGCGATATTTTTTTTCCATTGGGCGCGAATCAGCTTACCCGCGTGGCCAGGCCCGAGCAATGCTGCCATTGCCTCTTTCGGATTGCCCAAGGTCGCCGAGATCCCCCAAACCATCAAGGACGGCCGTTGCAACCGGAGCCAAGAGGCAGCCAACTCAACTTGGACACCGCGTTTCGTTCCGAGCAATTCATGCCATTCATCCACGATCAGGCATTCCAAATCAAGGAATCGCTTCCCACTGCCCTTCATGGCCAAAAGGACATGCAACGACTCGGGTGTAGTGATTAGCACGTGCGGCAGTTGCTTTCTTTGACGGGCTTTTTCCGAAGCCAATGTATCACCGGTGCGGGTGCCAACCTCCCAATCCAAATTGAATCCCTCGCACAAGCGCTCCGCACTGAGTTTGATTTCTTTCGTCAACGCACGTATGGGTGCAATCCAAATCATGCGAACACCAGCCTTCTTCCTTCCTGAGGTCTCTTCGAGGACCGCCCGCGCCAAGGTCGATGCCATGGCGGCATATGTCTTTCCTGAACCCGTAGGTGCAATGATCAGACCTTGTTCATTTGCCGCTTGCGCCTCCCACACATCTTGCTGGAAAGCGTGCGGCTTCCAACCTCTTGAAGCAAACCAGCTCCCAATCAATTCTGCAGAAGTTTGGCTCATGTGCGGGCATTTTCAACGGGAAGGAAGCGCATGAAACTCAGTTTTACGGTGAAGCACATTGCCTTCAATTGGCTGCTGATTATCTTCGGCATGTTATTTGGAAAGAAACCATCATGAAAGTTCTACAATTCTCCCTGCTGTTTGGTTTAATGTTGGCACAGCCTTTTTCTTCAATTGCTCAGCGATACACAGATGAAGACGATGAGCCTCCGTTGATTCCACAAGAAGACTTCGACGAGCTATTGATGTGGATGGTTGATGAGAAATTTGAAAAGGTTCTCTACAAGGCGATTCGTTACACCGAGGACGACGAAACCAAGAAAGAACCCGTACCCTATGTTTTCATGTCCATGGCGTATTTCAAAATTTCTGAATCAGGCAACCCTGAATTTGAAGAGAAATATTCGAATGCGCTCAAAAACGCCCTGAAGTATGCCTCCAAATTTGTCAAAAAAGACAAGGAGAAAGAATACTTGAGTGAATACACCGATTACTTCAACGATTTGAGGCGGGCCACTATGAATCAAGCGGAAGTATACGTGGATGACGAAAAGTTCACCAAAGCCAAATCTTACTACAAATACCTCTGGACATTGGACGCCGAAGACCCCGGTGCATGGATGATGTACGGAAGTGTGCTTTGGAAAAGCAAAGCCAAACGAGACGCGGAAGAATCTTGGGCAACTGCTGCGAATTTACTCAGTGAATTTGAAGGACGGGGCTTGGAAGAAGTGCAGGTTGACTTGCTCAAATTCGCTGCAATCTATACCGCGGAAATGTTAGCGGCAGAAGGAAATCGAACGGATGCACGGCGTTGGATCGAGAGCATAGACGCTGTTCTCGGAACCGACCGGGAAGTGAAAGCGGTGCTGCGTTCGATTGGAGGCTAAAAACTAACCCTGAGGAAGCCGAAGCATCTAACGGCCATAAACATCGATCAGGACATGCTGTTCTCGTTCCCAATTCAGCTGGGATTGAGCCCGGGCTAGACCATCTTGGACTTGAGCTTTGAAGGATGGTTTCTCCCCTGCCATGGCCATCAAAGCTTCCAACCACGCTTGCGGCTCATCACCTTCGACTACTCGACCGATTCCGTAGGTGCGGAGTAGTGCGACGCAATCGGGCAAATCATTCACGAGCACCGGCACTCCTGCTTGAATGCATTCAAACAATTTGTTGGGTAAGCAATAGAGGTAGCTCAGGCAAATGGGGCGAACAGAAACAAGTCCTACATCCGCGTCTTTCGTGTACTGAAGCATTTCTTGGTACGGCACAGCCGGTTGAAAATGTACGTTTTCCGATGAGGCGGCTGCCTCTTCAATGGAACCTTGAAGCATCCCATA
>DLQB01000064.1:0-366 GCA_002477505.1 Flavobacteriales bacterium UBA7443
CGCGGTGATTGAACTCAATGGAGGAAAAATCGTCATTCACCCCGATGGAAGGTTAGAACAAGCGGTCAATAGTGAATTACTGATTCATGGAAACGGCGAAATTGAACTGCATGGCATCCAGTCAAGGTGGAACTCCAGTGGAGACCTCCTGTTGCCGGCAGAAGACACTTTGCGCATCACGGGCAACATTGATCTCGGCATGGGCACGTGGAACTGGTTGGGCAATCAGGTCTACACCTACCTCGCGGCTGACGCAGAACTATTGGTTAACCCTGGTGGCGAGGAGGCTTTCGATATCATCGTCCACGACAATTCCGGGCATCTTTTTCAGGGAACGGGGAAAATGAAATTTCACAACACGAATTT
>DLQB01000064.1:461-14296 GCA_002477505.1 Flavobacteriales bacterium UBA7443
AAGGACGAACACTTTGGGAAGGGGGCAGCATGGAACATATTCATCTGGGGCTATTCTGTCCTGGTGTGGCTAGTTTCAAAGGATATGCATTTAACGCAAATAACATTTGGATGGAAGGGATTGGAAGTGGCGTTCACATTCATAGCAGCGACTTCTATGATTCCCATTTGAGTATAACCGAAGCTGCCTCTCATTCTTGGATCCAGCATTGCGGATTCGAAGGGGGCATGTCCCCCCATGCTGCGCAGCTATCAATCGCATCAACTGATACTGATTTTCGAGTAGAATCTACTCAGTTTTCCGATGCCTTTTGCGGGATGGAGCTCGCCTCTTCGTCCGTCTTGTTGAGTTGCTCTGAATTTGAAAATCTCGTGGAAGCCGTAAAACTAAAATCGAATGGTGTTTTGAATCTTGGCGAACCATACGGTCAGAATCAATTCCATGAAAACACCGTTCACTTCAAGCTTCAAGCAGCCCCCATTCCAAACTATACCGCCGGCCACAATGCGATGGGAAATTGCACTGAATTCGTCATGCAAGGTGATGCCAATGCACCCACGAGCAATTCGGGCGGTGCCCTCCTGCTAGCGGTGAATGGTAACTTCTGGCCGGGTGCAACTTCGGGCGTCCCCATGGCTGTCCCCTTTACTGAGTTAATTTCAACTTTGGATGGAGGCACCATATCATTCAAGGACATGTCGCCAATAATCTCTGAATGTCATGCACAAGAAACCGAAGAAAATGCGAGCGTCAAATATGGTGCCGAGTCAATCCCGAATGCACAGGAGACTCACTGGCACGTCTTTCCGAATCCAGCGAACGAATGGCTAACCATAGAATGTCCCGAAAACGAACATGGCCTTGACCAATCCTACTCCTCCCGAATCATAGACCCATTGGGACAAATCATTTTGGAATGCAATTTGAATGCCGGCGAAACCAAAACCCTCCCCGTTGAGTCATTAGCCAATGGCTGGTACACTTTAGAGGTTGGCACTGAAAACCAGACAATGAGGCTATTTAAGGTGCTTATTCAGCGCCCATGAAAAAACGCAGAGCAGCAAAGTATCCTTCCACCCCGATTCCACTGATTGCTCCGCAACAGACCGGTCGTACCAAGGATTGATGACGGAAGTCCTCACGGGCTTCGGGATGCGAAATGTGCACTTCCATCACAGGAGACTCAATGGAGGCAACCGCATCTCGCAACGCCACACTGGTGTGGGTATATCCACCCGGGTTGAAGACAATCCCTCTGCTATCGAACCCATGCTCGTGCAACAGATTCACCAGTTCCCCTTCCACATTGCTGTGAACGCAATGAATTTCAAATCCGTGCTGCATGCCAAGGGCAGAAAGTTGCGTATTCAAATCCTTCAATGACAACGAACCATACACATCCGGTTCTCGTATGCCGAGAAGATTCAAGTTAGGACCGTGGAGGATGAGAACTTTCTTCACGCTGCAAAATTAAAACATCTCAAGCCAGCTTGGAAGAACAAAAATGGCCCAAAGCCATGCTACCGCGGCGGCAACACAATTCAACACAAAGCCAATGCTTGCCATGCTCGACATGGCGATCCGATTGCTCCCAAAGATGATCGCATTCGGCGGCGTCGCCATTGGAAGCATAAACGCACAACTACTCGCCATGGTCACTGGGACCACTAAAATCAATGGATCTATGCCAAGATTCAAAGCGACTTGCCCCACTACGGGCACCATGACAACAGTCAAGGCAAGGTTACTCATGACCTCTGTGAGCATCAGTGCTGAGAATGTAAAGATTGCGATTAACATAGGCAATGAAAGTGCTTCGTTACCGGCGATACTTTCCGCCACCATAGGAAGCACCTGCGCCTCATTGAGCGCCTTTGCCAATGTCAGACCTCCGCCAAACAGCAGCAGTATATCCCATGGAAGGCGTTTTGTGTCTTCCCAGGTGAGAAGCGACCGCTCTTCGGAAGAACCGGAAGGAATGATAAAGAGCGCAGTGCCAGCCAGCATCGCAATGGTCGTGTCATTCAATTCCCATCCAAAAGCATCGACCAACCACCGTCGGCCAACCCAAAACATGCCCGTAAATACGAAAACCGTCGCAACGCGACGTTCGGCCGAAGTCCAATTACCAAGGGCCAAAAGTTCCTCACGTATGCCATCGACTCCACCCGAAATCTCCGCGGTAGAAACACGGCAAAGCACACGCGTGAGAAGCCAATAAACCAATACCAGCATCAGTGCTGAGAATGGAAAAGCCAGCATCATCCATTCCAAGAAAGGCATGCTGAAAGCAAATTGCTCTTCCATGATTCCCGCCATCGCGACATTAGGAGGTGTACCAACCAACGTCGCTATCCCACCAATATTCGCCGCATACGCAGTGCCAAGCAGAAGAACCATGGCGAAACGAGGGTGTTCCTTTTCATCGATTTTACTCGCAACCGAGAGCGCTATGGGAAGCATCATGAGGGTCGTGGCGGTATTGGAAATCCACATGCTCAAGGCCGCTGTTGCGAACATGAAACCGCCAATGAGCCGGCGTGGTTTTCCTCCGGCGAGCACCAGAATATTCAGCGCAAAGCGACGGTGTAAATTCCATTGCTCCAACGCAATCGCAATCAAGAAGCCCCCCATGAATAAAAACACATAGTGCGAGCCATACGGTGCCGTGGTTTCTGCAATGCTCGAAATGCCAAAAACAGGGAATAACACCATGGGCAAAACAGAAGTAACACCGAGCGGCACCGCTTCGGAAATCCACCACGCCAGCATCCAGGCGCCAGCGCTTAAGACGGGGACAGCTGCATCAGACAAGCCGGCGCCACTTGCAATGAGCCATACCGCAATGGCCAGAGCCGGTCCCAATAACAAACGAATCAATTGACTCCAGTTCATTTTGCCGGTTTAAATACCGCTTGATACGGCAGGTGATCTGATATGTAAAGGCCAAATTTGATGTGCTCGTCTGCACACGCCCAATCCACCTCAACATCCCCTCGGTAGAAGATGTAATCTATGCGCTTTGCCCCGGCTATAGCCTCCGTGAAAAAGGTCGAAAAAGTACCAAACTCCTTGCGGCACCGGTACCGCGCAGTCGCATAGGTATCCGACAAATTGCCCATGGCCATTAAATCCAAAATTTCGGGAGCATCCGGCTCAGCGTTGAAGTCGCCACAAACAAGGGTAAGGTCATCCGAAGCGAGGCCGGACCAGCCAGCAGTCAATGCCGCGGCCCCTTTCCTCGACCACTCCCCAACATGCGACCAATGGCCGTTGAGCACGCGCACCGTATTTTGATTCTGGCGGTCAAACAAGACTACAATCGTTACCACACGAGGCAAGTCAGCATCCCAACCAATTGACCCCTCCTGTTGCGGGTCAGTGGATAACCACTTGACCTCTCCGCGTAAAAAATCAAACCGATTTCGATTCCAAAAAATTGGCGCTGCCTCCCCGCTTCCATCTGCATTTCGTCCCCGACCAAAAGAATCATGTTGATTCAATCGTTCGGTCAAATCATCCATCTGGTTGGGAAGAACTTCTTGCAAGGTCACCACATCGAAATACCGCACTGCGTCGGCGATTTCATCCCGGCGCTCGAACCATTTCAAGGTATCATTGGGATTGTCATACCGAACGTTGAATGTGCATACGCTCGTCTCCAAGTCCTTTTGAGCTCCTGCACTTGCCGGAAAAGCCGCACTGAAGAGGACAACCAACGAAATCACGAAGCCAAAAAACAACTTGCTGGATTGCATCATGGAACGAATATACCGACTGCGGAGCATTACCTTTGTGCCGTGGGAAGAGAAAGACAATTTAGAAAAAACGAAGCGCTGATGCTCGATGTCGAAGACGTCGCTTTTGGAGGCAAGGGCATTGCACGAATCACGACCGACAGAGGCCCCTTTGTCGTCTTCATTCAAAACGCATTCCCAGGACAGAAGGTGGAAGCCCGGGTCGTAAAATGCAAATCACGCCATGCTGAATGCCGCCTCGAGGAGGTGATAGAACGCGCGCCAGAGGAGGTAGAACTTGATTTTCAAGAAATTCCTGGAGCTCCGTATGCACGTGTGCCTTTGCCATTGCAGCACGACGTCAAAGAGAAAACGGCGCTCGATCTATATCAGAGAATTGGAGGTGTTAAAGGCATTGATTCCGTGTATGAAGGGTTCATTCCTTCTCCCAAAAACTGGCATTACCGGAACAAGATGGAGTACAGCTTTTCTGCCATCGTTCACGATCCTGAAACCGGCGAAAAAGAAGATGGATTCGGATTTGGATTCAAAAAGCGGGGAACTTGGTGGGCGGTTGAAAACCTGAACGCCGATTCTGGCTTGTTCGATCCGGCAGTGGAAAATTTCCTCGCCACCCTCCGGGCTTGGTTTGAGCAGACGGGGCTCCCTGCCTGGCATCCACCGAAAAGAGAAGGCTTTTATCGGTTTCTCGTCGTGCGGCGAAGCGAAGCCAATCAAAAATTACTCTTCAACTTGGTCACCAGTTCAGACGGTTTGGAAGCATTTGACCGTGAACAATTCGTGCAACTGCTGACCACCGAATTTGGCGAACGACTGCAAGGCGTTCTCCACACCATCAATGATGACAAAGGCGATCGAGTCGAGGCCCGATCTGGCGACTCAGAATTGATCCATGGCGAAGCCCATATCACCGAAACCCTGCATGGACTGGATTTTGACATCGAAATGTCCAGTTTTTTCCAAACGAATCCGGCCTGTGCGCAGGCGTTGTATGCTGAGGTTATTGCAGCAGTAGACGCCACGCCAGAAGAACAAAGTGCCTGGTTGCCACTCAGCACGGGCGAATTCATCATGGATTTGTTCTGCGGCACCGGCACCATTGCTCAAATGCTGGCTCGTCATACGGGAAAGCCCATCATTGGCGTAGACATTGTCGAACAAGCCATCGAAGACGCCCGGAAAAGTGCCCGCAACAACGGCACGGACAACATCGAGTTTCACGCAGCCGATGTCGGAAAATTCCTACTGGAATACCCCGAGTACAAGGGCCGAATTCAATCCATTGTATTGGACCCTCCTCGGGCTGGAATCTCCCCGAAATCCCTCCGAAAAGTAATCCGAATGGGCGCCCCCAGAATTGTTTATGTCTCATGCAACCCCGCAACACAGGCGAGAGACATTGTCATCTTGCGGGAATTCGGTTACGAGCTCAAACGACTTAAACTCGTGGACCAATTTCCGCACACGGCTCACGTAGAAGCCATCGCCGTTTTTGAAAAGACCTTGAAAGCATCGACCTTAGACGCATGACTTCAACACGCATTCTCGAGTCCGATCAAATCGAACGGAAAATTCAACGCATCGCGCGGCAAATCGCCGAGGAATTCATTCTTGCCAAGAAGATTCACCTCATTTGCATCGCCGGCAATGGCGAACCCGTTGGCCAACGAATTGGAAACGTATTGAAAACCATTTGTTCCATCGAAATTGAGATGAGTACGCTAAAGCTCAAGAAATCGGCGCCTCTAGAGCAAGCCATTGCCCTTAGTTCCGATTTGAAGCAGCTGTCGGGCGAGCAAATCGTCATCATCGATGATGTTCTCAATTCTGGAAAAACGCTCATGTACGCCGTGCATCACATCCTCAGTGCGGGTCCTAAGCGCGTGGCCACAGCTGTATTGGTGGATCGCATCCATCGCTCGTTTCCCATTCGCGCTGATTTTTGCGGACTGAGTTTGAGCACCAACCTCAAAGAGCACATCGACGTGACCATCGGAGATACTTGGAGCGATGCCGATGAGGCAATCCTGACGGATTGAACGAAGCGCTTTGGATCAAAATCACATGAGCATTTTCGCCCAGCGTTGAAAATCACTCGTTTCTGGCGTGTGGTTCAGAACCTCGTCAGCCTCCGCGTAGTGCAACGCTCGTGATTGCCAATGCGAGCTCAATTCTGCAGCCGATTTGGCCATTCCATCGGCACGGTATAGCAAGGGACGTTGCTGCTCGTTTCTGGAATCCATCAAGCGCGAAAGGATGACCTCAAAAGGAAGGTTCAAGTGAATCACATGCCCGTGGGATTTCATCCAATCCAATGCGCCCGGAATGCTGGGCGTTCCACCGCCACAGGCCACAATTTGCACATCCTCATGCTGCACAGCTCCTTTCAACTCACGCAACTCGGCGATCCGAAAAGCTGACTCCCCAGCACTTTGAAACAATTGGGCAACCGTAGCCCCCTCCGACGCCTCCACAGCCGCGTCTAAATCCAGCGCATCGAGCCCTGTTAACGAAGCCAATCGACTTGCAGCGTGAGATTTGCCCACGCCCATGTAACCGATAAAAAACAAGATGGGCCTCATGTGCCGTGCACGTTGACGCGAAACATGGATTCTTCATTGAGAAATCCTTCTAAAACGTCACCATCCTCAATCATTCCAACGCCGGAAGGAGTCCCCGTAAAAATCACATCACCCATTTTCAAGGTCATGTATTGGGAAACGTGGGCGATGAGATTGTGCACGTGATGAATCATGTCCAAAGCGCACCCAGACTGGACCATCGCTCCATTTTTATTCAAATGAAACGGAATGGATTCCCATCCGGAATCAAGCGAATCTGTCAAAATCCATTTTTTGCTAATCACCGCAGAGCCGTCAAAAGCTTTGGCCTTCTCCCATGGGTGGCCCTTGGCTTTCGCCTCGGCCTGAACGTCCCGGGCGGTGAAATCAATGCCCAACGAAAGGGCATCAAAGTAACGGTGCGCAAATTCCGGTTGGATGGCTTTGCCATTCCGACAGATGCGAATCAACAATTCGACCTCATGGTGCACTTCCTGGGTCCAAGCCGGAATGTAAAAAGGATGACGGTGAGCCAAGACCGCACTGTCTGGTTTGAGAAAAAACAGCGGCTCCGTTGGAATCGCGTTTCCCAACTCTTTGGCGTGTTCTGCGTAATTGCGGCCGATGCAAATAATCTTCATGATGATGCGTGTGCTGCAAAGATGGCACACAGCTTTCGTCATTCCACATAAAAGCGAATCTCAACGCGGCGATCCCGTGCATCGTTTGAACTCATGCGTTCTTCTCCAAAGTAATTCAACAGCACCCGTTCCGCAGCCAAACCACTCTGCAAGATGTAATCCCTCGCCGCTCTAGCCCTTTGCTTGGACAATCCATGGTTGTGCGAACGTGTTCCCGTGGCGTCTGCATGTCCAGTGCACACCACACGAATCTGTGGATGGCGACACAGTAAATCCATCACTTCATTCAATTGGAGCTGCGCGCTCAAATCCATCGAGGCTGAGCCCGAGGCAAATTGAATATCCACCACTTGTGGCAATCGCAATTGACCCAGGGAAGGATCCGATGCAACGGGCCTAAGCGAAGCAATGCCACTTGCAGCAGAATCGAATGATTCCAACGCCATGATACGCCTTTCCTGACCTTCCAGCAAGAATAAAATCCGCTCCATCCAATAGGCCAAGTCGGGTGATTCCGGCTGTGGCCAGACCGAACGATCTTCGCCAGACAAATCCCCCGAGGAAGCTGCTGAGAACTCCAACGCCAAGGAAGGCAGTGCTGCGCTCGGATCAAGATTCAACCAATCCGTTTCTGAAACTTCCATGGATTCAATTCCCTCTTCCGCAAACATTGCTTTCAATGACGCATACAATGCGGCATTCACCCGGTAGTTCAATTCCATGGCCAATTGCATTTTCAACTCATCCAAGCCGCTTTGAACCAAGACATACCATTGTTCTTTCTCCGACAAATTTTCCGCCATTCTCCAACGGCGCAGATCCCGGTAATCCAAGGAGCCAACATGACCGATGAGTTCTTTGATCTCATTTGAAAAGCCTCCTCTTGTCCATGGAGCAGGAAGAGCCTGCAGGCTTGCAACTTCTTGAACAATCCGCTCCAACCGTCGGAACACCGCCGCCTCTGACGTTTTCCATTGCACTTGGCCCACTTCCATATCCACCTCAACGGCTCCATCGAGGTAGAAGCCCATATTCTCAATCATCAGCGCATGCGAGCGCTGCCAAACGACGGATTGCGATTGGTCCCCTGCACCCTCCTGCGCGCAAAGCGTCAACTGCATAAAATGCAGCGAAAAACAGGCCAAGAAACATGAAAAGAACTGCACAGCATTATGACCGTGCACCACGTGCGACAGGAAATTTGAAGCGCGCTTCATCATCCCTGTAAATATCGCTCAAATAAATTACATCGTCGACTAAAACTACTTTCCTCGTCCTCGAAGCACGGTTAGGACTGTGTAGAAAAGAATTTTGATGTCCAAGGCAATGCTCATGTTTTCGATGTAGATCAAGTCGAAACGAAGCCGTTGAATCATTTCATCCACATTTTCGGCATACCCATACTTGACCTGGCCCCATGAAGTTATCCCCGGCCGAACCTTCTGCAAATGATGGTAGTGCGGCGCCCGTTCCATGATCTGTGAAATAAAATGCGCTCGTTCAGGCCTTGGTCCCACGAGTGCCATATCGCCCAAAAGCACATTGAAGAATTGTGGGAATTCATCCAAACGGGATTTGCGCAAAAACCGCCCAACGGGAGTGATTCGAGGATCATCGTCACGGCTCAATTGCGGCCCCGCTGTCTCGGCGTTCACATGCATCGTCCTGAACTTGATGATTTGAAACGGTTTACCGTGGCGCCCGATTCGCTCTTGGAGATAAAATACCGGCCCCGGACTGGTCGCCTTGACCAGCAGACCGATTACTACAAAAACAGGGCTCAACAAGATCAATGCAAAAATGCTCACGGTCCAATCCAATAAGCGCTTGATTGAGCGTTGCCACTGCGGCATGATTTCGCGGTCAATTTCAATCAGAGGAGCACCGTAAATGCTGGACATCCGAACGGATCCACTCAAGATGTCATAAATATCTGGGATGATTCTGATTTCAGCGGGGGTGCCTTCCAATGCATTGAGAATCGCTTCAAGGTTATGACGGTCATCTCCTCCAATGGCAATGATCACCTCTTCGATTTGATTCTGCTCGATCACCTGCTTGATTTCGGACACCTTGCCCAGGTTGGTGAGGTATCGGCTCAATGCAGTGTCCACTCCATTCACCTGAATGAATCCAACGAATCGATATCCCGCCTCTTTTCGCAGCCCCTTGATCTCTTCATACATCCGCACGGCTCGGTCATTCCCACCGATGACCAAGGTTGGAAAGCTCCATTTGCCCGTGTGAATTTTCTTCACGGTTCGTGTGGTTATGACGAAACGCCCGAATAAGGTCAGTGTCCAGTGGCAGGCCGTAAGCGCACTCAATGAGGCATAGTACTGCCGATAACTTTGGATGTTGTCATCGAGCAAAAGACCAAAGAAAATAACCAGCACACCGAGCGCTGTGGTCCATGTGACCTGACCTACCTCCAAAATACGGTGACGTTTGAGCGGTTTGGAGAACATCCCGGCCATTCCATGAAGAATGAGCCAGAACAGCGGAATGATCGCCAATCCCAACAAGTACTGACGATCCGCGAGGATTTCAAGCCCATCAGGCACACCGCTCTCCTCAATCACTACCTTCCTAAACACATAAAGCACCGTCCATGAAATGACCGCAGAAAACCAATCTGAAATCACATAAGCGGCGGTGAGCAGGCGTTTGTTCATGGATACCGTACCAACTTAAAATTATCGACGATCACAGTCGTCGTATCCTGAGAGCCGTCATAAATCGCATCCAGAAGAATTTCATACTGGGTAGCATCCGGAGTGCTTCTGACCATTGGGCCCAGGTCCAAGTAGATTTTGTTGGGACTCATCTCCGTCGACTTCAACAAGAGAATGGGATAACGCTGAGCCGTTTCTGCATTGGCCACCTTCAGGCCAATCCAAAAAGGCTGATCACACGCATAATCCAATTCCAACCACACCGGTCCAGCGGTGGTCAAATTGAATTGCTGCTCATTGGTATTCGAAGTCAATACGGCCTCACTTGCGGTCAATCGAATCAATCCGCTTCCGTCTCCTTCTAGCACCCAATTGGGATTTTCCGTTCGGGCAATTGCAGCTGTACTGGTCGACGATTCTTCAAACCGATTGGACGTTTCAAAGTCTTCCGCATTGATGACTTGCGCTAACTCCGTATACCCGAGTTCCAAGTTGAGCGTATCCCTGCCACCGAATTCAAGGGCAGGTGCATACGTGTAGGCATCGTAAAACGGATAAGGTTGCCGCGTGGAAGAAATCGCATTCGCACGGATGCCCGCTGATAAGACCAATTCAGGGCTTGAACCCAAGGCATCTGGTGAAAGTGGAATGTCTGCAGGAAGGGGGAAAGCGCCCAAAACGTCGGTTGATGAATACACCCAAACCTCTTCGATGCGGCTCGATGCAGTGCCTTCCGTTTCGTCGGTAACGATGGCCATGGACTCCACGTGCAAAACGAACGGTTCGCCCTCCCATGATTCAATGCACCCCGTGACAGAAAAAAGCACAGCCGCAGCAAGAGCGAAGGGCATAAGGGGCTTTGGAAATGGTGAAAAAACGGAGGTCAACTGAGAAATAGGTTTCGTGCGCTTGCGCCCGCAAAATTAACGCTTCGCGTGCGCCTCGCGTCATTGTTAACGGACGGATTCAGCGGTTCGTATCTCAGGTTTCCAACAAAAGAAAAGAGTTGTTCACAAATAGACTCAATCCGCACAGCGCACGCAACGTGTCGCTCCAGGCACCAAAAGAATGCGGCCCATTGGAATCCGATCTCCGCAGTTGTGGCACAAGCCAAAGCGATCTTCCTTCAATCGATCCAATGCACGAAGTAGATTTTTGTGCTGTTTCTCAACTTGTCGAAGCGCAGCCTGGTTGACGCTGCGGTTGTTGATGGCGTCCATTCGGCTGACTCTTCCAATGGCATTTTCAGGCGGAATAGGCTTGGTCAATTCCCTGTATTCGATAATGCGCTCATCGAGTTGGGCCAACTTTTGCTGAACCTTTTCTTTGAACTGTGCAATTTCTTCGGGGCTCCAATGGGACATTTTCCTTTGTTTGACCTCAAGATACGTTCCGATGCAAGGCCATCAAAACAATTCAAATTGCTAATTTTGCGGCATGAAATTTTTCATTGACACGGCCAACCTCGAACAAATTCGAGAAGCCCAAGCCCTTGGCGTATTGGACGGAGTAACCACCAACCCATCGCTCATGGCGAAGGAAGGCATCTCCGGAGACGCCGCTGTTAAGGCGCACTATGTCGCCATTTGCGAAATCGTCGACGGCGACGTGAGCGCCGAGGTCATCTCAACAGAATTCGAAGGGATGATTGCAGAAGGCCGAATTTTGGCCGACCTGCATGCAAACATCGTGGTCAAAGTGCCCGCAACGGCAGATGGCATCCGTGCCATTCGCTGGTTTACAGACCACGGCATCCGCACCAACTGCACGCTCATCTTCTCTGCGGGCCAAGCGTTACTCGCGGCAAAAGCAGGTGCCAGTTATGTGAGTCCTTTCGTAGGTCGACTCGACGACATCAGCAGCGATGGCTTGCAGTTGATTGAGAAAATCCGTGTCATTTATGACAACTACGATTACGGCACTGAAATCCTCGCCGCAAGTGTCCGGCACACCATGCACATCATTGAGTGCGCAGAAATCGGTGCCGACATCATGACGGGTCCGCTCAGCGCCATCATGGGCTTGCTCAAGCACCCCCTGACCGACAGCGGATTGGCCCAATTCTTGGCCGATCACGCTAAAGCCAAGGGCTAATGCTTTTGCGCATTCACCCGGACAATCCGGATGAACGAAAAATCCGACAAATCTGTGGTATGTTGGAGCGCGACGCCGTCATCATAGTACCCACGGATACCGTGTACAGTATGGCTTGCTTGTTGGGTTCGTCGAAAGGACTGGAGCGCATCGCTCGACTCAAAAACATCCCGCTGAAGACCGCACGATTCAGCATTGGCTGTTCCGATTTGAGTCAATTGTCCTTGTACACGCGACCGTTGAGTAGTGCGACCTTCAAGGCTATGAAACGTGCCTTTCCAGGGCCGTACACCTTCATCGTCCCTGCCAACAACAACGTTCCTAAGTGGTTTACAGGCAAGCGAAAATCCATCGGAATCCGAGTGCCCAACAACCGAATTTTCAGCGCGCTTGTGCAGGAGTTAGGGTTGCCATTGGTCGTGAGTTCCGTTCGAGATACGAATGAGATCCAAGAATACACAACCGACCCTGAGCTCATTGCAGAACGCTTTGGCACTTCCGTGGACGCGGTAATCGATGGTGGTTATGGCAAACTCGATGCTTCCACCATTTTGGACTGCACGGGAGATGCTCCAATGCTGATTCGCGAAGGACTTGGATCTGTGGACGATGTAATCTGAATCATTTGTCCTGCGCGCGGGAGGCAAGCATAGGCACGAACGCAAAATCCCCGTGTTCTTCACGAACAAAATCGGCTTCAGTCGTGCGGGTCAGGGTGAACATTCGCTGGGTAGCTCCCTCTCCAACCGGAATGACCAATCGCCCCCCTATTTTCAGTTGCTTCAACAACGCCTCAGGTACTTCAGGTGCACCACACGTGACGATGATCCCATCAAAAGGAGCAAATACAGCCTTACCCTTGTAGCCATCTCCGTAAAACAGGTCAGGCTTAAACCCCATCGCAGCGAGCAATGGCTGGGCTTTTTCAAAGAGATTTCGCTGACGTTCGATCGAAAAGACCTTGTAGCCCATGGCGCACAGTACAGCGCATTGGTAACCACTACCCGTTCCAATTTCAAGCACTTTTTCACCGGCGCTCAGCTGAAGCAATTCAGTCTGTTTGGCCACCGTATGTGGTTTGCTAATCGTTTGGCCGGAGCCAATTTGAAAGGCCTTATTCTGGTAGGCAAATTGCTCAAAAGCGGAAGACAGGAAAAAATGCCGCGGAACCCTGTCGATCGCATCCAAAACTTCTTCATTCACGATTCCGAGAGCCCGCAGCTCATCAATCATCTTCCTTCGCTGGCCTTTGTGCCTGTATTCGTCTTTCATCTCGGGTTGAAATTAATTCACCAATGGGCATCGTTTTGATCTCCCATGACTTCTTTTTGAATGCCGATTGTGAATTCAATGTTCGTCGAAACACCAGCCACATCCAACCATTAGTTGGTCATCTGAAAGTATTTTTATCCCATGACAAAACACTGGTTCACTTGCAAGGTCAAGTACGTCCGCCACGATGCTGAAGGTGCCGAAGTTAAAGCCACAGAATCCTTCGTGCTGGATGCTTATAACTACACGGAGGCTGAATCGCGCATGACGGGAATCTGCGAGAACGAAGGCATTCGTCCTTTCGAAATTGTTCAAATCACCAAATCCAATCTGTCCGAGGTCATTCGATTTGACGATGCCGACAAGTGGTTCAAAGTGAAGATTGCATTGACCAGCCTTGATGAGCAAAAAGGGGTCGAAAAAGAATCCTATCAGCACGTATTGCTCTCCGCTAGCGATGTGCGTGATGCTTACGACAAGGTTCAGAAGCACATGTCGAACGTTGGACTTGGATTCGTGATTCCGTCTGTGGTTTTCCAAAAAATCACCGAAGTCTTTCCACTGGAAGAAGAAGGCGGATCCCATGCCGTGGAAGGCGCTCCTGAAGGTTCATTCACATCCAACGCAGCGGAGCCAGAAGTACTTCAGGAAGCGTAAAGCCATTCCCAAGCGCTGAAATATGCCCGGGATTCTTCTGCGCGCTCAATGAGTTGGCGGTAGAACGAATCACTGCCCAACGTGGCGCCATCGCCGATCATGAGCAGGTGGTGCTTTGCCCGCGTCATTGCGACATTGGTTCGGCGGTATTCTTTCAAAAACCCAACCTCGCCTTCT
>DLQB01000135.1 GCA_002477505.1 Flavobacteriales bacterium UBA7443
CCGGGTGTCTCGGGATTCAATGGACAATGTTCGGGTGGGAACAAGCATGATCCGTCTTCAAAAGCGGCGTTGGGGTCGTAATTGCAGGCATAAGTATACGTACACCCTCCGTATTCAATGATCGGACAGGCTAGCATGCAATCATCCATGGAATCGTACAATGCCTCAGCGTAATTGATAGCCCCTACTTGCGCACCGCAGCCGCTGATGGAAGAGCAATTGCCGTTGATGATGCCAACGCCCATGACCATATCACAAAATCCGAAGTCAACCCCGGCCAAATCCGTGCAGGGTTCCACATCGATTAGATTGGGTTGAATGGTTAACGTTGCCGTCTGGCTGACGCTGTTTCCGCATCCGTCAGTGGCCATGAATGATACGGTCACAAGAAGGGTTTCCTCGCATGTAACCCAAGGGATGGCGTCAAAATCATTGCTCCAAGTCACCGTATTGCATGCATCTTCGGCTGTGGCACCTGCAAACGAGTCAGCCCAATCAAACATGGTTGCTTCAGCTTCCATCGGATCTGAGCAGCCGATGGTCATGTCCATGGGTGGGTCGATGATGACGGGCGGTGTGGTATCCACGACTTCGATTTGTTGGGTATCCGAGGTAGAATTTCCGGAGGGATCGGTGGCTGTGAACGTGCGAATGTAACTCACGGTGCCAGCGCACGGTCCAGAAATGGATTGCGTGGATTCGGTTAATTCTACCGATCCACTATTGTCACTGGCAGTTGCCGCTTCAAATTCGAATGAGTCGCCGCACTCAACGACCAAGTTATCCGGTACGTTGAGGGAAGGCGGAATGTTGTCGCCATTTGAACAGGGACCCGATGTCCAGGAAGTCACTCCATCAATCACCTGGGCCAAACATGAATTGTCATAGGTCACGTTATTGCAGCCACATACCGGTGCGTAGATGAACGGGCAAAATGCAGTGGGGTCGATTAAACTCGGATCGATGCAATCTTCTTGCGCGGCCAATCCTTGCGCGGAAATCACCAAAATGACGAAAGCAATGGTCACCCGAAACGGCGAGGATGAAAAGTGAGTCATGGTTTGATTTTTCTCGAATTTAAGCAAAATCAAATCGAGCATGGCCAAGGACTTGTGAAAAACGCAAACCATTTGCCCCGCAATTCCGTGCTAACTTTCCCCCATGCGAAAGAAAGTTTTACTGCTGGGTTCAGGTGAGCTCGGGAAGGAATTGGTGATTGCCTTTCAACGATTGGGCCAATATGTGGTCGCGGTCGATGCATATGCTGATGCGCCGGCGATGCAGGTGGCACAGGAATGCGAGGTGATCAATATGCTCGACGGCGATGCCCTGGATACCGTTGTCGCGAAACACCGCCCTGATATCGTCGTGCCTGAAGTGGAGTCGATTCGCACCGAACGGTTCTACGATTATGAAGCCCGTGGAATTCAGGTGGTGCCATCGGCCCGTGCCGCAAACTATACGATGAACCGCCGGGCGATCCGAGATCTGGCCGCACAAGATTTGGGGCTAAAAACAGCTCCGTACCGATATGCCACGTCATTTGAAACGCTCAAAGAAGGAACAGAAGCAGTGGGCATGCCGTGTGTTGTCAAACCGTTGATGTCGAGTTCTGGGAAAGGCCAATCGGTCATTCGCTCAATGGATGACGTCGAAAAAGCTTGGCAGTTTGCCCTTGAGGGATCTCGGGGCGATTTGGCAGAGGTCATTGTAGAATCATTCATTGAATTCGATTACGAGATCACTTTGCTGACTTTGACTCAGGACAATGGAGAAACCTTGTTTTGCCCGCCGATTGGCCATCGGCAAGAACGAGGAGATTACCAAGAGAGCTGGCAGCCGGCGGCAATGGAACCATCTGCACTGGGCACGGCCCAGGAAATGGCCGCTGTGGTAACGGATGCACTGGGAGGCAGCGGCATTTGGGGTGTTGAGTTTTTTGTCAAACGGGCGAATGAGGAGGAGCCCGCAACGGTCTATTTCTCAGAGCTTTCTCCCCGACCGCATGACACGGGTATGGTAACCTTGGGGCGTACCCAAAATTTTTCCGAATTTGAATTGCACGCCCGTGCAATCCTGGGTTTGCCGGTGCCGGCGATCGAGCACCAACGGAATGGCGCCAGTGCGGTCGTGCTTGCGCCTGTAGATGCGCAGTCGGATGAACGGGCGGAGAACCAGCCCCATTTTACAGGCCTTTCCAAAGCTGCGGCTATTACCGGCACGGATTTTCGCATTTTCGGTAAGCCAACCCTTCGGCCCTACCGACGCATGGCGGTTGCGCTGGCCTTTGACCAAAAGGACTGTGATGTCATGGAGTTGGTGGACAAGGCCAAGGAGGTGGCGGCGATGATCCAAGTCAAGGGGTGATGGGCACTACTCAATCATCTTTTTACTTTCGAGTCTTCCCTACAACTGATTTGAATTAACCAGCAAATGCCACCTAAAAATCATTCCTTGATTGAAGGCAAACATTCTGCGGATGCTTCTGTTTTTAACGACATGAAGGACATGAGTGGAAAGCCACAGCCGGAACCCCAATCCCATTTACGAGCAGAGGCTCAGGGTTTTCTTGATTCCATGGCGTCTGACAAGAATGCGCATCAAGCGTTGGACAGAGTCGGAGGGATGGAATCACGCCTTCGTGCAATTTCCGACGAAATTGAGCAATCTGGGACATACACGCACACCGCAGAGGAGCTCCAATTCGGTGCCCGTCTGGCCTGGCGTAACAGCAATCGATGCATTGGTCGCCACCTTTGGCGCTCCCTTGAAGTGCGCGATTTGCGCACATTGCACACTGAAGATGATGCCACAGATGCCATCACAGGTGCGCTGAAAAGGCACCTCAAGGATGCCTTCAATGGCGGCCGCATCAAAAGCATCATCAGTGTTTTCGCTCCGCGCCGCCCGGGGAGTGCGGATGCCGTTCGCATTGACAATCACCAATTGACGCGGTACGCGGGATTTCGATTGGACGATGGCCGGGTACTCGGTGACCCGGATTCCCTTGCATTGACCGATGCATGCCTGGCGCAAGGATGGAAGCCCTCGACTCAAACTCCTTTTACCCCGCTGCCCTGGCAATTCATCCTTGAAGGCCAACGAACGCGGATTCAAGAAGTATTCAAGGAACAGCCTGACTTGTTTCAAGAAGTGCATTTGACCCATCCCGAAATGTCCAGTTTTGACGCATTGAACTTGAAGTGGTACGCCGTGCCGTTACTGGCCGATATGGCCATGAAGATTGGGGGCATTGTTTATCCTTTTGCGCCGTTTAATGGTTATTACATGGGAACCGAGATTGGTGCGCGCAACCTCGCGGACCAGCACCGTTACAACGTTTTGCCGAGTGTCGCGAAAGTGATGGGGCTTGATGATTCATCCAACCGTACGTTGTGGAGAGACCGGGCGTTGGTGGAGCTGAACCGTGCCGTTTTGCATAGTTTTGATCAAGCCGGGGTTACCGTTGGCGATCACCATGCCTTGGGCGAGCAATTTGAAGCATTTTGCAAGGCGGAAGAGCGCAAAGACAGGGATGTGAAAGGGGATTGGTCTTGGCTTTCGCCTCCAATTTCGGCATCGCAGACCCCACAATTCCACCGCGAGTTTGACAATGAAGTGGTCCAGCACACCAACTTCTTTTACCAGCATTCGAATCCCAAACCCACGGAAAAAAGCAGCGGTTGCCCATTTCATTTGTAGTTTTGAATGCGTCCATTTCCACCAACTGCTTCCATTTCATGCTCATTGTACTTGCTGCTTTAGCCGCCGTTCTTGCTGGCGTCGCGTGTTTTCTCCTACTCGGTATGCGCAATAAGCTCGGAGGTGGCGAAGGCCATTCGGATGAGAATTTAAAGGCTTTGTCCGAATCGATGCGGGATGAATTTGCGCGAAATCGAAAAGAATCAGCGGAGCAGGCTCAAGCGCAACGGGAAGAACAGCGAAAACTTCAGGAGGCTTTTGAAAAAAAGATGGAAGAGAATTCCAAAGAGCAATCTGCCACCTTGCGCCTCCAGTTTGGTGATTTGGTGAAACAACTGGAGTCGCAGAACAAACAATCCTTGGAGGCGCTCAAAGACGTGAGGGGTGCGGTTGAAAAACAGCTGAAAGACATCCGAGAGGACAATGGAAAGCGCTTGGAAGAAATGCGCAAGACGGTCGACGAAAAGCTGCAAGACACACTCGAGAAACGCTTGGGCGAAAGTTTCAAAATCGTCAGTGAGAGGCTAGAACTGGTGCACAAAGGACTCGGGGAAATGCAAAACCTGGCGAGCGGGGTGGGTGATTTGAAAAAGGTCCTGACCAATGTGAAAACCAAAGGGATTCTTGGGGAGTATCAATTGGCAAACATCATCGAACAGCTTTTGCCTTTGGAGCAGTACGAGGAAAACATCGCCACACGCCCGGGCAGCAGTGAGCGTGTGGAGTTTGCCATTCGTATGCCAGGCAATTCAGACGATGATAGCGTCTGGCTGCCCATCGATTCCAAGTTTCCGTTGCAGGGATATGAAAACTTGTTGGATGCCCGTGAGGCTGGAGATTTGGAAGGGATTGCCGCAGCAGAGAAGGCCCTGACATCGACCATTGAGAAGTTCGCGAAGGACATTTCAGAGAAGTACATTGAATCGCCGCATACAACAGATTTCGGCATCATGTTCTTGCCCATCGAGAGCCTGTACGCTGAGGTCCTACGACATCCTGGGTTGTTTGAAACGCTGCAGCGTAAGCACCGCATCACCATCACGGGACCGACCACGATGTCTGCGCTTCTCAATAGTTTGCAAATGGGTTTCCGTACACTGGCCGTGACCAAACGAAGCAGCGAGGTTTGGAAAATTTTGGAAGCGGTGAAGACGGAGTTCGGGAAGTTTTCGAGCAAGCTCGAGCTCGTCGACAAGCAGCTCTCCACCGCCAAGCGTTCCCTGGAGGATTTGCGCAATACCCGCACCAACGTCATGGAGAGTAAGCTCCGCAAGGTGGGGACGCTGGATCACGATGAGAGTGATCGACTGTTGGACTTGCCTTCAGAAGAGGATCCCGCCGGTTCGCCGGAATGAGGGTTAAAGAATTGAAGCGGGCACCATTCCCCTCGTCCACGTTTTGAGGCGTTTCCAAGCAGTTGCTTCTGAATCAGGATTGAAGCGAGCAGTCGTCTGCCACGCGTTCGCTGGCGAAAGTTCCTCGACCATCAATGCCTCTACCTGAAGCGCCATCGCTGCTGAGGTCATGATGGCAATGCATTCCGTGTTGAGATTGGCACTTCTCGGATCCAAATTGAAGGTGCCGATCACCGTTGTGCGGTGGTCGACCACCATGGATTTTGCGTGCAGTCCAAACGTCGGCATATAGTCGAGTTCTTTTTGTTTTTCAGCGGTAATCAATCGTTTTCGAATCGCGGCATCCGGCCGGTATTCATACACGTGCACGCCAGCTGCAAGCAATTCGGAGCGGATGCGCTGGTAACCATTGAAAGCTTCCAGGTTGTCGGTGGAGCTTAAGCTGTTCGTGAGGATTGTGACGTCTACGCCCCGCTCCACTGCTGCCTGAAACAAGTCCAGGCCCATTTCTGTGAGCACGAGGTATGGGCTTTGGATCATTACGGATTCCTTCGCTTGCTGCACCAACTGCAGAAGCGCATCCGTGCTCTTGCCTCCACCTGTAAAGCCTGGGGATTCATTTTTTCCAGGCACATCGGAGACAAAGGAAAACTCCTCCACTGCATGCAGTTTTCCTGCGGCTTGCAGCCGTGGAATGGCTTCCGGTATGCCGTTGATGAGTGCTCGAATTTCGGGCCAGAAATTTTCGGTATCGCAAGCGTAAGCATGGATGCGTCGGTACAATTCATCGTTGCCCTGGGAATCCGATTCGTCGTGGCCAGTGATGGTCATCGCCAATGGGTGCTCCCAAAATGAATCGAATGATTGTTGGATGCTGTCCGCACCTACTCCAATGAGCATCACATCGCGATCCCGAAAATTGTATTCTTGGTCGTAATCGAAATATTCATCAGCAATGTTGCGTCCACCCGTAATGGCGACGCTTCCGTCTGCAATGAATGTTTTGTTGTGCATTCGCTGATTGAATCCCTTGAAATCAGTCGCGGCATGGAGGGCTTGCTGAAACCCATTTTTACCGGGATTGGCGTTGTAAATACGGATCTCGAGATTGGGGTGAGCATTCAATGCAAGAACATCGGATTCCGCCACATCGAGCATGATATCGTCCACAAGCATTCGGATTTTTACACCTCGATCCGCAGCACGCAAGAGGTAGTCGAGCGCAATGATACCGACGTTGTCCAAGGAGAAAATAAAGTACTGAATATCAATTGTTTTCTGGCTGTTTTGGCTCAGCCAAGCCCGAGTGAAAATCGCTTCTTCCCCTTCTTCGAGCACGTAGGCGTAGGTTTTGGTAGAATCGGTGATTCCCGCAGCAGTTGCCTGATCAGCTATCGAAGAAGATGGTCGCGATTCGATGGAGGGGCACGGAGTTGTGGTAGCAGCGTATCCAGCCAATTCGTTCGTGAGTTCGTCTGGAGAACAGCAGACGAAAATGAGGGGAGCAAAAAGGCAAATTAGAGGGAGGAGTTGGCGCATTGGGCCAAGGTACACTGGATAGTGTTTCTTTTCTCTCGTGTACATTTATCCCATGATCAAAGTGCAGCGGTTTGCGAAAGGGGAGATATTGCAGGAGGCGGGACAGCAGCGCTTGAGTGT
>DLQB01000187.1 GCA_002477505.1 Flavobacteriales bacterium UBA7443
GGCAGGAAGCCCAATTGGTATTCTTCTCGCACTGAGCTGTAATTTGGATCGTTGATGTCCATTTCATCCGGAGCATAGGTAAGCTTTAGGATGTTCTCCGTATTCAATATGTTCACGAAATCAATGCCCAACTCGTGGGTCGTTTCTGGACGGTTCCACGTGAGGTTTGTTTTGAGATCGAGGCGGAAATAATCGTCAAACTGCTCGGTATTGCGATCGCCATCCACGTAGATGATTTCACGCTGCGCTTGGGAGGCGTCTTCGTCAACAGGTCCATACCACCGGCCACCAGCCATGGTTGCTTTGAGGCCCGTGACGAGAGCGAACGTCTCAGACAAATTCCATTCCTTGCTCGCCAAGAAATTCCACGCGTACCTCCCGTTGAAGTCCGTATTCCGGCTGACACCATCTGCCCCTTTGTACTGTGCATCGAATATGCTCGCGGTGAGCAACACAAACCATCCCTCTCGGAAGGCGCGACTCAGGGTCATTTCCATTCCCACATTTCTGCCCGTGCCAGCATTCTCCAGGGTATCAGGGAACAAACGAGAGAATCCACCTCCTGCGTTGATCAACGAATAGCTGCCGTTGTTCGCTCCCCACTGGGTAGTCAAATCGGCAACTGGAATATCAAAGAGGTGCTGGTGATATGCTTCCAGTTTCAACGTCCACAAATCGGTCAATCGTTCGGTCATCCCAATAACGTTGTGCACGCTGCGGGTGAACCCCAAGTTTTGATTGGGCATGTTCAGCGGTCCAGACGACGATGCATTCGTAGCCGAAGCGTAGAGGTAAGACGATTGGAGTTGGCTGTGCAATCCCGAGCCTGCAGACCAGACCGTTCCTCCTTTGGAAATCCATTGCAGGCCCAACCTTGGTTCAAACCAAGAAGCTGCGCCGCTGCGCGTGTCCATCATCGCATGCACTCCTGCGGTCCAGGTCAAGGCATCGTTCGGACGGCGTTTCAATTGAACAAAGGGTTGAATCAAAGCGCTATTCATGTCGGCATCCCAGCGTCGGTTCCAATCGCCCAACGAATCCGGACCGATCGAATCTGGCACCGAAATGAACGACCGCATGCTGTCTTGGAAGGACCACATCATCGCGTCGGCGTTCACCCCAAAGCGAAGGGTCGCTGTGCCTTTGTCTGTTGTCAGCTTTCGATTGGCGTGCACCGCAAGCGACACCCGGTCCTTGACAAAACCGTAGGACATCAGCGGACTCGTCTGAACATTTTCATATGCATCACCCACGAGATCGCGTGTGACATAATCGTGGTCGCTGTCTTGGCGATCACGGCTCACAGCCAACGTGGATTTGATGTACATTTTATTGTTCACGGGTTGGGTTTGGGTGACCCCCACCATGCCCATGCCCGTTCGAAAGTACTGGTCCCGATCATTGTCTCCATAGATGTTGCGCTCCGGAGCAAGTTGGTCTGAAATCAAGATGTCCACGCTGCTGTTTCCTCCAATGCCCCAAAATGAGAGGGAACCACCGCCTTTGGTAGGCGTGAAGAGCTTGAAACTTCCGTCCTGGTATTTGGGCACGGCACTGGTACCTATATCAATGCCCACCGCAGAGAAAATGGATGCGGTCGAATACCGATAATTCACCAACAGACTCGACCGTTTGTCCCGGTTGAGTGGCCCTTCGGCGAGAACTTCCGTGCCGAGAAATCCGAGTTGAGCACTACCGTGCCAATGGTCCTGGTTACCGTTGCGCAATTTCAAGTCGAATACAGCAGCCGTGCTGTTTCCAAATTCAGCGGGAAATGCCGCCGTGAAAAAATCCGAATTCGCCAGTGTCTTGTTATTGACGATGGCTACCGGACCGCCTCCTGTACCCGGCACGGAAAAGTGGTTGGGATTGGGCAGGTCAACGCCTTCAATGCGCCACAAAACCCCACTGGGACTGTTGCCCCTGACTACGATGTCATTCCGGCTGTCGTCGGCACCCTGCACACCTGCAAAGTTGCTGGCCATTCGGGCAGGATCGCCTCGTGATCCTGCATACCGATCTGTTTCTTCCACCGTGAATGCGCGTGCGCTCACGGTTGCCATTTCATTCATCACCTCCCCCGATTGGGTTGCGGTCACCTCCGCTGCCTCAATCGCAACCACACTTTCGCTCATTTGCACTTCGAGGACAACCGGTCGACCACTGGTGACGACAATTCCATCGAGTGTCCTGGATTCATAGCCCATGAAGCTTACCGTCACGACATGGCGGCCAATGGGCACCGCATCAAACGAAAATCTGCCGTCCATATCCGTCGAAGTCATGAGCCCATCCACCGTGCTAATCGAGACATAAGCGCTCGGCAAGGGATATTTCAATTCCGCATCCAGAACGGTTCCTGTGACAACAGCAGATTGCGCAAAAGTGGAGCCTCCCACAAAGCACATCAGCAGCATCAAAAGCAGGTTCATGGGCCGATTCAAAAAACGGAAATCATACATGTGTAGATGGGTTAGGTTCGCCCAAATGTAGTCGAATTGCACAAGCAAGGGAGGCGCGAGCCGATGACGCGGCCGCAAAACGCGTGGTTAGATTCGATTGGAATCCCGCAATTGTTGCGCCATGTTTTCGATGGCCTTCTGCGTTTGGGAAGTGATTTGATCCACGTCTTCATCCGAGAAAACCATCGGTTCTCCCATGATCAAATTGCCTCCAAAAGGAACAATCATTGCGCGGCCCTTGGGGAGGTTACGGTACAAACCATCGAGGTAAATGGGGATCACTGGAATGCCGGGATGGCGTGAAGCCAAATGGCCGACACCGCGCTTAAAATCTCCCATTGAGCCGGGCACACCGCGCGTGCCTTCCGGAAATAGAATCAGGCTGCGTCCAGCTCGGAGCAAACCGTCTAAAAACTCAATCGGATCAACATCGTTGGCACCCCGCTTGCGAGAGATTAGCACGGCATTCACTAAGTTTTCCATGGACCATTTGCGAAAGAACGAATTGCCAAAGAAATCTTGCGCTGCCACTGAATGCGTCAAATGAAGCCGATGGCGTGGCACCACCGTCATCATGGAAATGGCATCCAGATGGCTGTTGTGGTTGGCAATGTAAATCACGGGGCCGTCCGGAACATTGCTCTTCACCCCTAGATAACGCAGTCCGATCACCACGCCCAGGATCGCACGCCAGAAGAACTTGTACAGAAAAACAAGCATGGCCCGGCGCCTCCAAGAGGCGGGCGCAGGCAAGCTAAGATCGCTGTGCTCGTATGATTTCAACATCTTCTTCATCGCACTTCACCATTCAATGGTAGCAGAAGAAAAAGATCAGGTGAAAAAACGGAGCGGCGGCGGCTGAAAAACCATCCAGCCGGTCCAAATAGCCACCATGCCCTGGAATCGCGTGGCCCGAATTCTTAATCCCGATGTCCCGTTTCATGCCCGAAGCAATGGCATCGCCCATGAAACCAGCGATCGCCGTAACAAAACCCGTGAGTGCAGCCTGCCAAATATTGAGTGGCGTCAAGAATCGCATGGCAACGGCAATGAGCGTGATGGAAAGCACGCCCCCTATCAATCCCTCCCATGTTTTGTTCGGACTGACCGTAGGCAGGACCGGACGCTTCCCCAAGGTCTTTCCCCAAGCAAATTGAAGGACATCATTCATCCCCACCAAAAATATGAGATACAATAGCAAGCCCTCCGGCCCTGCTGTGAATCCCGGATATTCGGGCAATTGAAACAACAATGCCAAATGACTCATCCCGTAGACCCAAGCAATCAACGAATAGGGCATCAAGGAAATCGAACGAACAATCCCTTTGGTTTCTCCGCGCACCACTAGAAGAAAAGGGATGAAGACAAACATGAACACGGGAATGAACGCCAGAAAAAGGGTTTCCATTCCAAAATAAGCCAGCCCGTATTGAATTGGTACCGTAGCATAGCAGACCAAGACGGTATTCCGTTCGCGTGCATCCAGGTTGAGCAACGGATACATCTCCCGAAGCAAGGCATAGCTGAGGTACATCAAACCGAGCAAGGTGACGAGCGGATGCACCAGCGTAGTGACTATGAAACAGGCACACATCACCCACCACGATCGCGTCCGCACCTGCAACTCCGTCGCCAGTTTTGAGGGTTTCAACTTGCCCAAAATGAACCACGCAACGGAACTCGCGACCAAAATGCACAGAATGATAAAAATCACCCATTGGATTTCAGCGCTCATTCCCCACATCGGAATTAATTTGTTCATGCCTGTATTGCTTTTCGAATTCGAATAAATGTACTCAAGACCAAGCAGACCATGACCACGGCGATTCCCTTCTCCACATACGGCGCAACATTTGCTCCGGCGCCAAGCACCAAACAAAACAGTCCCCAAACGAGCGTTCGATCGCTCTTACCCATGGGTCCTTCATAACGCCGTTCGCCTCTTAACCATCCGCCTAAAACCCCCGTCATTTCATTCAAGGCCGCCAGCCATAGCAAACCACCGACCCATCCGACATGAACACCTGGCAACAAAGCCAGCGGCCACATGACCAAGGCATCGCTCACCACATCGCCGAGCTCGTTGAGGTATGCGCCACCCGTGCTGGTCATTTCAAAATGACGCGCCATCATCCCGTCCAAAGCATTCAGCACCATGCGCAACAAAAGCCCGCCGGCGATCGCGAAATACCAGTGGCGATTGGTTGCGCCGAGTACAAACATCCAGCCGAGCACTCCCGACCATGCAACGGCCATCCATGACAATGCATTGGGCGTGACACCAGCGCTCCGGAGCGCATGCATCAATGGCGTCAACAATCGCTGAAACGCCGGCTTGAGGTGGTATGTACTTGGTATTTTCATGGGAGGAGACGCAAGAAATGGCAATCAAGGAATGGGCATGGTTTTATCAAAAGGATCAACCACAATGCGGCTTCTGGGAAGCCCCTTCGGAAAGTTTCCCGTTTCGAAAAATTGGATCACGGCTTCACCCAATAAGTCCCATCGTCGGTACATCATATCGTGGTCAAGT
>DLQB01000058.1 GCA_002477505.1 Flavobacteriales bacterium UBA7443
CGCGATGCCACATCTCCAAGCAGACACTCCCGTTGAATTCATCAAAGGCATAGGTCCAAAGCGGGCAGAATGGCTGCGGTCTGAGTTGGGCATTTATGATGCGGGCGATTTGCTCGAACATCTACCGTTTCGCTATGAAGATCGAACGGATTTCATCGCAGTCAAAGACATTGCTTCCGATGCCATTGCCATCCAAATGAAGGGCGTCATTACGGACGTAAAACAAATTCCGAGCAACCGCGGATCACGTTTGGTGGCCAAGTTCAAAGACGAGTCGGGAACGGTGCTGGATTTGATTTGGTTCAAAGGAGCCAAATGGATGGCCGCTCAAATCCCGGTCCTTCAAAAAGTCGTGGTTTATGGAAAACCCGCTAAATATTCGAACCGCTGGAACCTCCCGCACCCCGAAATCGAATTGGAGGAGTCGTTTGAAAGGCGAAACGGAAGGGGATTGCAGCCCGTTTACCGCACCACAGAAAAACTATCGAATCGGGGACTGTCATCGTCCGGCCTCGCGAAAGTCATACGGCTACTCTTGGTCAGCCCGGAGTTGGTGTTGACCGAATCACTGCCCGCGTTTTTATTGCAGGAGTTGAAAATGCCGGGCAAGGCAGATGCGATGATCATGGTGCATGCACCGAAGAATCATGCCGAAGCTGAATCAGCGCGGAATCGATTGAAGTTTGAAGAGTTGCTCTTGTTGCAGTTGAAGCTTCTCATGCAAAAAAGAGAACAAACGCAGGATATGCCGGGGGTTCGTTTTGAAAACGTTGGGGATTTATTTAACGGATTCTATTCGAATCACTTGGGATTTGAATTGACCGGAGCGCAAAAACGCGTGATGCGCGAGATTCGTTCGGACCTCAATACCGGTTGGCACATGAACCGTTTGCTCCAGGGAGACGTTGGCAGCGGAAAAACGATGGTCGCTTTGTTGACAGCGCTGCTCGCACTTGACAATGGGTATCAAGCCTGCGTGATGGCACCAACGGAAATCCTTGCCAATCAGCACCTTGAGTCATTTCGTGAGGCACTCGGTTCCCTGCCTATTCGCATTGAGTTGCTCACAGGATCCGTCAAAAAGGCAGCCCGACGCCCCATTCTGGAAGGCTTGAAAAACGGTGAAGTCCATCTGCTGATTGGTACGCATGCGCTCATTGAGCCTGGCGTTGAATTTCACCGGTTGGGACTGGCCGTGATTGATGAACAGCACCGTTTTGGAGTCGCCCAACGAAGCAAGCTTTGGGCGAAAGCTTCGCCTGCTCCCCATGTTCTGGTCATGACGGCAACCCCCATTCCTCGTACCTTGGCAATGACGGCTTACGGTGATTTGGATGTTAGTGTGATTGATGAAATGCCACCCGGTCGAAAAGCCATAAAAACGGTGCATCGGAATGATAGCGCACGCCTCTCGGTGTTTCAATTCATCGAGGATGAAATTGCTCGTGGTCGACAAGTTTACGTTGTGTACCCGCTGATTGAGGAAAGTTCCAGCATGGATTACAAAGACCTCATGGATGGATACGAAAGCCTTTCTCGCCGTTTCCCGTTGCCGGATTTTCGCATCGGAATTGTTCACGGACGGATGAAACCCGAGGACAAAGACATTGAAATGGAGCGGTTTTCCTCCGGGGTGTCTCAAATCTTGGTTGCCACGACGGTCATTGAGGTTGGTGTGAATGTCCCCAATGCCAGCGTTATGGTGATTGAGAGTTCAGAGCGCTTCGGCTTGGCTCAGTTGCATCAATTGCGCGGTCGCGTCGGACGAGGAGGGGAGCAGAGCTATTGTGTTTTGATGACCGGAGACGAATTGTCCAAAGAGGCGCGCCGCCGATTGGAAACCATGTGCAGAACGAATGACGGATTTGAACTTGCAGAGGTGGACATGGAGTTGCGAGGACCGGGTGATTTGATGGGAACCCAGCAATCGGGCATTCCCGATTTGAAAATGGCAGACTTGATGCGCGACAGAGAAATACTCACCACGGCGCGGTACATCGGTAATCGTATTTTAGAAGAGGACAGCAATCTGGTCAAGCCAGAACACGCTATCCTCAAAGCGGCGTTGATACGTGCGCGCGAGGGCCGGACAAACTGGAGTAGAATCTCCTGAACTTCACGGCATGGCTCATCGAAGAATTTGGTCCACCTTCATTGTTGTTGTAGCGAGTTGTTTGAGTGCGTGGTGGGTCATGGATCGCAAAGTTGAACAAAGGCAATTGCTGAACCCGGGGGCTCTGGCATCGGATCATTTCACGCATTGGGAGTATCCTGCAATGCTCCCATCGGGAATGACTGTAGAAGCGGATCATTCGCTTCCGGCCTTTCTTTTTGCCTCGGGAATGGACTCCGCTTCGTTCATTTGGTTCGTTTCGTCAGCGCCAGTTTTTGTACCGTCTCGGTATGCTCAGCAGCGTTGGGGAGGAGGCTGGCTGATTGGGGAAGACTTGGACCAATGGGAAGAGAATCCTGGCGAAATGGCGGCGCACTGGGCGCCTCGTTCACCGGGGAAAAACACGATGACGCGTTTGCCCAGTGGTGAACTCAAATCAAGGCATTGGATGCCGAATGAGGACGATCGAAGAATGAGCACTTCCTGGGTCGCTTCTCAGGTCGCCCCGCTCGCCCCGCTTTCCCCTTTTTGGACCCAGTGGTTTGCAAACATTGCGGACAATTCCAAGGGTGCCTGGCAACGAGCAAGGGTGGGTGCCGCGCCCGCGGCATCCTCTTGGATGGGGCATGATTCCCTTGTGCAACTGACCGATGGAAGTTGGATCGTGGCGGAGGGAGCGAATGGCAGCTGGATGGTGGGAATTGAAATGGCAGATTCTTCGCGATCGGTCGGAGCGAATGCGCACTGGCGCGCGGGCGTTCAACTTTTTTCTTCTGCAGGTGACTCACTGGTTTGGGAGGACATCGGTTTTCCAAATGGCCAGGTTCAAGAGCGGAGCAAAGCCCAGGTCGATGCTGATTTTGGATCGTGGGAACAAGGTCGAAAACAATGGGGAATCCACGCAGAAGGCGATAGAATTGTATGGCGGAAGGATCCCACGAACATGGCTCCGACACCCACCGCGGATGCACGGATCATTTCGGTCTCTGGGCCCCGCTCGCGGGAACAGGATGCCGGTCGATTGGGAACGGTTAGAAACCACCGAACGGACCAAGTGATGAATCTGATGTGGGAACCGCCTGCAGTGGTGGCTCGCGCAAGCGATGGTTCTGCAGTCTGGAGTTTTGAGGTGGATGCGATGGCGGCGCCAACGGTTTGGGAAGTTGACTTGTTCCGAAATCGCAAGTACCAGGCTGTAATTGCCACCGGACAAAAAGTACATCTCGTTGATGTGCTCGGTCGAGAGGTGAAAGGGTTCCCGAAGCGCTGGTCGCGCGGTTTTTCAGCAGTTGCGGTGTTTGATTATGACCGGAATCGGCAGTACAGGTTCTTGATGGCAGCACCCAACGGTGCGTTGTTCAACTTTCGGCGCGAAGGTGAGCGGACACCAGGTTGGAATTTCACGGCTCGTCCGGGGCGTTACATTACATCGCTTGCGCACATTCGCGTCGCGAATAAGGACTACATATTTGCGGGCCAGGATGATGATTCCGTGCGATTTTTGAAACGCTCAGGAGAAGACCGATTTGACTCTCCCCTTCAATTCCCTTCGGGTCAGCCTGTTGTTTTTCGTTTGGGAGCGTCCCTCGCGTCCTCTACCGTCTTGTTTTTGGATTCAACGGGATTGCTGCAGGAACGAACGATTGGAAATAACGAGCCGACAGGGATGAATGGAATGACAAGGGGACAGGCTGTGTCGCTCGAGGACAGAACAGGGGATGGAATCCCAGAAGTGGTCGTGCAGATCGAAGGCGGTGAAGAGATATGGGACGCTCGCAATCAGCGAATTGACAGTGACTAAATCACTCAGTCAGCCAATATCGAACGGCTGATGACAATTTTTTGCACTTCACTCGTCCCTTCGTAGATCTGGGTGATTTTCGCGTCACGCATCAACCGCTCCACGTGGTATTCTTTTACGAATCCATAACCACCGTGGACTTGAACCGCTTCTACCGTTTGCTTCATGGCCACTTCGGAGGCATAAAGTTTGGCCATGCTTGATGCCAAATCATAATCTTCGCCGGCATCTTTCAAGGCGGCCGCTTTCCATACGAGCATCCGGGCCGCTTCAATTTGCGTGGCCATGTCAGCCAATTTAAAGGCGATGGCCTGGTGTTTATGGATGGGCTTCCCAAACGCTTCGCGTTCTTTGGAATAAGCCAAAGCCAACTCCAATGCACCAGAGGCGATTCCCAGCGCCTGAGCGGCGATTCCAATTCGCCCACCAGCAAGTGTCTTCATGGCAAATTTGAAGCCAAACCCATCCGCACCTATGCGGTTCTCCTTGGGAACTTTCACGTCTTGGAACATCAAAGTGTGCGTGTCAGACCCGCGAATTCCCATCTTGTCTTCTTTGGCCCCCACGATAAATCCAGGCATGTCCCGCTCCACAATCAACGCATTGATTCCCCGGTGTCCTTTGTCCACATCCGTCTGGGCAATCACGAGGTAAGTACTCGCAGAGTTTCCGTTGGTAATCCAGTTTTTGGTGCCATTGAGTAGGTAATGGTCGCCACAGTCAATCGCCGTTGTTGCCTGGGAGGTTGCATCTGAACCGGCCTCGGGTTCGCTCAAGCAAAAAGCCCCGATTTTCTGCCCCATTGCGAGGGGGCGAAGGAATTTTTGTTTTTGTTCTTCCGTGCCATATTCCTGCAGTCCATAGCAAACAAGTGAATTGTTGACACTTACACAAACACTCACCGAAGCATCAATTTTACTCAACTCTTCCATGGCGAGCACGTAACTCATCGTATCCATGCCACTGCCACCATATTGCTCATCCACCATCATTCCCATGAAGCCAAGCGCTCCAAGTTCGCGGATTTCTTCGGTGGCAAAACGTTGCGCATTGTCCCGCTCGATGATGGAGGGCTTCAATGTTTGTTGAGCAAAATCGCGAGCGGCATCGCGCACTGCGATTTGTTCTTCCGTGAGTTCGAGGTTCATTTCCTTGCTGCTTTCGGATTCGTCATTCTTTTTGGAGAAATTGCTCCATATTTCCGAAAACAAAGATAGGGCGTTCTGGATGGTCGGGTAAGGAGTTGAAATTCAGTAAAATGACAGATAACAGCATGGCAAAGGAGTATGTGGTTTTGGGCATGATGTCAGGCACTTCGCTCGATGGGTTGGACTTGTCCGTATCCAAATTCACCCAGGATGAGGCGTCTGGCAGCTGGGAGGGCGTGCTTCAATCGTACTGTTCTATTCCGATTCCTGCATCATGGCAAAACACGATCAGAATGTTGCCCTCGAGCTCGGCAGCGGAATGGCATCAAGCAGGTTTAGATTGGTCCGTTTGGTGCAGCGAATGTGTTCAGGGTGCCGTGGATATTGAATCCTTGGATTTGGTCGTTTTCTCTGGTCAAACGGTTTTTCATCGACCCCAATCGGGTTGGACCGGGCAATTGGGACATGGCGCAGCTTTGTATGCAGGGCTGGACTGCCGCGTTCCGGTGGTTTGTGACCTGAGGAGCCTCGATGTGGCATTGGGAGGGCAAGGCGCTCCGCTGGTTCCCGTTGCAGATGCGTTGCTTTTTCCTTCTTACGATGCCTGCCTCAACCTTGGAGGCTTTGCCAATGTGAGCCATGCTGGGCAACGAGATAGACAGAGAATCGCTTGGGACATTGGGCCTTGCAACTTGGTGCTGAATCAACTTGCAATGCGCGAGGGTAGGCCTTTTGATGAAGGTGGCCGGTGGGCTGCACAGGGCGTGGTTCAGTCAGAGTTGTGGAATCAATGGATGGCCATCCCGTATCATCAGGAACCGGCACCGAAGAGCCTTGGGACGGAGTGGCTTGAGTCGGTATTTTGGCCCATTTTGAACAGTTGGGAAATGGATCATTCTGTCCCTACATCTGATTTGCTGGCGACAGCCACGGCCTATATTGCATCTACGATTCGGGAATCTACAGGTGGAAAGTCGACCTTGGTGACAGGAGGAGGAGGGCATAATGCGACGCTGGTGAATAGACTCCAAGAAGCTGCTTCGGAGTTTGTCAGGGCCGATGCAATAAAAGTGGTTCTACCCGAAAAGGATCTCATCGATGGCAAAGAGGCGCATGCCTTTGGTTTTTTGGGATTGCTGCGCGCATTGGGCGTAAATAATGTGTGGAATTCCGCCACAGGTTCTTCCGCGGATCATTTGGGTGGTGCCATGTGGGGACATTTTGGCCATCGTGGGGCCTGAAGGAAGTATATTCGCACTCGCCAAAAGCAATGCAATGAACATGAAAGAGATGCTCCAGGCTTACGAAAAGCGTAGCCCCGAAATTGTTTTCGAATGGAACGATGCGGAGACCGATGCCCGTGGTTGGGTCGTGATCAATTCCCTCCGCGGCGGAGCTGCGGGTGGAGGAACGCGTATGCATCCCCGCTTGGACAAGGACGAAGTTATCAGTCTCGCCAAGACCATGGAGATCAAATTTACCGTGAGTGGTCCGCAGATAGGTGGAGCCAAATCCGGCATCGCCTTTGATCCCAATGACCCGCGCAAAGAAGATGTTTTGCGCCGTTGGTATGCCGCTGTCACTCCGCTTTTGAAGAGTTATTACGGCACCGGTGGCGATATGAACGTGGATGAGATCCATGAAGTGATTCCCATTACAGAAGACTGCGGAATCTGGCACCCACAAGAAGGGGTTTTCAACGGCCATTTCAAGGCCAAAACCACGGAAAAGGTGAAGCGGATTGGTCACCTGCGGCAAGGGGTTTCACAAGTGGTCGAGGACTTGGAGTTCATTCCGGAAAATTCCGGAACATCGAAATACCGAGTTGCTGATTTGATCACGGGTTACGGGGTGTCCGAGTCCGTCCGGCATTTTTACAAGACGTATGGCGGCGCGATCAAAGGCAAACGCGTGCTGGTACAGGGATGGGGCAATGTAGGTGCCGCCGCCGCTTTCTATTTGGCGCGGGAAGGTGCCCTCATCGTGGGAATCATCGATCGTGCTGGAGGCATCATTCGGCCCGAGGGGATATCGCTGCAGGAGATTACCGAGCTTTTTCAAACGAAAAAAGGCAATAGCTTACATGCGGACAACCTGCTCTCTTTTGAGCAGGTCAATGATCAAATTTGGGACGTAGCTGCTGAGGTTTTCTTGCCTTGTGCCGCTTCCCGACTTGTGACCCAAGACCAACTCGACCGCATGGTAGCATCGGGTGTGGAAGTCATTGCGAGCGGTGCGAATGTGCCTTTTGCAGATCGAGAAATATTTTACGGTCCAATCGCGGAAGCAGCAGACAAGCAGATCGCGGTGATTCCCGACTTTATCGCCAATTGTGGAATGGCGAGGGTCTTTGCGTATCTCATGAGTGATGCCAATGTTGAGATGTCCGATCAAGGCATTTTTCGCGACACATCCTCTACCATCCGTCAAGCGCTTGAGGCAACCCATGCCGAACGACCTGAGCAAACGTTGTTGGCCGCTACCGCCTTCCGAATTGCGTTGGAAAAACGCCTCGAATAATTCACAGTATTTTGATCCTTTCAAATCACCCGGACGGGCCGATGTCGTAATTTTCAGAACCGAAAACAGATAAAAATGGAGTTTATCGTACTGGCTATTTTCGTTATTGGCTACTTGTTCATTGCACTCGAGCACACCTTTCATGTGGATAAGGCCGCTAGTGCATTGCTCACCGGTACACTTTGTTGGGGATTATTTGTCATTGGAGTCCACGATGTTCCTAGTCATTTGGCCGAAGATTTTGCTTCTTTTAAAGCCCACTTCACAGGTGATTCCGCCATGGCGTTGCACACCTTCTTCGAGCATCGGCTGTTGCACCACATGGAAGACATCAGCTCAATTTTGTTTTTTCTTTTGGGAGCTATGACCATTGTGGAATTGGTGGATGCGCACGAAGGATTTGCTGTGATAACCGACCGCATCAAGACCTCAAATAAGGTTCGTCTGCTCTGGATCCTCGCCATCCTGACCTTCTTCTTTTCAGCTGTTTTGGACAACCTTACCACCTCCATTGTTATGGTTTCCCTGCTTCGAAAGCTGATTGATGACAAAGAGACCCGGTGGATGTTTGCCGGGGTTGTGGTGATTGCGGCGAATGCGGGTGGGGCCTGGTCTCCCATCGGTGACATCACGACCACCATGCTTTGGATTGGCAATCAACTTACGGCTGACGTGATTGTGACCAATTTAATTGTTCCTTCAATTGCTTGTTTGCTCGTGCCTCTTGGGATCTTGTCTTTCACCATGAAAGGCGAGATCAGTCGACCAGAAATCTCTTTGCATAAAGTAGATCCGACGACTGCGGGTGAGCGCAATCTCGTTTTCTTCATGGGGGTCGCCGGCTTGTTATTTGTCCCCGTATTCAAAACAGTGACGCATTTGCCCCCTTTTATGGGGATGATGCTTTCCTTGGGCGTGATGTGGGTAGTCACGGAAATCATCCACCGCTCAAAGAATCATGAGGAACGCAGTCAACTTTCGGTGATCGGTGTCTTGCGAAAAATCGATGCTGCGTCCGTCCTTTTTTTCTTGGGTATTTTGTTGGCTGTCGCAGCGCTACAAGAGATTGGTCACCTTATCAATGCGGCTTCTTGGTTGCGGGATTCGATGGGCAATGTTTATGCGATTAATGTGACCATTGGGTTTTTGTCTGCCATTGTAGACAATGTTCCACTCGTCGCGGCTTCGATGGGAATGTACGATGTGACTGCTGTGGGTGCTGCGGCCTCCGAATGGGAAGGGTACTTTGTGCAGAACGGCATCTTTTGGCAATTCTTGGCCTACTGCGCGGGTACGGGAGGAAGTGCCCTCATCATCGGCTCCGCTGCAGGTGTTGCGGTGATGGGCCTTGAACGCATCGATTTCGTCTGGTACCTCAAGAAAATCAGCCTTTTAGCAATCTCTGGTTACCTGGCCGGTGCGTTGGTTTTTTGGTTGATGTTTCGCTAGTCTTCTGCTGGTCAAGGAACCGTTTTGTGAACCGTTACCGGTCGAAAATTGGTTGGAGGTGGTGCGTTGAAGCCCAATAATTGATTGAACTTTCTCGTTTCAATCTAGGCACACAACTGACCCACTACATGAACAACTTTTTGATCCTTCAGACGCTGACCACCGGAGCCAGTGAAGCACAAGCCATGAACGAATTGGCCGCTTCAGATGGCATTCAGCAAGTCGATGTCAGTATTTTGGAACTGCTTCTCGAAGGCGGTATTTACATCATGGCCCCACTTGCACTGATGTCCATGATCGCCATTTACGTATTCATTGAACGAACGTTGGCCATTCGCAAAGCGGAAAAGGTCACACCGGATTTCATGGACAAAATCCGAGATTACATCAGCCAGGGTAGCTTCGAAAGTGCACGCAATTTGTGCCAGGACTCAGACACGCCTATGGCTCGGATGCTGGACAAAGGAATCAGCCGCATTGGTAAGGATTTGAAAGACATCAGCGTAGCGATTGAGAACATCGGCAAGCTGGAGCTTTACAATTTAGAGAAAAACCTAAGCTCGCTGGCCACGGTGGCTGGCGCAGCGCCGATGGTTGGTTTCTTGGGGACGGTCATCGGTATGGTCAATGTATTCTTGGATATGGAAACGGCTGGAACGGTCCGGGTTGAGGATATATCAAGCGGAACCAAGCAGGCCATGATCACCACGATTGTGGGTTTGATTGTTGGAATCATCGCCTACATGGCCTACAACAACCTCGTGAGCAAGGTGAGCAAGGTGGTGCACAAGATGGAGGCTACGAGCATTGAATTCATTGACATTTTGGAAGAACCTGCCGCATGAATCTCGGACAACGCAATAAAATCAGTGTGACTGGGAATATGTCATCCATGACCGACCTGGTTTTTCTGTTGCTCATATTCTTCATCATCCTTTCGACTTTGGTGAGCAATGGGGTGAACGTCGAATTGCCACAGGCCAAAGGCACCAATTCAGTGACGGCCAAAATGACGGTGAGCATTAAGCCCGATGGGACATATTACCTGAATGGCGGCCAAGTATCGTACGAAGATTTGGAACCGGCATTGCGCGTGCGAATGGCGGATGACGCTGATCCCGTGCTGTACTTGCAAGTGGATGAACAAGTGCCGACAGGTAAGACCGTTGAACTTATTGGGATGGCCAAGTCCAATGAATGGAAGGTCATGTTGGGAGCATCACCAAAAAAATAAGGTCAAAATGAATGCAGGAATGGAATTGCGGCGACTGGAGGTCGAGAAAAGCAACCGCCGAAAAGCGGGCTTGCTGACGTCGGTTATCTTCATCGCCGTGCTTATTCTCTGCTTTTTTCTGACGGCCTTTACGATGTCAATCCCATCGCCGGGTGAGCAATATGTCGCCGTTGGATTTGCGGACTTGGGAGACACAGAAGAGGCGAGTGGCGACACAGAATCAGAGGCGCCTTCCGAAATTGTTCAAGAGGCCGTTCAACCTGAAACCGCTTCGACGGAAACGGTCGAGTCCACGAATGCAGAAGAAGTGGTGACCCAAGCATCATCCGAGGTGTCTGCCCCGTCACAACCCGATCCGGTGAAAGAACCTGAACCTGAACCCGACCCTGAACCTACGGTTTCATCAGCTTTGGCGAATGCTTTCAATACGCTGGCATCAAGCGGAGGCGGTGGGTCTGAAGGGGAATCCGAGACGGGAACGGGCAACGAGGGAAAAGACGATGGCCGAATCGATGGCCGCGGGGTGGTAAGCGGTGACAATGGCGATTGGTCGCTTGAAGGCGGAGAACGAATTGGTAAGCCCATGCTGGATGAGAATCCCCGCATTGAAGGCGTCGTGCGGGTGGACATCATTGTGGACAAGGCTGGGAATGTTACCTCGGCCATTTACGATGGGAAGTACTCTACCATATCGGATTCAGAGCATATTGCACTCGCCCTTCGCGCGGCGAAGACAGCGAAATTTACTCCCAATCAAACCATGCCGCTCCGGCGGGGATTTTTGAACATCCGATTCGAATTGGAATGACCTTTCAAGAGGCAATGTCCTGGCTCTTTGAGCAATTGCCAATGTACCAACGGCAGGGGGCAGCGGCGTACAAAACAGATCTTGATGGGACTTGGGCCGTGCTAGAAAGCATGGGGCGTCCCGACTTGAAACTTCCGAATGTCATTCACGTCGCGGGTACCAATGGGAAAGGATCCGTGTGCCAGGCCGTTCATAATGCCCTGGTGGATCAGGGATTCAAAGTTGGGTTGTTCACCTCACCGCACTTGCATGATTTTCGAGAGCGTATGCGGGTGAATGGTGCTATGCCCTCGGAAGACTGGGTGGTCGATTTTGTCACGGTGCAGCGAAAGGAGTTCGAAAGGCTGGATTTGAAACCGTCTTTTTTTGAATGGACGTTTGGAATGGCCATGTGCTATTTTTCTGCATGCCAGGTGGATTTGGTGGTATTGGAGACGGGCATGGGAGGGCGCCTGGACAGCACGAACATCTTCCCTCGACCTCTGGTGACGGCAATTACCAATATTGGATTGGATCATACCCAGTTTCTTGGAAATGATATCCGCACCATTGCCAAGGAAAAGGCAGGAATCATCAAAGATGGTTGCCCGGTGGTGGTGGGGAGAATGCGTCCGGAAGCCCAATCGGTGATTTTGGGACAAGCCTTGAAACAAGGGGCTGAGTTTCATTACGCGCCCGAAGCAATTGCAGATGCGAAACTGGGTCCAAATTGGCCGGAAAATCGGGCCACGGCACACCAGATTTTAACGGTTTTGCGAAGTCAAACGGGATGGGGCGACGTGGATGTTCCTGCCCAACAGAAACTGTCCAAGGCCGGACATTTGGGGCGCTGGCAATGGCTGCAGATCCCGAATAAGTCTCCCGGGATTCTGGTGGATTGTGCGCACAACGAGGATGGTTTGAAGCGCACAGTTTCCGCTCTTGAGGAATTGCAATATGATGCGCTGCACTTGGTTCTGGGGGTTGTTGGCGACAAGGAACTTGAACCGGTTTGGAAATGGCTTCCTGCCCGAGCTCATTTCCACTTTTGCGCCGCGAATATTCCCCGGGCACTGCCGGTGGATGAGTTGACAGCGGCAGCGGCAAAAGCGGGTCGGGCCGGAAAACCTTATGAAACCGTCGCTCATGCAGTTTTGGGGGCACAATCCCAGGCGGCCCCAAGCGATTTGATTGTTGTTCTGGGGAGCATTTTTGTAGCGGCAGAGGCGCTGCGCACCTTTGATTAAAAAAGGGCTTTGCCGGTCATGGCTGCGGGCTGATCGATGCCCATCAGCTTGAGAACCGTTGGCGCTACGTCAGCCAATTTACCGTCGTGGAGTGGCTGTGCTTCCGTTGAAAGAATTACGACGGGGACGGGATTGGTGGTGTGTGCGGTGTGTGGCGCTCCATCGGGATGACGTGCATAGTCGGCATTGCCGTGATCGGCGATGATGATGAATTGGTAACCGTTTGAACGTCCGGTGTCGACGACCTCCTTCAGACACGCATCAGTCGTTTCTACGGCACTGACAATGGCATCAAAAACGCCTGTATGACCCACCATATCCGGATTTGCGAAATTCAAGCACACAAAGTCCGGAGCTTCATCAGCTGATTTGGCCATTTCCGGGACAATCAGCCCGACGATTTCATGTGCAGACATTTCAGGCTGTAAATCGTACGTTGCAACTTTGGGGCTATGCGCCATCAGGCGTTTCTCACCTGTGAAGGGTTCTTCTCGTCCACCGTTGAAGAAGAAGGTTACGTGTGGATACTTCTCTGTTTCTGCGATTCGAACTTGTGTCTTGCCCGCATGGGAGATGGTTTCACCGAGCGTGCCTTCCAGGTTGGGCTTGTCATAAATGACATGAACGCCTTCGAATGAATCATCGTAATTGGTCATGGTGACATAATGCAGCGCGAGGGCACGGGTGCCATGCTCGGGCATGTCTTGCTGGGTCAGTGCGTGGGTGATTTCTCGGCAACGGTCCGTTCGAAAATTGAAACAGATTACTACATCGTTTTCCTTGATGGCTTCGGGTTTCCCTACGACGAAGGGTCGGATGAATTCATCGGTGATTCCTTCGTTATAATGGGCTTGAATTCCTTCCGACGCGGACTCGAATCGTTCTCCTTCGGATCGCACCAAGGTTGCGTAGGATTGAGAAATCCGTTCCCATCGGTTGTCTCGATCCATCGAATAATAACGCCCGTGAACGGTTGCTACCCGCCCACCTGTTTCTGCCAACACTTCTTCTAAGTCGTGCATGTAGGAAAGGGCTTTTTGCGGAGAAGTGTCCCGTCCATCCGTGAATGCATGGATGGCGAAATCGTTCAGGCCCCGGGCTGCTGCAGCACGACAGAGCGCATGGAGATGTGCTTGTTGGGAATGAACACCACCTTGTGAAACGAGTCCCATAAAATGCAATTGGCCACCTCCGCTGATGGCCTGATCAAAGGCCGCATTCAGTGCTTCTTCTTTTTGAAAGGAATCATCGGCGATAGCCCGATTGATGCGCAGAAGGTCCTGGTAGACGACGCGGCCAGCGCCGATGTTCATGTGGCCGACCTCGCTATTCCCCATCTGGCCTTTGGGCAAACCCACAAATTCGCCGTCCGTTCGCAACGTTGCTTGTGGTTGAGAGGCTAGTAACTCATCCATGAACGGTGTGCGAGCGGCAGCGATAGCATTGCTATCATCAGGCGAGCCAATTCCCCAGCCATCCAGGATGATCAACGCGCATTTTTGGTCCTTTTTCATGGGTTTCAATTGGATTTTGGAATCCAGGTTGCGATTCGTGAGCCTCCGCGTTCGTTTGATTCAATGTGCAGTTTGCCCTTGTGCATTTTCAATATTTGATCGGCGAGGTAGAGACCCAGTCCAGTTCCCGAGGTCTCTGAATCCTTGAGGCGCTCGAACTTTCGCAAGACATTTTCTCGCTGATCGAAGGGAATGCCGGTTCCTCCGTCATCAAAAACAACAGAAAGCCCCGCGTCACTCTCCGAAAGGACAATGGATACAGGCTCTGAAGAAGGGCTATACTTCAACGCATTTTCAAGCAAATTTCCCCAAGCGAGTGCCAGCGCATCCGCATCTCCCTCCATCTGTGCGCCCGCATCGCAATCATTTTTCAATTCAATGATACGCCCTTGATAAGGGCCCACCTGATGACGATGCATCACACGCGTGACCACTTCTTCTGCATCGAATAAAACCTTTGTCATCTCTTTGCCAGAGATCAGTCGGTTGTTCTGAAGGATGTTTTCTACCCGTTGCTCCAGTCGTGTCAAGCCAGCTTGCGCATCGTCGAGCAGGAGCTTTTTCGTTTTTTCATCCCATTCGTGCTTTTTCAACGAGTCAATCGCGATTTGGCTCCCTGCAATAGGAGTCTTCAGTTCGTGGGTAACGGCCAATAGAAAATGGCGTTCTTTCTGGGCCTGTTCCATTTCGCGTTTGATGCTCCGCCAAATCACAATAAACCCAAGGCTCAAGAGCCCGAAAAACACCAATCCTTCGCCAATGATCATGCGGATTGCTTGATTCAGTTTTTCGTCGGTGGCATCGTTCAATTCAAAAATTTGACGCTGCTGCCGGACGAGAAGACTTGCCCACCAAAGAAATTGGAGGAGAATATAGGCGCCCAGCAATGCCGTGAGCCATCCCCTTTTTCCCATGCTCGAGCGTTTTTTTCTCATGGGTGCAAAGCTAATTCAACCCTTTAACTCTTGGAAGTATTTAGAAACGAATGCGGTGGAATTCTCGTGCCAAGCTTGGATTTGCCGTGAGGAGTCCCCATTCATAGAAGTCAACACGTAAGCTCCAGCGATTTTCTTGGATCAATTCGTCCCATGCTGCTTCCATGTCCCGAGACCAATGAATATCGTCGCACACAATGACGCCTTTTTCAGAGAGGCAGGGCGCTAATTCGTTTACGTATCGCATGAGTGCGGCTCCTCGGTGGTTTCCATCGATGAAGATCAAGTCGTATTGCAGGGGAGGGAGGGAAGGCAGCACGTCATCGAAATCACCTACGATGCTGGTCACATTCTGAACGTTGAGGCGTCGCCAGATGTCTTCTGCATGACCTGCGAGCGCTGGATTGCCTTCAATCGTTGTAACGGATGTGGCATGTTTGCCAAGGTAAGCAGTGGTAATGCCGAGGCAGGTGCCCAGTTCGAGGACTACCGCAGTCTCCAGATAACTCGCAAGGCCAGCAAGCGCTCGTGCATGGCGAGGCCGCTTGAGCGCACTTTGGGCGATTTCGGCCACGGTTCGTGCTTTGGATTGTGAACCAGCTCCTAGGTCGAGCATTGGCACTTCATTCTGGTCCTTCAGCAATCGACTGCGTTCTCGCTCAATCTCTGGCCACGAGATTGACGCGCCTCGCATGGATTGAAGCAATGAAAACAGCCACGGGCTGTGTATCCTTCTCCAAGACACGGAGTGCATTCGCCAATTGAGCCAACTCTTGATTCGATGGAGGAGCACATTTTTCACTTTGTCAAAAATAAGCGTGTCGAGGATGTTTATTTTGATTTATCTTTGGCGCCCCGTAAGGGCGATTAGCTCAGTTGGTTTAGAGCACCTCGTTTACACCGAGGGGGTCGGGAGTTCGAGTCTCTCATCGCCCACACATCATTGAAAAGCCTGCTCATTGGAGTGGGCTTTTTTAATGCCCTTTGTTTCGGTGAAAGCGTCACAGCGAAGTTTCCATTCCGTGCTTCGGTGAAACGAATCGAATGGTACTGTCATTTCGCTGTTCAAACTTGATTTTGAAAGTGTTGGGAATTTCGAAGGCTTCCATCTTTGGGATGCTGTCCACATGGCCATTGTCGCCGAATCCTTCCGGGCATTCTTCTCGCGCAGACGCGCAGTGTGCGATGCCTTTGGTGAGATCGATTTCCCATTCTACTTTCTCATCGCAAAAGGAACCCCAATAGGACCGGTGCTCACTGAGAATGATATCCTCTCCGTCAAAGCGATACCCATCTTCCATGGACCAGCGCCAATTGCTGCCCCCGTAATGTGAAATGAAAAGCACTTGATCTTGGATCCCGATGTCATCGAATGGATCGCCAAGAACGCCGCCTTCTTCACTGTTTAAAATCGGAGCTTCGGAAAATTTCCAAAGCATCCACTTCCCTTGTTGTTTTTGAAAAATGACGACCAGCCGCTCTCGGGCACCATCGATGATTTTGGGTGTTTCGACGGCGGCAACAAATTCATCGGATCCGTCACCGTTTAAATCCCCCAAATCGTGCTCCAAAATGTCGATGGAGCTAGCTCCAATTTGTTGGGACATCATGGCTGACGACGGTCCCACATAAACCAATTCTTCATGGGTAACCCGTCGCTGTGCCAAGGAGTGTTGAGCGGTATTTGCAAGCATCACAATGGCGATGCCCGTAACGAGGGATGCGCGCATCAACGTCGCTCACGCATGATGGTCAGCGCGCCGTGGAATCGTTCGCCGTCCGATCGATAGAGAATGTAAAAGTAGGAGCCGTCCGATACGGGCGTTCCGTTGAGGCGACCATCCCAGCCGCCTTTGTAATCCTCATCCTGGAAAATAACAGTACCCCAACGGTTGTAAATCTCCAAGCGCGAGTTCGGAAATCCTTCAATTCCCGGGATGCGGAAAAAGTCATTCATGCCGTCATTATTGGGCGAGAAGACATTGGGAATTTCGGTGTCACAGGCGATTACGTCAATGCCAAATGTGGCTTGCAAACCACAAAGGTCCACCACCGTTACTTCCATGCTATTTTGTTGCAAAGAGGCTTGGAAATTGCCGGATGGGCCGATGAAGGTGACCAACGTATCAAGCGCCGCGTCCACCGCCACCCAGGTCGAATCTTGCGGATAGCCTTGTTCGTTGTAATTGTAGTATTGCCAAACATAAAAGGTGTAATTGCCTTCCCAGTTCCCTGCGATATTTTCTTGGCCGGTGCCGCCCAATAAATTGAGGTCCCCTTGAATGCCAAGGCACAATTCCGCATCCGTTCCGGTGATGGGGTCGTAAACAGGAACTTCAACATCGACCTCGAATTCGTCTTCAACACCGCATGCATCGGTTACTGTCAAGGTCACCGTCTGGCTCGATTCGATATTGATTGTTTCTGTTTCATCGTTTCCACCACTCGACCAGTCATAGCTGAAGGGTCCAGCTCCGGTCGATATTCCTGACTCAAGAACAATGTCGTCTCCAGCGCACAGCGGCACGTTCACTTGTTCTGCATAGACAATCAACTCAGGAGGCAATGTGTACGTAACGGTGGCATCAACCTCATTCCCGCA
>DLQB01000018.1:0-1801 GCA_002477505.1 Flavobacteriales bacterium UBA7443
GCTGATGCACCGCGAAGGTCCGAATCCACCCGCTCCAAAGATGGATTATCTTCCTGAACCACCGATGCCTCTGTAGTAAGGGCATCGCCATAAAGTTTCTTCCAAGCATCCATTTGGCCGCGGCCGGGACGCAGCGCATGGCCGCTTTGGCGATTTGCCGAATCCGACAGCGTTCCTGAGCGCTGGGATCCTTGAGACGACGTCCGAAACGGATTGTAATCCGAATTCACATTTACCGCTGGTTCCGAAACAGGACGCGACGGGTCCAATGGCGTAATATTCAACCCCGTCTCTTGATCAAAATCCAAGGAAGGAGCAACTGCATACTTTCCGAGACCGCGACGAATTGCAGGAAGCAACAAGGAGAGCACATGGCGCTCTTCATCGAACTTGACCTCTGTTTTGGTGGGATGAATGTTCACATCCAATCGGGCAGGATCAATGGTCAAAAACAGAACGTACAAGGGGTATTGATTCCGGGGAAGCAATCCTTCGTAGGCATCCATGATGGTGCGATGCAACAACGGATGCTTGATGAAGCGTTGGTTCACGAATAGAAACTGCTCTCCGCGCGTACGACGAGCGAATTCGGGCTTGCCTACAAATCCTTCTACACTGACCACATCTGTGTTTTCCTCCACCGGGACCAGACGCTCATCGTATTTGCTGCCAAATACACCCACAACGCGTTTGCGGCGCGACGAAGCCTTGAGGTTGAACAGTTCAGAATCGTTGTGATGCAGGGAAAAATGCACCGTTTCATGGGCCAAAGCCAGCCGGTGAAATTCATCGATTACGTGCCGCAATTCAACGGCGTCTGATTTCAAGAAGTTCCTGCGCGCCGGGACATTGAAAAACAAATGCCGCACTGAAATTTGGGTGCCTTCCTCAAATGCACACGGCATCGGATTTGCCGCTTTTCCTCCCTCCAATTGCACCAGAATGCCATGCTCTTCGCTGGCATGACGGGTCTTCAATTCGACGTGCGCGATGGAGGCGATGGAGGCAAGTGCTTCCCCCCGGAACCCCTTCGAAACAATGCTGTACAAATCCTCCGCTACGCTAATTTTTGACGTGGCATGCCGCTGGAAACACCGCGCCGCATCTGCGGACACCATGCCTGCTCCATTATCAAGCACTTGAATCAGAGTCCGACCCGCATCTACCACCCGGACCTCAATGCGCGAAGCGCCAGCATCGATGGCGTTTTCCATGAGTTCCTTGACAGCTGAAGCTGGACGTTGCACTACTTCTCCCGCTGCAATCTGATTGGAAACGTTTTCCGGAAGTTGTCGGATCACCTCATGCATTTTCCATCCACTTTAATACCCGTGAAAAATCACTTTGCTCGACCCACTGGATTCCTTTCCATGCGAGCCAGATCAACACCGATGCAATGAGCGCTGCACGCAACATCGACCAGCGGGCTCCTGCAATTTGTTGCTGGCGCTGCTCGGTTCGCTGACCGCTCGCGGCCTTTCGCGGGGAACGAAACCGAATCTCCCTTCGATTTCCATCTCTATCACTGGATGCCGAGACTTCATGCTCCACCCGCGACTTCCGCGCTTGCCATTCCTCATCCAATTCCGGAAGATGCCGCGACCTGAAGTCGAATCGACGAGGTGTGGTTCGGACATTCCGAAACATGGATTTGAGTCGTGGGGCTTGCATAATTCTCCAGCGAATTTACATCCGACCACCCGCAATTCACGGGTCAGAGTGCCATTCGTTGTTCAAAATCGACTAACACGTCATCCACATCTTTTGAACCGGGGTACCGCTTCAAAATTGCATGCATGAC
>DLQB01000018.1:1878-2846 GCA_002477505.1 Flavobacteriales bacterium UBA7443
TCCATGGTAGACTGATGCAACCCCAAGCGCCAATCATAATGTTGAACCGTTCCATTCCCTAAAAATTCCCGCTCATTCCGAATGAAAAAAGTAGGCAGTGTTGCTTCACACAGCTCCACCAAATGAGAAGTGTTTGAACTATTGTATCCGCCAACAACGACAGCCATATCCGCCAGGTCCTCGGCGAGTGCCGCTTGGGTGGCTTGCTGATTATCATTGGTTGCGTAGCAAAGTGTATCCCGCGTATTGGCAAAATCAACATCGCCTGCATTGGCCTGCTTGGCATCCACGGCTTGCTTGATCCGATCGCTAATGGCCTGTGTATCGGAGGCCAGCATTGTGGTTTGGTTCACGACTCCTATGCGCCTCAAATGCACCTTGGGGTCAAACCCCTTGGATGTTCTTCCCGCAAAATGGACTTCAAACTCACTTACGTCCTTTTGGCCGGAGATGAATTCACACAGCAACTCTGCCTCTGCCATATTTTTGATGACGAGGGCATGGCCCTTTTCGCCGGAATGGCTGAAGGTGGCGCGGGTCTCTTCGTGCTCAGGTTTTCCGTGAATAACGATGGTGTAATCCTCCGTGGCCAATTTTGCCGAACGCTTCCAAACCTTTTCGACGAACGGACACGTCGTATTGTAGGTGTCAACATCCACACCAATTTCCTTCAGTTTGGCCTCGATTTCGAGGGTTGTCCCAAAGGCTGGGATCAAAACCACATCGTCATGCTTCAACTCGGACATCGGTGTCAACATATTTCCCTCAGTGTCCTGTAAAAACCGGATTCCACGGTCTTGCAAATCTGCGTTGACCTCGGGATTGTGAATCATTTGACTCAACAAAAAAATTCGCTTACCCGGGTTTTCATCAATGGCGCGGTAGGCGATTTCAATCGCGTTTTCCACCCCAAAGCAAAAACCAAAATGGCGGGCAAGGACAAAGCGAACCGTTCCAAAATTCAAAAC
>DLQB01000051.1 GCA_002477505.1 Flavobacteriales bacterium UBA7443
ACGCGACGAAGCCTATGGTTTTCTTTTGGAAGTGTACATATCCTCCAAAGATTACGACCGGGCATTGGACGCGCTTTCACTGATCGAGGACAAGTCGCCCAAAGTTCAATCCGCCTACCAACTCGTATCTTATAACCGCGGGGTTGAGTTGTTTCGCAGCGGTTCTTATGCGGATGCCCACGCATATTTTGAACGGGTCCGCGAATACCCTGTGGATCGACTGATGACCGCAGAATCGTACTTCTGGCAAGGAGAATTGAGCTATTTGTTGCGCAAGTACACGCGAGCAACCGCCTATTACGCGAAATTTGAGTCTTCACCTGGGGCTTATCAAAGTGCGCATTACAACGATGGCATTTATGCGAGGGGGTACGCGCTTTTCAAGCGCAAAAAATACGTGGATGCATTGAGTGCATTTCGGTCGTACTTGAAGCAGGTGGGCGAAATGAGCACGGAAAAAACCCGAGACGCGAAGCTGCGTGTTGGAGATTGCTATTATGCAAGCAAAGATTTTGAATCCGCCGCTCGCTTTTACAGCGAAGTGATCGACGCAAGTGAAAACCACGAAGACTATGCTCGTTTCCAACGCGCGGACTGCTTCGGTTCCCTCAACCGCAAGGCCGACGAAATTGCTGCCTTGCAAGAATTGATCGCATTGGCCCCCGCGTCAAGTTATGTGCCTGAAGGGCTATATGCCTTGGGAAGGGCCTGCATTGAGACCAATCAGCTGGATTTGTCCAAAACCGTGCTCGAGCAATTGCGGAGCGACTTTCCCAACTCGCCCAGAACGAAATATGCGCTGGTCGATCTGTGCTTGATCGGTGTCAAGCAAGACCGAGCAGAAGATGTACTTCAATTGTGGGATATCGTCCGAAGCGAATACGGTCAAGACCCCATTGCAGGTGATGCTTTCAATGTCGTTGAGCCCATCTTGATTGACCGCGGCCTTCTCGACAACTTGCCTCCAGGCGTTGGCTTGGACGGAGATCAAATTGAAGAACGCTTTTTCAACGCCGCACGAAATTTCGCCTTGGAGCGAAACTGCGAAAAAGCCATGCTCCGATTGAGCGAGTACATCCGAAATTACGACCAAGGCAGATTCTTAGCTGAGGCCCACTTCTTCTTGGGCAATTGCGCATATGATCTGAAGGAGGTCGAAGAAGCGCGCCGCGCCTTTGAATATGTTTTGCAGCAGCCCGTCAGTGACTTTACCGAACCCGCAGCATTGGGAGCCGCCACCATTGCGTGGAACGCACAAGATGTATCGTCAGCATTGGCTCATTATCAGGCGTTAGAGGCCGTCAGTGTTCTCAAGGAAAACAAACTTGAGGCACGCATCGGACTGATGCGATGCTATTTTAGCTTGGAATCGTTTGATCAAGCAAAAGCTTACGCCGATCAAGTTATTTCAGACAATCAAACGCCAGAAGACATTCGGCGAACAGCGCGGTACTGGAAAGGTAAAATCAACTTTGCCAATGCACAGTTTGATGCCGCACAAGCCGACCTGATGCACATCGCTTCCTTCGGCGGTGAGCGTGGAGCAGAGTGTGCTTACTTGCTCTGCACTTACCCCTACCGAGATCAATCATACAAGGAGACCGAATCGCAAATCTTTCAGCTGATTGATCAGTTCGCTGCCTTCGACACTTGGAAACACAAAGCCTTTTTGCTGCTCATCGATGCCTACATCGGCATGGAAGATTGGTTCCAAGCGAAAACCACCGGCGAAAGCATCCTTGAGTTTGTGCAGGACCCCGTTACACGCGCTGAAGCGGAAAAAAGACTGATTGAAATCAAACGTTTGGAAGACGCAGCGATGATGATCAACGTCAGCGCTGACAGCACCTCCACAGAAGAAATCACGCCTGAAGCCCCTTGATCCTATGACGATTACCTACCATTCCTACTTCTTGGCTATTGCTGCGATTGGTTTCGCGGTTATTGGCCAAGCCCATACTGCCGAATCTGCACTTGGAGCTGACACCTTGGATTTGGATGTCACATTCATTGGCGATCGGGAAGTTTTTCTGCAAGACGCGCACAAGCAACTTCATTGGCCAGAGGCGGCGAATATGGGCAATGAGAAACCCAGTTTTGCCTACCCGGTCATTCCCAAAATGCTCAATGTTGAGCCCGTTTGGACGCGCAACGGACCCGTTCGTTTGAAAATCAATGATCCCCTGCCCCGGCTTTACAAAGGGTATGTCAATGCAGGCATGGGCAACTATCTCAGCCCACTGCTTCACGTAAGTTACTCGGATGTGCGCTCACGATCAAAGTCATGGGGAGTTCAATTCAAACACGAATCAACCGATGGCGGCTTCGCGGACAACGATTCCATTGAACAAGGCTTCAGCTCCAACCACTTGGGTGGCTTCTACCGGAAATTCTGGAATGACGAAGCCCTGACCTTTGGCTCTTCGTACCAACGCGAAAACATCAGCCTATATGGAGGATTGCGCTCCACCAATCAAGATAGCGCATTGGTGATTGCAGGTGATGATTACCATTATCAAGTATTCTCCAACTCACTCCACCTTGCAAACCGGCATGCAAAATCGGCCTCATGGCAGCATGAAATTAGGTTAAACCACTCATTCCTCTGGGCAAGCAACCTTGCTCAAGAGCACAACTTCGATCTCAGCATCGGCCTATCCGGATTCGTAGACACCATCCCAATTCATTTCGATGTGCACATGAACATCGATCGGCTCAATCGGCTGGAAGAAGGCTTATCAGCCATCAACGAGCGCCAAGCAATCTTCGATATACACCCGTCCATTCGAAAAACGTTTGGTCCCATCAAAACATCCTTTGGCTTGGGCCTGTGGATCGATGCACAAGGCAACCAACCGTTTCTCTTCGCTCCCGAATTAGACGCCTCTGTGAGTCTTTTACGAGACTTATTCATTCCGTATATCCGCATTGATGGTGGCGTTCGCCAAAACCGCTACCAAACTGCATTGAAAGCCAATCCGTTTGTATCCATGCCTACCACGGGCCTCTTGGACAGCAGCAAAGTCTGGCACAACACCTACGAAACCATCCACGCCGTTGCAGGCATGAGAGGCTCCATTACCCGCAGTTTCTCTTTCAACATCAACGCAGCATTCAAGCGAAACAATCAGCATCTTTTCTGGGTTCAGGAGAATGCTTTCAGTGATGGACGCTCGTTCACCCCATTTTACCAAGACCTTTCCATCACCACCCTGCACGGCGATGTCACGTGGAAGTTGGGAGAGGCAACCGAATTGCAAGCCGAGATGAATCAACACACCTATCGCATGCGCGATAGCCTGACCAATAACAGTCAAGCTTGGTTTCTTCCGCAACTCGAACTAGCAGCTACTGCATCCCATACCATCAAAGACAAACTGAGGCTGCAGGCCAACCTCTCTATGCTGGCAGGACGGAAAGGGTTAACGAATGCTGGGCCTGATAACGGTCCCAGCGCGCCCGTCGCCTTGCAATCCAACAACGAACTGATTGGATTTGACCAAGACCTCAGCAACATAACCCTGATCAATTTCCAAGCAGAATACCTCTACAATGCTCGGTTGAGTGGCTGGTTGCACGTAAATAATCTGCTGAATCAGGCCAATCCATATTTCTCAGGATACGCCAGCCAAAACATTCGATTCCAATTGGGTGCAAGCATCGCATTTTAAGGCGTTTCGAAGTTGTGAGCAAACCCTCGTTTTTTGTGGAAAACTGAGGGGCAAAAAATCCGGCTAAAACAAGTGATTACAGGCGTTTCATGCTATTTTTAAAATCTAATTCGAGTGTTGCATTCGAACCAAATTTTAACGACGGAAACCATGGCGGAAGAAAACCTGAACGAGGCAGAAGGAAATAAAGCAGATGCGAACAAAAACAGCGGCAACTATGATGCGAGCAATATCCAAGCGCTCGAAGGAATGGAGCACGTTCGGATGCGTCCATCTATGTACATCGGTGATGTCGGCGTACGTGGATTGCATCACTTGGTGTATGAGGTAGTCGACAATTCCATTGATGAGGCACTAGCGGGGCACTGTGACACCATACATGTGACGATTACGCCCGAAAATGGCATTCGCGTTGAGGACAACGGACGAGGGATTCCGGTGGACATCCACGAAAAAGAAGGTGTTTCGGCACTCCAAGTGGTCATGACCAAAATTGGTGCCGGAGGTAAATTCGACAAAGACAGCTACAAAGTTTCCGGCGGCCTGCACGGTGTAGGGGTGTCATGCGTCAACGCTTTGTCCAGCCACTTGAAGGCTGAAGTGCATCGAAATGGCAAATCATACGAGCAGGAATACAGCCGGGGAAAGGAATCCTACCCCGTGCGAGAAACAGGAACATCCGATCGAAATGGAACCGTAGTCACTTTTCAGCCCGATGAGCAAATTTTCGAAACCCTCATCTACACGTATGAGACCTTAGCCAACCGCATGCGCGAACTTGCGTTCTTGAACAATGGCTTGACGATTACATTGGTCGATGAGCGTGAAGTGGTTTACGACGAAGAAGGCAAAGAGGAAGGGTTCCTGATTGAAACGTTCCACTCAGAGGAAGGCCTCAAGGACTTCGTTACCTATTTGGATTCGAACCGAGAATCGCTGATCTCAGAGGTCATCCACGTAAGCGGTGAAAGAAATGGCGTTCCCGTGGAAGTTGCCATGACGTACAACACGTCGTTTGCAGAAAATCTATTCTCATACGTGAACAACATCAACACGTATGAAGGAGGAACCCACTTGACTGGATTCAGACGCGGGTTAACGCTTACATTGAAAAAGTACGCGGAATCAAGCGGAATGCTCGATAAACTCAAATTTGACATTTCGGCGGATGACTTCCGAGAAGGACTAACCGCCGTTGTCAGCGTCAAGGTGGCAGAGCCTCAGTTCCAAGGCCAAACCAAAACAAAACTTGGAAACGCCGAGGTCAGCGCTCCTGTAAGCCAAGCGGTCTCCGACATGCTCGAAAATTACTTGGAAGAGCATCCAGGCGAAGCCAAGACCATCGTCAACAAGGTGATTTTGGCTGCCCAGGCCAGGCACGCGGCGCGTAAAGCGCGTGAAATGGTCCAGCGCAAGACGGTGATGAGCGGTTCTGGTTTGCCCGGAAAATTGGCCGATTGTGCCGAAAAAGACCCCGCTATTTGCGAATTATTCCTGGTGGAGGGTGACTCTGCCGGTGGTACAGCGAAACAGGGGCGTGATCGTGCAACCCAGGCCATTATGCCATTGCGTGGAAAGATCTTGAACGTGGAAAAGGCCATGCAGCATAAAATCTTCGAAAACGAAGAAATCAAAAACATCTACACGGCCCTTGGTGTAACCTTGGGTACGGAAGAAGATGAGCGCGCCTTGAATATAACCAAGCTCCGTTATCACAAAGTCGTCATCATGTGTGACGCCGACGTAGATGGCAGCCACATTGAAACATTGATCCTCACGTTTTTCTTCCGGCACATGAAAGAACTCATCGAAAGTGGTTACGTGTACATCGCGACACCACCGCTCTACTTGGTGAAAAAGGGCTCGCGCCAGATGTACGCGTGGGACGATGACGAGCGTGATCGGTTGATTGAACAGTTCAAAGGAGCTTCGGGCAATGATTCCGGCATCGGAATTCAACGCTATAAGGGTCTCGGAGAGATGAATGCCGAGCAACTTTGGGATACTACTTTGAACCCGGAAAACCGAACGTTGCGGCAGGTAACGATAGACAACGCTGCTGCTTGTGATCACGTCTTCTCCATGCTCATGGGTGACGAGGTTCCCCCGCGACGCGCATTCATTGAAGAGAATGCGAAATACGCGAACATCGACATCTGATTCCAGTTGACAAACACGGCAATGAACTGGAGCAACAAGTGCGTTTGGATCACAGGTGCGAGCAGCGGCATTGGTTTAGCTGCAGCCCAAGCCTGGTCGGAAAAAGGTGCTAATGTTATTCTTTCCAGCCGACGACAAACTGCTTTGGAATCCATTGTCGATTCTTGGAGCCATTCAGCGCAAAAGCGCAGCTTCGTGTTGCCTTTGGATTTGAGTGATTCTGACTCCATGCCCCAGCACGTGGCGGAGGCCATTGCGTGGAAAGGCCAAGTTGATGTGATGGTGCATTGCGGTGGAATAAGCCAGCGTTCTCGGGCGATTGACACCAAATTGGAAGTGGATCGCAGGGTCATGGAAATCGATTATTTCGGTACGGTCGCCCTCACCAAAGCTTTGCTGCCCCACTTCGTGGCTAAGAAGCAAGGACACTTCGCCGTCGTCACAAGCCTCATGGGCTTGTTTTCGTCTCCCTTGAGATCTGGCTATTGTGGGGCGAAACATGCCCTGCACGGCTTCTTCGAATCACTGAGAGCTGAGCATCATGCAGATGGTATCGGCGTGACAATGGTGTGTCCCGGATTCATCCACACCTCCATCTCGCTCAATGCTGTCGTTGGAGATGGAAGCCACCAAGGAACCATGGACGCCAAAACAGGGCAAGGATTGAGCCCCGCCGAGTGCGCCACGAAAATGATTCGCGCCATCGAACGAAGAAAAGCGCAAGTGCTGATTGGACGTTTCGAAATTGTTGGAGCTTACCTGAACCGATTGGCCCCCAATCTCATGCGCAGGATTGTGCGCAAAGCGGCGGTAACCTGAAGCCAAAATTCGAAACCTCGAATGAATCAGCGATACTGCGGTTGGTTCCAAACTTTGATTGAGGCGTCTGCATCGATGCCTGAGAGCAACTCCACGGTAATCCCATCGGAAAGCCCAAGGTCCACATCCCGGCGCTCGAACACACCCTCCGCCACAGCAACTTCGACGTATGACGCCTGGCCTTCGTATTGAACCAACGACTCTGAAATGACGAGCACTTCCTTCCTTTCGTCCAAAACGACATTCGCATTTGCCGAATATCCAGCCCTCAAGAATTGACCTTTGGTGAGCTGAACAGCCGCCTTAATTTCAAATTGGATTGCACCGGCCTCCTCCACTCCTTTCGGTGAAATGTATTCCAACGCGGCGGGTATGGTGAGCCCTTCAATGGCGCCAATGGTCAATTGAATGTCCATCCCAACAGAGAGTTTCTCTACTTCACTTTCATCAATTTTGCCAAGAAAAACCAAGTCCTGCATGTCCGCAACTGCCGCCACGGTAGTGCCCTCATTGAAATTATTGGCTTCTATGACGCTATTGCCCTTCTTCACAGGAACATCCAAAACCATTCCATCGATGGTCGCCGCAATCATGGTATTGGACGTCCTACCACTGCGGGCTGCAACGCCATCTTGGATAATCTTTAGGTTATCCTCCGCAGCATAAACCTCTTCCTTGGCCTGTTTCAAGGCAATGTCAAACACTTGGTAGTCCGCGGCCGCAATGATGCCCTGTTCCAATAATGACCGATTCCGATCCGCATTCATCACTGCATCTTCGAGGTTGATTCGGGCACGCTGCAATCGGGTTTCGGCGCTGCTCAATGCTCCCATATCGGGTACGACTGTGACTTCGGCAATTACATCCCCTGTGCGCACTTGGTCTCCTGCCTCCACCAGTACTTTGCGCACAATTCCCGAAATCTGTGGCTTGATCAATATTTCTTGCCGCGGTTGAATGGAGCCCGCAGCGACGGTTTTAATAACGATGTCGCCCATGCGGGGTTGTTCCGTGCGAAAGGATGCGGCTTCTTGCTTCTCCTGCTGAAAGAGATGATTCAAGGTGTAACCGGCAGCCACCAGCACCAAAACAATGAAAACCAACAAGGCAATTACTCTTCCCTTTTTCATGAATTATTCCGTTCTAATGGCTTCTACAGGCCGTATGGATACTGCTCGGATTGCAGGCAAAATGCCGGCAACAGCACCCATTACGACCATGATGGCCAATGATTTTAATACGATATCTACTGAAACTTCTGGATTGCGAAAACTTCCACCCTCCATGCCTGGACTGGAAAGCAAAATAGCATCTACACCTTCAATGGTTGCAACTCCCAACACGGCTCCGATGATGCCAAAAAGGGACGTTAGAAACAACGTCTCTCCCATGATTTGTCGAACAATCATACCGGGCGATGCTCCCAATGCCCGACGCACACCAAGTTCGTTGGTTCGCTCTCGGACTGTGATGAGCATGATGTTCATGATTCCGATGATTCCAGCTAAAAGCGCCAATCCGCCAAAAACGAAGCTCACCCAACGAATGGCCCGAAAGACAGATTGGATTTGTTCATATTCTTCGGCCACTGTCCAGTGACCAAATGCGCGATTGTCATCCGGATGAATGGACAGCCGTGACTTCAGCACAGCCATGACTTCCGCTGCCGCCGAGTCAGCATGAACATTTTCATCAAACAGCAGGCACAACCAGCCGACTTCATCTCCGTAATGAAAGGCTTGATTGAATGTTGAAAAAGGAATCAAAATGCTCTGTAAATCCTCTTCAGCATCTTCGCCATCCCGCATGGAACCAAATACGCCTACCACAGCAAAATTTACGCCGTTGATGCGAATGCTATTCCCAATGGGGTCTTCATCCTTCGCAAATAAAATGTCTTGAACGCGCTTTCCAATTACAGCAATCTTTCGCCGGTCAGCAATGTCCCGGTTATTGATGTGACGGCCTGATTGAATGGGTTTTGCCTCGATCAGTCGCTGCTCAGGATATTCACCAAAAACCGTGAAAGCTCCCGTTTTAATCCCGCGCGTAACGTTATTTGAACCGCGCCACCCGCCGAGCTGATTTTGCGGAGCAGTAGCGACCAACGTTTGACTATTTGCCTTGAGGTATTCAACATCTGAGATGGTCAAATCAACGCTTCGTCCGCGCTGGAAACCTTTGTAGGGCATACTGGTGGACTGGGTCCACATGAACATGCTATTGCGCGCTGAATCACCCAAGTCCTGCGAAACACCATTTTCCAAACCGTTGGCTGATCCAATCGTGAGAATAATCATGAACAGCCCCCATCCCACTCCCAATCCACTCAGTGCCGTGCGGAGCGGTTTTTGAACAAGTATTTGGATCAACTCCAAAAAGTGATCTCGATCGAAGAGACGTTTCAATTGATCACTCATCGCGCAAAGCTTCTACAGGACGAATGGAAACGGCTCGAGTGGCAGGACCAAGGGCGCTAACAACGCCGACGGCGATGAGGATTCCCAAGGCCAGAACTGCAGATGAGAAGTCAACGCGCGGGTTCGAGAAAAACTCGTGATCCGCATACGGGGCGAGCGACTGGAGGGTCCAAACACCGGCCACCAATCCAAGGCAGCCCGAAACGAGCATCAAGACCACCGACTCCTGAACGATTTGCCCAACGATGCTGCCGCTTGTGGCTCCCAGTGCTTTTCGAACCCCAATTTCTTTGGTGCGTTCCCGCACCACAATGGCCATGATATTGGCGACTCCCATCGCACCGGCAAGCAAGGTCATCAAGCCCACGAACCAGACAAACAAGTTGATTCCCTGAAAGATGGAACGGAACATTTCCGCATCTTCATTCCGGTTTTCCACCCAAACGCCTTCCGAATCCTCGGGATGCACCGCCAGTCGGTTTTGCAACCAAGAAAGCAATCCGGTCGACGTCGCTCTCGTCTCCTCAATTTCCGCCGTCCCCGTCCCCATCGATATGCGGCTGATGACATCTGAATTTTGAAACAAGCGCTGCGCCGTGGTAAACGGCACATAGACACTGCGGTTCTCCCATCGTGAACCCGATTGATCAAAGGCTCCAACTACTGCAAATTGAATTCCCCGTACCATGACAAATGACCCCACCGCGTCTTCGGGTTTCGTCCCCCTGGGAAAAAGATCGCTGAGCACTTGCCCTCCAATGACAGCCACCTTTCTGTTTTCGGCTAGATCTCGGGCATTGATGAATCTCCCTGCGGTAACATTGACGGTTGCGATGGATTCCTGGTCCGGATCCACCCCCCGCATACCGTAAGAACCTTGTTCGTTCTCGTATTGAACAGTACTGCCCCATCGAAAAAGCAAACGCGACCAGGCGGGTATCGTATCCAACTGTTCTTTCAACGCGCCTTCATCGGCATTGTGCATTTGGACCTGTCGGTTGGGCTTTCGACCGCGATAAGCCAATTGCGTTCGCCCTGTTCGAATTTCAATCAAGTTGGAGGCGCGGTCACCAAAGGTGGATTGCACACCGTTTTCGAGTCCCGTTCCGAGGCCTTGCATGACGACTAAAATGAAAATCCCCAATGCAATACTCAATCCGGTGAGCCCCGTGCGCAGAGGATTGCTCAAAACGGTATTGGCGATTTCCAACCACGAATCACGATCAAACATGGTTCGTGGTTTGCGGATTTTCAATCAAACCATCTTTGAGCCGAATGACACGATCGCACAGGTCCGCAATTTCATTTTCATGGGTGACGATGACGATAGTAATGCCTTCTTTATTGATATCGCGCAAGAGGGTCATCACCTCATTGGAAGTCACTGAATCGAGGGCACCGGTGGGCTCATCCGCCAAAATCAATCGCGGCTGCGCAATAAGGGCTCGCGCAATCGCGACGCGCTGCTTTTGCCCGCCACTCAATTGATTGGGAAGGTGACTCGACCAATCGGCCAACCCGACGCGTGTCAGGTATTCCATTGCCTTGGACTGGCGCTCCTTTCGCGGCACTTTTTGGTAATACAGCGGCAACGCTACATTTTCCAGCGCTGTTTTGAAGGAAATCAAATTAAAACTTTGAAACACAAAGCCCAAAAACTGGCTCCGATACCGCGCCGCCATGCGCTCGGTCAATCCGTTCATCTTTTGGCCATCCAACAGGTAGGAACCGTGATCCGTATCATCCAACAACCCAAGTACATTGAGTAAGGTTGATTTTCCCGATCCACTTGACCCCATAATCGCCACCATTTCGCCTTCCAACACCTCGCAGTCAATGCCCTTGAGCACTTCAAGAGATTGACTTCCTGTCTGGTACGATTTCCGAATGCCTTTGAGCGTAATCACGTTTCGAAGATAAGTTGGCCGGGCTGCGCGGCGGCGGTCAAGAATCCAAATCCTGTGAAAACATCCACTCGCGTGCAGCTAGCATTTGCGGCTGCAAGAATACATCGGTCCCCGAAAATGGAACAATTGCGCGAAAGGCCTCTTGCAATTGGAGCAGCCGTGGGGCCATTCCCGGCTCATTGCGCAAGCTCGTTGCTTGAGCAGCCGTGAGGCATTCCACCGCCAGCACCTGTTCAACGTTGTCCAATACCTTCCAAAGCTTCAAAGCACCATTTGCTCCCATGCTCACATGATCTTCTTGACCGTTGCTACTATCGATGGTATCTGATGAACTCGGCGTGCACAATTGTTTGTTCTGTGAAACCAAAGACGCCGAAGTGTACTGGGCAATCATCAAGCCACTATTCAGACCGGGATTGGCGGACAAAAATGCGGGTAAGCCTTGCTTGCCTGAAAGCAGTTTGAATGTCCGGCGTTCTGAGATGCTTCCCCACTCATGCGCCGCAAGCGCCAGGGCATCCAGATGCAAGGCCAGCGGTTGGCCGTGAAAATTTCCACCGCTCAAAATCTGATCCAATGCCGGGAAAATAAGCGGGTTATCGGTTACCGCATTCACCTCATTTTCGAATACAGCTCGAGCGGACTGCAGGAAATTCCTTGAAGCTCCATGCACCTGAGGCGTGCAGCGAAATGAATAGGGATCTTGCACTTGCTCCCGAGGTTTTTTCTGCCATTCACTCCCCTCGAGCCATTGGCGAACATTTCCTGCCACCGTTTCCGCCCCCACTTGATTGCGGATTTGATGGATGCACGCCTCGAACGGCTCTGGCCGGCCCATCCATGCCTCCAGTGACCATGCGCACAACGCATCTGCCCAATGTGCGATACGTTCCAATCGTTTCACAGCCATGACGCCGTACCCCAGCATCAGTTGCGTTCCATTGATCAAGGCCAATCCTTCTTTGGCTCCCAATGTCAATGGCTTCCAACCTTTCGCGTGTAAAACGTCTAGCGCAGGAACCGAAACACCATCCAACATTACTTCTCCCTCCCCGATCAATGGCAAAACCATATGCGCCAGAGGCGCGAGATCTCCACTTGCTCCAAGCGAACCTTGGCTTGGAATCACTGGGTAAACGCGTGCATTGAGATGATCGATCAAGCGCTGAACCGTCTGCAATTGGATGCCGCTGTGCCCTTTGGAAAGGGCTTTGATCTTCAGCAACAACATCGATTTGACTATTTCCTCCGGAACATCATCGCCCACTCCACAAGCATGTGAAATCAACAGATTTCGTTGCAATTCACTCAACTGATCCGACCCCACTCGGGTCTGTGCCAAATCACCAAATCCGGTGTTGACGCCATAGATGGTGGGCTCTGAAGGATCATTCAAACGTGCTTCGAGGTATTTCCTGCAATCCTGGATGGATTGTTCTGCTTCCGCAGAAAGGGCTACATCGTTGGTAGATTCTACCCAGTCCCACACGGATTCGAGGGACCAGTGATCGAGGTTCAGTTCATTTACTTTCACCCTTCGAATATAATGCCATTGTCACCGTTCAAGGCTTCTTATATTCGAACCAGATAAAACGACTTCCATGACCATCCCATTTCGAATGATTGCTCTTTGCCTGAGCACGGGCCTTTTCTTCATGCAATTCATGCCGATTGCATTGCAAGCCCAATCCCCTTCCTCTGCGCAAAGTGACCTCACTTTCGATGCGATTGCAGATATCGAACGTGACAATGGGTTGTCACTTGCCAGGATCGAAAGCCCCCTGTTTGATCAGAGTGCAATCGCCATAAACTGGTCCTACAACCGCGGATTACAGACAGAACAAGCGGGATTGGCAGACGCCCACATGCGATGCGTAGTGAAGCTCTTCGAGAAGAATGTGCAAAAAACAACGCTGAATTGGGACTCACTTGGCATCCAAGCCACAGAGCATACTGTGTCCTTTGCCCCTCCGAATGCACGGGTAGCAGAAGTCATTTCCGCGCTCGCTGCTACCGTGGTCTCATTTGAGCCCGACGCTGCGGATTGGTCGGACCTCCGAAGTGAGATGGAGACAGAGCTTGAAACCCATGGAGCGCTTTCAGGCACAGACCCAATGGAGCAAATCATGGATCAGATCTTGTTTTCGGCCAAGCATCCGTATGGTGAGGTTCCCGATAGCACCTCCCTCTCAGCCATCGAGTTGAACGATATCATTGAATTTCATCGCCGATATTTCCGGCCAAACAACTGCAGAATTGTCTTCTGCTCTGCTCCAGAAGTGGCCGATGAAAACAGCGCCGACCAATGGGCTTCAGAATTTGACGAGTGGACATCACGGTCTGTTCCGGCTTCAAGCATTTCGCGACCAGCCGTAAGCCGCAGCACGCAGGTTGCTTGGATTGAATCCGATGAACGCAAATTTGCAACGTTTCGGGCCGGACATGTGATGCGGTTGAAGCCGGGAGATAGCGAAGCTTGGGTTTTGAGGACCGCTGCAGCAATCCTTGAGCAACGTCTGAATGACGGACTTGCCGAGGACGAGAACGTATCCGTTCATTTTAAATCCGATGCCAACACTGGACAATTCATCGCACAAGGTGTATTGCATCATTCGACGCTGGCAAACCGAATGAGCCAGCTCCAGGAGGAGCTCCAGCGTATGACCGATGACTTGGTGACTGAGGTTGAGCTCAATACCGCGAAACAACAAGTCAGTCTGGACCATCATTCCAATGCTAGCGACGCGCGTTGGATCGCAACGCACGCAGCAAAGGGCACAGAGTCCTTGATGTCATGGTCCACTGCTTCGGTTCAACGCAGTCTGGACAATGCCAGTGCCAATGAAATACGACGTGTTGCCAACAACCGCTTGCGACCTCGCAATCTCAATTTCTTGGGGAATGGACCGAAGGGCGTTGGTCTGGATTTAGGCACTGCACTGGATAGCGATGGAAATATTGATTGGTACGATGACGCAGGCAACCTGATTGAACCCTACGTGCCGGTTCCGGGCTTGGAAGCCGCAAGTGTTTTCAATGCTTATTACGAGGCATGTGGGGGCGCGAAAGCATTCGAAACCACAAAATCCTCGCGGGCAGTGACACGCATGGATGCAGAAGGAGGCACGGTTTATACCATCACCACAGAGAGCCTTTACGGCACAGGATTCGTTGCGTCTTATGAAGCCAATGGTCAAGTCATGATGGAAAATGTTGTGACAATCGAGGATGGATTCAAACGCCAAATGGGCATCAATCAAAAAATGAGCACAAGCGAGTACGATCGCCTGCGGCCTCAAATTTATCTCGATCGACTTCTTCACTTATCAGAACTGCAAGGCACCGCGGAAGTGCTCGGCAGTTACGCAACCAATGGAACAAGCCAATACGTGGTGCGCATCAATTACGCAGATGGCAGTGAAGAAACCTTGTTCTTTGATTCGGTTTCCTCCAAACTTATCGCAGCTGCGGTAAAACGTTCCAGCTCACGCGGCGTGAACACAACCCACTACGCTTTCGACCAATACCAATTGTATGATGGCTTGGCTTTCCCAACGGTGATCACCCAAACCACCAATGGTCGATCGATTCAATTCATCACCGAAGCGATGGATTTAAACATCCGAATCAGTCCGGACACCTTTAAGCGATATTGATATTCATGGAATCCAAAACACTTGTCCAACTCCAATCCATTGCCGTCCAGCAAGCGGAACATGCGGTGCTTAAAGATGTCAATCTGACCATTGAAAGTGGCGAATTGGTTTACCTCATTGGCAAGACGGGCTCTGGAAAGAGCTCGTTGCTCAAGGCGCTCTACGGAGATCTTCCGATCGCCTCCGGGAAAGGCGAAGTTTGTGGGCATGACCTGGCGAAAACCAATCGCAAAAACATGCACTTGCTGCGCCGAGATCTCGGCATCGTCTTTCAAGATTTTGCTTTGTTGCAAGATCGAACAGCCGAGGCCAACCTTGCATTCGTGCTGCTGGCAACTGGCTGGAGCAAAGGAGCTGCCTTAGAGAATCGCATTCAAGCGTGCCTCAAATCGGTTGGGTTGGAAACCAAAGGCTACAAAATGCCTCACTCCTTATCCGGAGGAGAACAACAGCGTTTGGCGATTGCGCGTGCCTTGCTCAATGAGCCACCTTTGATCATTGCGGACGAGCCCACCGGCAATTTAGATCCTGAGACCACCGATGGAATCTTGCAATTACTGCATGATTTAGCGCAACAAGAACGTTCGGTAATCATGGCCACGCATGACCATCAAGCTTGGAACAAATACCCCGGACGTGTCATCGAATGCGTCAACGGAGGAATTGCAGAACTCCAAAATATTCCTGCATGAATCAAGAAGTTCAACCGCTTCTTAGCATCATCATTCCGGTGAAGGACAATTTGTCCGGCCTGCAAAAAACACTGGACGTCGTATTCGCGCTCAATCAACCGACTGAATCAATCGAGCTCATTGTTGTCGATGGCGGAGGTTGCCGCCACACCAAGCAATTTTTATTGGAAAATCAACATCGAATCCATCACATACGTTCGGCTTCTGATTCGGGAATCTACCACGCAATGAACTATGGAAAAGGCTGCGCAACTGCTCCGTGGGTTTGGTTTTGCGGTGCTGGAGATTTGCCCGTAGAAGAAACTTGGCTTGCCTTCTTGCCAGAAATGAAAGGTTGGGCACCGGATGAACTTCATGTTTTTGGCGTTGACCTTGGAAATGAACGCGAAATTGGTGTCCCCTCTCAATATCCTCCTCGCTGGGATGAGTCGTTGATCTGGCGCAATACCACACACCACCAAGGGGTCATCTACCCACGCGCAATCATTCAGGCGACAGATTTCAAGCCCGCATATAGCATTCTCGCCGATTATGCCATGCACTTGCATTTCTGGTCAGCTGGCGTCCGAGCATCTTTGCATGACGCAACATGGAGCCTCATTGAAACCGGCGGCGTTTCAAGAAACTTCGGTGTCCGCCTTTATTGGCAGGAATGGAAATTGAAACGCCGGACGATTCGGGGGTGGAAACGGGCCGTTCAACCCTTCTGGTTGCTGATCAAGTTCGGCTTCAAAAAATCCGGAATCCATCGCACTGGAGCGGCTTAAAGCTCCGCATCTGCTGCCTTCATGGCTTCCCTAATCATTGCTCCTTCAGCCTGCCAATTCAACGATTCCGAAGCATGGGAGCAACGACGTTCCCATTCCACGGATGGTGTTTGCAACACCGCGTCTACAGCCTTGGTAATTGCAGCCGGACTGTGATCATCAATGACCGCACCAATCTGCCATTCCTCCACGACCTTTTTCACTTCTGGCATGGGACTCGCCACAACAGGAATCCCTGCATGGATATAATCAAACAATTTGTTTGGAAGGCTGAACCAATAATTGCCGTGTACGCCGCGATCCAAACTAAATCCGAAGTCCGCAGCTGCGGTGAGGGTGCACAGCTTTTCAAACGGCATCTTAGGCAGGCAGATAAGGCGGCCATCGCTCGATGGGACTTGTCGGGTCGCCCACTCAAATTCGGCACCGGCGCCTACCACCACCAAGTGCCATGAACGGTTCTCTCGGAGCGCTTCGACGGCCTGCTTTACCCCGCGGTCCTTATCGAGGTAAGCACCTTGCAATACGGCGAAAACGGCCTCTTTGGGGATGCCCAACTCCTCACGCCATTGGACTTTTTTCGTTTTGAATTCGCGTTTCAAAGGCATGTTCCGCACCACCCGTGGTCGAACCGACAGGGCCTTTGGGTAGCGTTTTACATAGGCGTTCGCGATGGAATCATTGACGGTAATCACCGATTTGAGCCGAGGATACAGCCAATGCTCAAGACGCAACCAAACTCCACGTTGAAAGGGCCTTCCGGTCAAGCCCGCTGCTTCTGTAAAAAATTCATGGCTGTCATAAATCAACGGGATTCCATGCCATTTCGAGGCCAAAAAAGCAGGCAACAGCGTGTCCAAATCGTTGGCCCAGATGGCATCACAACGGGTCCGTAACAATTCCCCCAACAAAACACATTGCCACGTCGCATAAAAGAGAAACCCGCGAGCAAACAAAACCGAAAGTCGCTTTCCTCCATGCGGAACGGAAAGTGCCGCAGACCCCGGCATGTTTCGCCCAATCAAAAAGGGGATCCAAGACAATTCCTGCAGGGTGGCGCAGGTTTTTAGTACCCGCTGATCGTGATTGAGATCATTGGAAACCAGAACAGCTATTCTTTTCTGTACGGGAGAATGAGTTGCTTCAACCATTCATTTCGGCATGAACCCGACGGAGCACCTTCTTGGTGTATTCCGGAAAATCCGCCCCCATCATCCACCCAAAATAACCCGGGTTTGCACTGAGGACTTCCGTCACTTTCTTTCCTTTGTGCTGGCCGAAATTGAAAAGTACTTCATTGGCGTCATTGTACGCAAATCGCCCGGCCAAATCAGCAAAACGCTGGCGTTGACAAAAAACATGAAGCGCATCCATCTCTGTGGGCACCGGACCGACCACGTCGTCATCAGAAATCCGAACAGTGGTGTCCGGGTATTTCTTCAATTGCGCTAGAAGAACCTCCAATGTAGCTTCCGTATCAGGCAATGCTTCGTGGGCACCTTCTAATTCTTTCCCGCAATAAAAACGATAAGCGGCTCGTAAGGTCCGCTGTTCCATCAAATGAAAGATGTTTTGAACGTCGATTAGGTTTCGGCCCTCAAGATCAAAGTCAATTCCATTGCGCAAGAATTCTTCTGCCAAAAATGGAACGTCAAATCGGTTGGAATTGTATCCACCCAAATCGCACCCCTCCAGAAACTCCGCCATGCTTTTTGCAAACTGTCGGAATGTCGGACGGTCCGCGACATCGGCATCGTAAATACCATGAATCAAACTGGTTTCGAGGGGAATAGGCACACCCGGATTGATCAAAAGTCGGTGTGCTTCTCCGCGTGCCTCAGGCTTCTTCTCGACAGTTCCATCGGGATGAACCTTGATCATCGCAATTTCGACAATGCGGTCCTTGGAAAGGTCTGTGCCCGTTGTTTCGAGGTCAAAAATGACCAATGGCTTCTTCAGTTTTAATGCGCTCAAATTCATTGCTTCGCTTTCCTTTCCTCGTTAAACAATGGATCGGTTAAAATCAAAATCTTCCAGATAATCTGCGACACGACGCACAAAGCTTCCTCCCATCATTCCATCAACGACTCGGTGGTCATAGCTGTGGCTCAAAAACATCATTTGACGAACGCCGATGACATCCCCTTCCTCCGTTTCGATTACCGCAGGTTTCTTTCGGATGGCTCCCAAAGCCAATATCGCCACTTGTGGTTGATTGATGATTGGCGTGCCCATGACATTCCCAAAAGTGCCCACATTGGACATGGTGTAAGTCCCTCCTGCTGTATCGTCGGGCTTCAATTTACCGGCACGTGCTCTGCCGGCAAGGTCATTGACCTGATTGGCAAGTCCTACCAAACTCAACTGATCTGCATTGCGAATGACGGGCACGATCAAATTGCCTGATGGCAAGGCTGCAGCCATGCCCAAATTGATTTGTTTTTTGATCACAATTCGATCGCCATCAACGCTCGCATTCACACCCGGAAAATCGTGGATGGCCTTCACAATCGCCTCCGCAATCATGGGCGTAAATGTGAGTTTTGTGCCATGCGCTGCCAAAAATGCTGCTTTATTTCGGTTGCGCCACTCCACCATCCGAGTGACATCCGCTTCCACAAAACTTGTGACGTGTGGGCTTGTTTGCACCGAACGGACCATGTGGTCTGCAATCATTTTTCGCATCCGATCCATCTCCACAATTTCATCCTCCCCAGAAACAGAAACAGCAGGATTGCTCTGTTTAACAGGCGCTGCGGCCGAAGGCATGGCCTTGGCGGAGACGGCTTGAACAGGCGTTACAGAGGTAACACCATTCGTGCCGCGCTGAGCTACATGTTCGAGTATGTCCTTTTTGGTAACTCTTCCTTCTGAGCCCGAGCCAGCGATTGATTCCAATTCTGCTGGAGAGATTCCTTCGGACTGGGCAATGCTGCGAACCAAGGGAGAATAAAACCTTCCCGACGCACCCAATCGAGGGGGCAGCTCTGCCAACGGCGATTGCAATGTTTCCAGGATATGATCTTCCGGTACAGGAGACGCATCCACCACTGGAGCTGGAGCTGGAGTTGGCGCGGGAATGGGCGCTTCTGCTGCGGCCAGGGCTGCGGCCGGGGCTGCGGCAGGCGCTGCGGCAGGTGCTGCGGCAGGT
>DLQB01000050.1 GCA_002477505.1 Flavobacteriales bacterium UBA7443
TGGCCTGAAAGTGCATCACCAAATGCAAACGCCCCAACCCATGGTTGATCCTCACTCTGAACTACACTAATTGCTACTTGTGGCGCAACGGCTTGAGACTCAATGCCAATTGTCACCCAACTGTCCGCTGCCAATTCAGGGAAAAAGGTGAGGAACGCTGGATTGATATCACCAGCGGTTGTACCTCCAAATTGGCTGTTATAAAAGCCTGTGGTGGTGGAAAGATTGAATGGTTGATCTTCGTTTCCATAAACCGAACTCAAGAAATCGTCATCATTGGCCATGTTGTGATAAATCCGGTAGGTCGTTTGGCCAGGGATAACATCAACCGCGTGTTCTTCAATTGTCAAGGAGTACGCTCCTATCTCACCTGAGCAACTGCAGAAATCGCAACTCCCGTCGTCCTCTGTTGCATCCTCCGAGTAGTTACAAGCCGCTGAATCCATGCAGCCTGGAACGAGGAGCTCAGGAGCAAAAGGAGTGAATGGAATCACGCCGCGAAATTCTTGGCTGGACTCACCTTCAACAAACACTTGAACTTGCATTTGCCCCGTGATTTCACCTTGAGTGGTGAATTGCCCCACCAGTACACGCAAATCATCTCCGGCGAATGCACCATGGGCAACCATGTCGCATGAAGCCATGTCGTTTGGATCGCAGGGAAAGAGTGTGTACACCGCCGTACCCGTCTCATCATTGACAAAAACATTATCCCCTGAACCAAATTCTTGAAGCAAATCGATCTCACCAAGAGCGACATTTACTTCAACACCTTCCGCAGCATGAGCAGAACCGATGGTTAACCAACTATCATAGGCAAGCTCCGGGAAAAAGGATAGAACATCTGAATTTACCCACGCTCCTACTTCTGAACCAAATGCTTCATCATTGTACCATGCCGGTGACGAAGTACTGTTCAAAATCATGGGATTGTCGGCCTCACCTGAAATGCAACTTAAGAAGTCTGATTCGTTTTGCATTTCCATGTACACTCGATAAGTGGTGTACCCAGCAAAGTCAACGGAACCAACAACGCCCTCATGTTCCACAAAACTCTCCACCGAAAGCGAATAGCCTGGGGGCACTCCGGGAGAAGGAGTTTCCACCGGAGTTTGAGCGTAAGAAACGCTCAATAAAAAGCAACAAAAAATCAGGCATAGTAAGTTACGCATGTCAGAACAATTTGGTGAGATCAATAACGAAAACGCAGTTTCCCTGAAAGGGGAGAAAGCATTCTATCTTGGCGAATGTAACAGGAAGTCGAGCATTTTGCAAATCGGATTTGAGTTTTCATCTTTATTTTATTAACATTAATCGTCAGACATTGGGGTTCTAACGACATAAGTTGTGGGGAAAAGAAAAAAAGAATGTGCACTTAAAAAAGATCCAAACGAAAAAAGTTTGGTGTATCTTTGCGGTCGCGGTACTATAGCTCAGTTGGTAGAGCAACGGACTGAAAATCCGTGTGTCCCAGGTTCGAATCCCGGTAGTACCACTAACAAAAAGGCCAATCATTGGTCTTTTTTTTTTACTTCAGATTTTCCCTTTAGGAGATTCCTCCTGAAGAATCGAGTAAATTTGAAGCACCCTTGACACACATGTCAAAGAATCGATATCAATACAATGCATCTGCGCTGTTGCAAAACAAGCAGGTCGAATCCAACCACTTTGTCATCAGTGATGCAGCCTTCAAATCCTTGCCGGTTCCAGAAGCATACATTGAACTATTCAACGGATTCCAGGTCCATTGGGTCATCGCTGGTGAGGAATGTAAATCCTTGCAAAGAGCACAAGAAATTTGGCATTGGCTCGACACCGTCAATGCCACTAGGTTTGACACCCTCATTATCATCGGTGGTGGTACCACAACGGATCTTGGTGCTTTTGTCGCATCAACGTACAAAAGAGGTCTGAACTTCATCCTCATCCCAACGACACTGCTGGGAATGGTGGATGCCGCCATCGGCGGAAAAAACGGCATCAACTTCAATGGCATAAAGAACGCTATCGGAACGTTTACGGAGCCCTCAAAAATTACGATTGACACATCCTGGCTCAAAACATTGCCCAAGCGTGAATTGCTCAATGGTTGGATGGAGTTAAGCAAGCACGCTCTCGTCGGAGACGAATTGCTCTGGAAAGAACTGGGACACTACACGCCGAATGATCCCGATATCAATTGGGACAAACTGGTCAAGGCAGGCAGCAGCATCAAGCGTAAAATCATTGAATCCGACTTTCGCGAGAGCGGCGAACGGAAAATTTTAAACTTTGGGCACACCATCGGCCATGCACTTGAATCGGTTGCAGCTGAGTCCAAAACCCCACTCGATCACGGCTTCGCTGTCGGAGTCGGAATGATTGTTTCATTGCATTGGAGTGCACATCGCGCAGATGAAGCCTTTAATAAGAGCGAATTACGCGATGCCTCTGATCAACTGAAAAAATGGCTAATAAATGAGGACAATGGCGATCCCTGGCGCTGGTCCACAAGCCAAAATCCTTCCGAATTATGGCCGTTCATGCGCAAAGACAAAAAAAACACATCAAATGCAGTCTTAGACATTCAACTGATTGGAATTGGCGAGGCCAATTGGGACTGTCCGCTCGAGAAGTTGGACTTTGAAATGGTTTGGGACGCAGCTTTTTGACTCTTACCGCGTTCAATTGGTTGGAACCGCTTAATTTTGACCTATGCAAAAAACAGCTAGGGAAATTGCTGAAATCCTGCATGGATGGGTAGAGGGCGACGAAAAAGTAGTGCTCAAAGGCTTGGCTAAAATAGAAGAAGCAGGCCCAAGTGACTTGACGTTCTTGGCGAACCCTGCCTACGAGTCCCATTTATACGCCACAAATGCTTCAGCAGCTATTGTTGCAGAGGGATTCAAGCCCACCCAAGGATTACCGAATCAACTCAGTCTCGTGCGTGTCAAGGATCCCTATGCGGCCTTCACGTCTTTATTGCAATGGGCAACGGAGAAGGCGCCAATGGCGCATGGCATACACCCTACGGCTGCCATCAGTGCAGATGCGCAAATCAGTGACGAGTGTTACATCGGTGCTTTTGTCCAGATCGAGTCCGGTGCGTCGGTTGCAGAGAATTGTGAAATTCACAGCCACAGCATCATTGGGGCTGGAAGCCAAGTAGGAAGTGGAACAATCATCCAGAATGGTGTCTACATTGGAAAAGAATCAATCGTTGGATCCCATTGCATCGTTCAGCCCGGAGCTGTAATCGGTTCTGACGGTTTTGGTTTTGCGCCTCAATCGGACGAACGCTACGAAAAAATTCCGCAATTGGGAAATGTCGTTATCGGCGATAACTGCGAAATCGGAGCGACCACCACCATCGACCGAGCGACATTAGGCTCCACTCGAATTGGGAATGGCGTGAAGCTGGACAATCAAATTCAGGTGGCGCACAATGTAACCATAGGAGAAAACACGGTCATCGCCGCACAAACTGGCATTGCCGGCTCCACTGCCATTGGAAGCAATTGCATGATAGGAGGACAAGTGGGCTTTGCAGGGCACATCTCAGTCGCCGACGGCGTGAAGGTGGCGGCTCAATCGGGGGTTACCAAGAGCATTAAGGAACCGAACACTACCTGGCAAGGAACACCTGCGGCTCCAATTAAACAATATCAATTGCAACAGATTGAGCTGAGGAAGCTCCTTAAGAACAGCGCACTCGATAGAATCGAGCACCTCGAAAAGCAAGTAAAAGGATGAGCATCAGCGGAAAGCAACGTACGATTCAAAAGGCAGTTGTCTTTGAAGGAATCGGCCTACACACGGGACACCACAATCGAATGGTCGTCCATCCCGCACCGGAAAATCACGGTTACAAATTTCGCCGAATGGATGTGGATGGACAACCCTTCATTGAAGCAGATGTTGACTTGGTCGTCTCGACGAAGAGAGGGACGACACTCGAAAAAGGCGGAGTCCAGGTGCATACGACTGAGCACATCCTAGCGGCTCTATACGGAAGCCAAGTGGACAATGCGCTGATCGAGCTCAATGGACCTGAAATTCCCATCATGGATGGCAGTGCCCTCGAATTCGTTGATGCGATTGAAGGCGTTGGCTTCTCGGACCAAGATGCGAATCGAAAAACGTTCAAATTGCGTTCCAATGTCGCTTTCGAAGATTCCGACATTGATGTTGAAATGCTCGCTGTCCCAAATCCAGACGACGACTTTCGAGTCACGGTTATGGTGGACTACCGGAGCCCCGTCCTCGGTACGCAGCATGCTAGCATGAATCACCTGGTTGAATTCAAGGACGAAATTGCAAAATGCCGCACGTTTGTTTTCCTGAAAGAAGTCAAAAAATTAGCCGCAGCAGGCTTGATCAAGGGAGGCGACCTGAACAATGCCGTGGTACTTTTTGAGCGCCCGTACAAAGAAAAGGAATTGAACGAAATCGCAACGCTCCTCGGAAAGGGTGCCCTTGAATCGCAGGCAGATGTTCCGGGCGTATTGAACACATCCCCGTTGCGGTTTCAAAACGAACCTGCTCGGCATAAGCTCTTGGATATCGCAGGAGACCTCGCTCTTACAGGACATTTCATCCAAGGGCACATCCTCGCTGCTCGACCCGGCCATACAGGCAACATCGCTTTCGCTCGAATACTGAAAAAGAAAATCAAAGAAGAAATGGGTAAGCCTAATCTAGACGTCGATCGCCCTTCGGTTTTTGACATCAACCAAATCAGTAGCATGCTCCCGCATCGCTATCCTTTTTTGCTCGTGGACAAAATTCTCGAAATCACGGAAGATTCCATTGTAGGATGCAAAAATGTGACCATCAATGAACCTTTCTTCCAAGGCCATTTCCCGGGAAACCCCGTTATGCCCGGCGTATTGCAGGTCGAATCAATGGCTCAGGTCGGTGGGATTTTTGCCCTCCAAACCGTTCCGGATCCTGAGAATTACACCACCTATTTCATGAAAATTGACAATGTCAAATTCAAACAAAAAGTACTTCCAGGGGACACCTTGGTCTTCCACCTGGAATTGATGTCTCCCATTCGCCGAGGCTTGGTGAACATGAAGGGACGGGGATATGTAAAAGGCCAACTGGTCTCTGAAGCGGAGATGCTCGCTCAAATTGTCAAGGAGCGCTGAAGCAAATCATGAATTCGAATTCTATGCCATCCTTGATTTCTCCATTAGCCCATATTTCTCCCGGCGCAACCATCGCCGATGGAGCCACCATTGAACCCTTTGCCTACATTGAAGACAATGTGAAGATCGGCACCGGCACGTGGATCGGACCGCACGCGGTTGTTCATTCAGGAACAACAATCGGGGAGGACTGCAAAGTATTCTCAGGCGCCGTCATTGGAGCCATTCCTCAAGATTTAAAATTCTCGGGTGAAGACTCCAAGGTCGTCATCGGTGATCGAACCGTCATTCGTGAATGCGTGACAATCAACCGCGCCACAGCCGATCGAATGGTTACCAAGGTTGGCTCCGACTGCTTACTCATGGCCTACTGTCATTTGGCGCACGACGTTTTTGTGGGCGATCACGTCATCATCGCCAATTCCGGCAACATTGCAGGGCATGTGAGCATTGAAGATTGGGCCATCCTCGAAGGCATGGTAGGAGTGCAACAATTTGTCACAATCGGCCAGCATTCATTTGTGGCAGGCGGATCCATGGTGAGGAAAAACATCCCTCCTTTTGTCAAGGCTGCCCGTGAACCACTTTCTTTCATCGGTGTGAACAGCATTGGGCTTCGCCGCAGAGGGTTTGACAATGAACAAGTGGTCAACATCGAAGACATCTACCGCACCCTGTACGTCCAAAACGGAAACATCTCTCAAGCCTTGCGTGTAGCCGAAACGGAATTGCCACACAGCGAGGAAAAAACCATTGTACTCGGGTTCATCAGCGCTTCAGACAAAGGAATCATCCGCGGGCCATTTTAAACAACTATGGCTGCGTCAACGCCCACTCCCATCGCCATTGAGCTCCATCAATTGGGACATGAATTTCTGGAAGGGAAGCCCGTGCTAAAAGGAATAAGCTCGGAAATCAAAGCCGGAATGCACGCCGTGATCAACGGACAAAACGGAAGTGGAAAAAGTACCTTGGGGAAAATCTTGTCCGGGCAATTGACCTCGTCAGAAGGGACCATTGTTTGGAACCAAAATGACGCCGAATTGCCCCAGCAGGAGCTGCTTCTCGAGGCTTCCTTTACCGGGCCATCTACGTCCCTGCATCCCCAGTTGAGCATTGAAGAGATCCTGCAATTCCATGGTACATTCCGGAATTGGCGTCAAGGTGCAAATCCAGTTGCCTCCTTGCATGCCGCAGGACTTCAGTCCCACATGCACGTTCGGTTCGCTGAATTAAGTTCAGGAATGAAACAGCGGGTGCTGTTGACCGTGAGCCTGTGCACGGCGTCAGGACTCATTGTGCTTGATGAACCTTGTGCCAATTTAGACAGAGCGGGCATTGATTGGTACCGAGAACAACTGGTGGACTTTCCGGCGCAAACCACATTGGTCATCTGCACAAATGACCGTCAAGAGGACTACATTCAAGCGGATGTAACACTCTCTCTCTAGCATAAAAAATAACCACAAACAACTCATTATGAGTGTTTTACGGTTTTTATTTAAGAATCCTGTAACCTTTTCTGATTTCATGGCGTAAAAGAACTCGAAATACTATTCGACAATTCTTATACCTCTATACCATGAAACTTCAAAAGTTTTACACCCTCGCAGCCGCTGCCATCTTAGTGGGAGCGATTTCTGCCCAAGCCCAAACAGCAGCATTGAACGCGACTGCTGGTCCTTTTGACAACCTCAATCACGATTGTGTAGCGAAAGCTGAGACTGGATCTGAAGTTCTTTTGCTCAATCAAGGCGATGTTGTTGTTCAATCTTTCAATGCATGCGCTGGCGGTGTCGTCACCAAAGCTTATGCAATTGTGAAGCAGTCCAGCAACCAAGGTAAAATCGAAATGATGATTGAAGATCTCCGCGGAAACATCTTGGCTCGCGCCAAAATGACTGTCCGAGAAGGATTCAATGGCCTGGTGACTTCGAAGCTTACTGCTGAGGTCAATAAAGGCGAACGATACAACCTGAAAATCCGCGCGATTTCAACGGACATCGTGATTGAAGGACGTTACAACACAGACGAGAAAAACGACTTGTACTTGAACGGCTGGAAGTTGGACGGCAACATTTCTACAGCGGTCGGCATCCAAGAAGTGCGCGCTACAACAGAAGCCCTTGAATCTAACCGAAACCCATACAGCAACGATGCAATTGATGCACGTGCTACTGAGTTCGGAGCGACATTCTCTGTGTATCCAAACCCATTTGTTGATCAAGTTTCAGTCACTTTTAAGAAGGACTTGAAAGGAGAAACACAAATCATCTTGATGGACCTCGCTGGCAACATGTTGCACCGTGAAGTTCGATTGAACCCTATTGTTGGCCAAAAGGTGAACATCGCCCCAACGTACAACTTGAATCCAGGTGCCTATGCATTGCGCATCTTGAATGACAACCGTGTGTTCAATCAGACCATCATGAAGCACTGATTCCGAACGAAATATTCACATAGAAAAGGCCACCCATTTGGGTGGCCTTTTTTCATTTACACATCAGTCCATGGGTCATACCTGCCGCTCCGGTTTCAACAAATCCAGAACCGTTTTTACTGGGGCAAACGTTGTGTTTGGCATTTCCACAAACCGGGTGAGCCAATGCGCCATTCCGCCATTCCAAAGTCCCGGACGCTCGAGGATTCGAATGGACTTTCCATTCCATGTCTTTTGTGCCGTGAAAAACATTTCCTGATCCGCAAAATCATTTAAGTCATACGCGCCTTCTCCATTCGGCTTTTGAACACTGCAAATCAAATCGACTGGATTGAAATGCGATCCCTTTCCTTTCATTTCATCCGGGAGCTCTGCTGACTCTACAATTCCCGGTGAGATCCGTCCGTTCGCGTGCTTGACCCAGAATGGCCCGCCACCGGGCTCTCCTGTATTCGGAACCATTCCTGCCACCCGCAACGGACGGTCCAGGGATAGCAAACATGAAGCTGCATCTGTGGCCTGTTCGTGGGCCTTTTCATCGAATGCCGATAGCCAATTGATGGCATTTTGAACGGCTTTGGATTGGCCGGACCTCACAGCCGCCATGTGCGCGTTGCGCTCATCCGTGAGTCGAGCGCACTCTCCCATCAAAATGGCCTGCTCTTCATTTCGCGCAGCCATGCGCGATGCAGGGACGACATTGTCGATGTTTCGCACACAAATAAAATCCCCAGCAACCCTGTTGAGGTTCTGCAACAACGCCCCATGTCCGCCCGGACGGAACAACAATCCGCCATGGGACTGGCGCACGAGTTCCTGCTTTTCCAAATCCCACGCTACCGTATCGGTGGAGGGATGCTGGACCGAAGTCGTTATGCTTCCATGATTTGTAGCCTCCAGCGTCGACTGGATTTCTTTTTGAAAAGGTCCTGGAACCGTGAAGTGCAATGCAGCATTGCCCATCAATTGTCGCCATTCCGCGACATGTTCTTGAAAGGAATTTCGCGCGCCTCCTTCTTCCGTTTGATGGAAAGGAATCAGCCCTTTTGGCAGTCGGCTCCAGCCTGTCTCTTCGTCCAACATCCACACGGCTGCTTGCGCAGGTCGCTCGGAGACTGGCAAATCCGTCAACTTTTGTTTTTGATCAATTGACCAAAATGGAAAATGGGGGGCTTCCAATTGCAATTGCGCTTCAACTGCCGCTTCGCGTGGCTCTCCTATTCCTGCAAACATGCGTGAAGCTGCCCCAGAAGCAGGGACAAATCGCACCCATTTCGCTCCATTCGCCATCGAGCGCGTCAATGCTGCTTTTGCTGTAATCCGCTCCTCAAGATTCAAAACATCGATTCCATGACCGGCTTCACACGCCGAAACGGCTGCGACGGGTTGACAACCCGAAGCCAATTGTTCGCGTTGGATTTCAACGGATTCCAAGGTCCACCCGCGTGACTTTAGGGCATCGGAATCTGCGGCATGTCTGTCTTGATTCATGGGGTAAAAATACACCCCACAGCATGGACTACCTCAACCTAAATGCTCAAGCGTATTCCGCCACAACGCTCCGTAATTTTTCGCAAAGTTGGTCCTTTTCGCGCCGGCTCATGGCGCGGACATTGGCCTCATCCAGTGCATTCAGCAATTCAATCGACCGATGCTCTTGCATGAGTCGAAAACTGGATATCAATCTGAGGGATGCTCCATATAGTCCGTTCCAATCATCCGCTTGTAACTGGGACTCAAATCGATCAATGATCAGCGGTGTATGGACCACAAAATGATCCACTAAATCTGCTACGAGGGAAGAATTCCCTTGCATCATTGAAGATAAGTGCGCGTGTGTGAGGGCATTGACCATGATCATTCTACGCTAAAATCGACGCGCGGGTTGCGTCTCCCAATCTTTTCTCATGTGATGTAACTTTGGCGCATGGCGAAACAAAAAGTGGTGGTAACTGGAGGGGCGGGCTACATTGGATCACACACCGTTGTGGCCTTGCATGAAGCTGGCTTCAGTCCCGTTATATTCGACAACTTTTCGAATTCAAAACCAGAGGTTCTTGATGGAATCGCACGCATCATTGGAGAAAAACCTCAGATTTTTGAAGTGGATTGCCGGTCCAAAGCGGAGCTGGCCCAGGCGATTGAGGCTTGCGCTTCTGATGGGCAAATCGCTGGAGTTATTCATTTCGCCGCATTCAAGGCCGTGGGTGAGAGCACGGAAAGACCGTTGGATTACTTTGACAACAACATCGGATCCACGGTTTCATTGCTCGAAGCAATGACCGCTGCAGGAATCTCTAACCTTGTATTCTCAAGCAGCTGCACAGTGTACGGACAACCGGATGCAATCCCGGTGGACGAGCAAGCACCCATTTTACCGGCAGAGTCTCCTTATGGCTATACCAAACAAGCGTGTGAAAGGCTGATTACAGATGCTTTCAACAGCAGCATGCCCCTTTCCGCTTGCCTGCTGAGGTATTTCAATCCGATTGGAGCCCATCCATCTGCCGCAATCGGAGAATTGCCGTTGGGCCATCCCAACAACCTCATTCCTTACTTGACACAAGCAACTGCAGGAAAGCGCGGTCCGCTAACGGTATTTGGCAACGATTACCCCACGGAAGATGGCACATGCATCCGCGACTACATCCACGTGATGGATCTTGCACGAGCCCACGTCGCCTCTATTCATTGGCTGCTGTCCAATCCAGCATCTTGTGAAGCCTTTAACCTTGGAACGGGCGAAGGAAAGAGCGTCAGTCAAGTCATTGCCGCCTTTGAAAAAGCCAATGGCATCGCAGTTCCTTACTCATTTGGCCCCCGGCGTGCAGGTGACGTTACGGCTATTTTCGCAAACGCTGGAAAAGCCGAACGCGCATTGGGATGGAAATGCGAATTGAGCTTGGAAGAAGCTTTGCGCGATGCTTGGAAATGGCAGCAAAAGCTAACCGAAGGCTGAGCTTTAACGCTACTTAAGCCCCCAATCCGAGCACGACCGAAAGGTAGCAAACCGTGAAGCCAAGCAGGTAGCCACAGTAAACTTCCACGTGCCGGTGCACCGCCAATTCGATACGGGCAAAACCTACGATTCCCGCGATGAGCAGAAGAATTGCGTTGAGCTCCCAATTGGGAATCAATTGCAAGGCCTGCAAGCCCATGATGCTCCCCAGCGCTCCGCCCTGCCCTAGCATGTGCATGCTGATTTTGAACCAACACGTAATGACCAGCGCAATGGCCAATGACGCCATCAAACCCATCCACATGTCCAAATAGACAAATGGAACATACAAGGCTGGGCTCGTAATTAGCAGAATATAGGTGAGCGCGAAATAGGCCAAAACAATCACAAAAGGCAAGGTGCGTTCTCCGCGGGATCGAATCTCCAAATCACTCAAATGCCCGCGACGGTATAGCAGGTAAAGAGAGAGCGCTGGGGCCACTGTATTGACCAAAACCACCACCAACATGTACACAAACACGTGCGGCATGGAGTGCAGGTAGCCGTCTGATAAAAACAGCAAAACCAATGTCACCGTGGGCATGACAAAAGGGTGAAACACCGTGGACACGAAGCGGGCCCAAAAGGGTAAGGTCTCAACTTTGGCGGTGCTCATCCCAGTTCTTTTCGCAGACGCGCCACCGGCAATCCGAGCTGTTCCCGGTATTTGGCTACCGTTCGACGGGCGATATTGTACCCCTTATCATTGAGCACCTTGCTCAATTTCTCATCGGAGAGCGGCTTGCGCTTGTCCTCAGATTCAATCGCCTCCTCGAGGATTTTTTTCACTTCCCGCGAGCTCACTTCTTCGCCCGTTTCCGTCGTCAAACTTTCGCTAAAGAAGGACTTCAATAGAAAGGTTCCGTAAGGCGTCTGAACATACTTGCTGTTGGCGACCCTGGAAACCGTGCTGATGTCCATCTTCACCTCATCGGCAATGTCCTTCAAAATCATCGGGCGAAGATCAGTCTCGTCACCGGACATGAAATACGCCTGTTGTCGGTCCACAATGGCTTGCATCGTAATGGTCAAAGTGCGCTGCCTCTGAACAACCGCATCCACAAACCATTTGGCCGCATCCACTTTCTGCTTGACAAAAGCCAATGCATCCTTCTGTTGCACATTCGTCTTGGCCCCACTTGCATATGTGGCCATCATCTCCTTGTACATTGGAGAAATTCGCAATTCTGGAGCATTGCGCTGATTCAATTGCAACCGCAATTCGTTGTCTTCGATGGACAAGAGAAAGTCCGGCACAATCTGCACCGCTGAACCCCGGCTGGATTCCGATCCGGAATTGCCTGGTTTTGGGTTGAGCTGCGTTATTTCATCCAAAGCATCCCGCAATGACTCTTCATCTATGTCTAATTTCTTCTGAATGCGGGAATAATGTTTTTTGGAAAATGACTCAAAGTGATGTTCGAGGATTTCAAGGCCCAACCGCTGGGAAAGGCGGCGAACCAACTTCGAACCTGAATCATTTTCAAATTTTCGGCGCAACTGCAATACCAGGCATTCCTGCAAATTTCGGGCGCCCACTCCTGCAGGGTCCAATTGTTGAATCACAGCCAGCGCTTCCTCCAGAGCCTCACGCTCCACAGAAATCCCTTCGGTGAAAGCCAAATCATTTACGATGCTTTCCAAGTCCCGCCTCAGGTAACCCGCCTCATCCAAATTTCCAATAATGTGCTCAGATAAATACCTGACATCGGGGGAAATGTCCAACAAGCCCAACTGGTCCCGCAACCGCTCAAAAAAAGTTGCCCCACCCGAAAAAGGAACGGTCTTGTCTTCAATGTCCGCTCCGTGATTTTGAGCACTCAATCGGTAATCAGGCGTCTCATCATCCAGGTATTCGTCAAAATCGAATTCATCCAACGCCTCACTCCCCTCGTCATCCGCAACCTCCTTTGCCTCGTCCTCCCATTCTTCCTTTTCCTGCCCTTCTTCCAACGCTGGGTTGGCCTCCAATTCCTCCTTGATTCTAACCTCCAACTCAGTGGTCGGAAGTTGAAGCAACTTCATCAACTGAATCTGCTGAGGAGATAGCTTTTGAAGCAGTTTCTGTTGAAGGGACTGTTTGAGCATGGCTCGGTTGAATTAAAACGCTGCGTTTTGAGGGGTTCTTGGAAATGGAATAACGTCTCGGATGTTGGTCATTCCAGTCACATACATTACCAACCTTTCAAAACCCATGCCAAATCCTGCGTGCTTGGCCGATCCAAAACGACGTGTATCCAAATACCACCAAACATGTTCTTCGGGAATATTGAATTCGGCGCATTTCTCCTTCAGGCGATCCAAGCGCTCTTCCCGCTGGCTGCCACCAATGATCTCGCCGATTCCAGGAACCAAAACATCCATCGCTGCAACGGTTTTCCCATCTTCATTTTGACGCATGTAAAATGCCTTGATGCCTGCTGGGTAGTCTGTGATAATCACCGGGCCATTGAAGTGCTTCTCGACCAACCAGCGCTCATGTTCACTCTGCAAATCAACTCCCCATTCAACGGGGTACTTGAATTTCTTCTTCTTGTATGGCTTGGATCGCTGCAAGAGTTCAATTGCTTCTGTGTAAGTCACATGCTGAAAAGGCGCGTCCACAACGGCCTGCAATCGCTCCCGCAAGGGTGCTTCATGGCGTTGGTCCTGGGGCAGGGATTTTTCGGATTGCGCTTCTCGGTTTTCCAAAAAGGCCAAATCTTCGTCGCACCGATCAAGAACATCCTTCAAAACGAACTTGAGGCAATTTTCAGCCAAATCCATGTTGTCTTTCAAATCCGCAAAAGCGACCTCTGGCTCAATCATCCAAAACTCCGCTAAGTGCCGAGAAGTGTTGGAATTCTCTGCCCGGAAGGTGGGCCCGAATGTATAGACTTGGCCCAGCGCCATGGCGCCCAATTCCGCTTCCAATTGTCCGCTCACCGTCAAGTTTGAGGGCTT
>DLQB01000041.1 GCA_002477505.1 Flavobacteriales bacterium UBA7443
ATCAGGTGTGGCGATCATATCGCTCAATCCGTTGGTCAAAAGTGGGATTTGGACCAAGTGATCGGGGCTCAAACCAATGGAACTGTTCTGAGTAAAGGCATGAATCAAAACGCCAGAGATCACAGCAAGCAGCGAGCCAGGCAAATAACGCGTCCAAGCCATCGCTTTCATGAAAGGCCGCTCCCACAAAATCAGAAAAAACAAGCCTACAATCGCAATGATCACCGCCACCGGTTGAATGAAATCCAACATCAGAAGGAGATCACTGAAGGTGTTGTGCGAAGCATCTTGCGCAAACTCAAGTGAACCTTCGGGCTCATAATCATACCCCACTGCGTGCGGAATTTGCTTCAGGAAAATAATAATCCCGATGGCTGCCAGCATTCCCTGAATCACGGAAGAAGGAAAGTAAAAGCCAATGATTCCTGCTTTTATGAGTCCCAAAAGCAGCTGAATAAACCCACCAATGAAAACCGCCAAAAGAAAAATCTCAAACGTAGGCATCTCTTGTATGCCATTGAAAACAATTACGGCCAAACCCGCAGCGGGTCCGCTCACGCCCAATTGCGAGCCACTGATCAGCCCCACAATGAACCCCCCAACAATGCCTGCAATCAGGCCAGAAAGCGGGGGAGCACCAGAAGCTAGGGCAATGCCGAGGCAAAGCGGAAGAGCAACCAAAAAGACAACCAAAGAAGCCGGAGCATCTTGAGATAAATAACGAAACATGCTAAACTATAATTAAGAAAAAGGGGCGAAAATGGCGTCACTCGAAGGACGCAAGAATTAAACGACACTCAGAAGAACATAGCGTCTTCTTGAATCATGCGCGTGGCGGACGCTCAAATTCTTTGAGGATTGGCCCCTCCTCCAAGGCCACTTTTAATCGAATCACACAACCCAACGCTGCTCGCGCATCGCGTTCCGCATCCAATTGTCCTGCGTTGTGGGTCTTCTCCTCATCGTCCTTCTCACTCTTCTCTGTCTCTTGTTCTCCGCTCCGCTCGTCTTCTGCGAAGTCGAGAATCCATTCCGATGAAGTTCCTTCGGCAGAACACATTTGGGAAAAGTGAATCATTGGAAAAACCACCCACAATAAGGCTACAATCGCGAGCACTGCGAGTACTGTTCCCCGAGCGCGAGCGGCATCATTCAAAAACATATGGGCCAATGGGTGTGACATTTCCTACAAAGCTAACTACCCTTTGGCGACAATTTTGTTCAACCAAGGAAAAAGATTCCAACGGCGACCCACCGAAAGACCAAATGCACATTCACCTCATCGGTACATCACCACCATGCACAAGTGCACAAGCATCAAAGCCAGGGCCAGGGCCGACAGCGCAATGTGCCAGCGCAGAAACCACGGCTGTCTGAAATCGGTATCAATTCGCGTTCCTGCAAAAGATGATGCTCACAAGGCCAAATGCAAACCTCCGCACTGGGGTGGAAAGCAATGATTATCAGAGACGAACATCTCCTAAACTTGTCTCAATGCTTGGTTGCTACCACAAAAAGTTTGCCGGAACTTGCTTCTTTTCCTGGGTTTTGATCGTAACCAATTGTGGTCATTTCCACGGCATCAAAGCCGGCACTCAAGACAAACTCTTCCAGTCTATTCCGATCGCAATAATGCATGAATGCGAGTTCATCGCCATTGCTGCGTTTGTAAAAAACATCGCCTTCTTCATACCCTTGTGCCGCGAGGCGCTGCTCCTTGAATTGACGAACGGAATCGGGGCCCCATTCGCCGGGGTCTGAAATATCAAAAACATCAAAAATGAGTTGCCCCCCGGGGCGAAGCATTTGATGGGCAACATGCAATACATGTTTCCGAATGGACCGATTGGGCAAGTGCCCGTATGCGTATAGCAACGTTATCACATCAAAGTCTTGCCGCGCTTGGTCCGGTTCAATGTCAATCAGCGAAGTCACTTGGACGCGAAGTCCTCGCCCATCGGCCTGCTCCGCCATCTCCGCACATAAATCCACTCCATGCATCGCATAAGGGAGTGCTGCCAACTGGCGTATCGAGGCTGCGCGCCTTCCTGTTCCGCAAGCAAAGTGCATCACCTTTTGAACCGGCTTCTCCTTATTTAGATCCATCAAGCATTGAACAATGCGCGCATCAATCGCTGCCGTGTAACGGTTGCGCTTAAGGACTTGTAAATCTTGATTGTCATAAACAGAAGCATGCTCTGCATAATAGGCAGACACCATCTGCTCAATGTCTTTTGGCGAGGGCTTAGGGACAACATTGCAGTGAAAATGAGACGCTGCATCGGGAGCGACATATTCAAAGGCATTTGGTTCGACCTCCCGGTAATAGGTGCGGTCCAAATCCACAGAGGCCGTCGGTGCGAGCGAATTGCACGTCAAGCGATTGCCTGTTGGTAGATCATACAATACCAAACCATCCAGATTCGCCAGTGCAGGGGAATAAAAGTGCAAGGTGACCAGGGGATCGCTATTGCTCCCATTCTTGATCTTGTGTAACGTTCCGTCGGGTTCGGCTACGATTCCACGCTCCGTTGCTCGAATGATTTCAGTGGTGCGCAGTTGACCTGTTTTGAGCGAATAGGAAACATTTTCAAGAATGCCTTTGAGGCAGACCACAGCTCCCCAAAATCCTTCGTGATGATGGACCGCACTTTCCACACCCGGAGGCCACTGGATCAAGACTACTTCGAATGGCTCCAAACAAAGGATGTTGCGCGCATAATCTTCAGGGTCGTCCATTTTCGGCAACAACGACTCCCATTCCATGGCTTGCCAGTCCCTCGATTCAACCCATTCACAGAGCGATTCGTAATTCAACGGTTTGAGCGAATACTCCGTAAGGTCCTCAACGAAGGAACGAAGCGAAGTCGCTTGAGCAGTTTGGTTGGTGGTCATTTCCGCGGTTTAGTTGCGCAGCCTTGCAGGGCAATCGAGCAGTTAGGTGCCGTAATTTACTTCAATTCTGACCGTTCAATGCGATGATGCATGAGCCTTGAGCATATGTTCGACAAAAAAGGCACCGACGTTTTCAACCAAAGGTTGACCCTGAGCAGAACGTTCAGGATGCCACTGAACCCCTATGTAGCATGGATAACTCAGCGTGTCTTTACGTGCAACCCCCTCGATCAATCCGTCTGGGGCCACGGCCCATGCCTCAAGCCCATCAGCCAATCGATCAATGCCTTGGTGGTGGTGTGAAACGACCGTGGATGAATCTCCGACCTGCCAATTGGCAAAGGACCACTGGCGAAGTGCTCGTACCGCGTGCGTGGTGTCGGAAGTATTGCCCGCTTCTCCCCCCCGATGTCCATTGTGACCGAGCACATCAGGCAAATGCGGATGCAAACTTCCGCCACCGTGGACGTTCATGAACTGCATGCCCCTGCAAATCCCCAAAAAAGGCAAGCGTGCCAGATCTACTTCATTCAGCAAGAATGATTCCAGCGCGTCGCGCTCCAAATCAATGTTACCGCACCGGGAAGTGTCTGCAGCCTGTTCATACCGCTCGGGGTGAATATCTGCCCCTCCCGTGAGCAATACACCGTTCGCTTCAGCCAAAGCTGCACTCAATTCCTCTGGACTTAACTCGGAGGCATTGTACCACCGAATGGGCCAAGGAGCTGCGATCGGTTCTAAAAAATCTTGGTACGTTCGGCTCTCAAAAAGCCGGGAAGCTACAACCACCAGCGTATCGGAATCGACATCAGTATTGAATTGATTATCAGCATGATTGCATCCAATAATGGACAGTAAAACTGGAAACCACAGGAACGTTCGCATGCCACGAATTTAGTTCGGAAAAGACAACCTTTTGGGAGACCGCTTGTTACTTCACTAAAGTCATGAAGATGCCATATAAATTGCTTGTCATGGGCGCGAGCTCAAGTCGAAATTCGATCAATCGTACCCTGGCCATCTGGGCGGCCGAGCAGATTGATGCTCAAATGGAGACCGTGGATCTAAATGATTTTGAAATGCCCATCTACAGTGAAGATCGACAGGCTGAATCGGGCATACCCCAGCTGGCTCGTGACTTCAAGAATAAAATCAATGCATGCGATGGCATCGTCATCTCATTTGCAGAACACAATGGCAGCTACACGGCTGCGTTTAAAAACATCATTGATTGGGTTTCAGTAGTCGAAAAGGATTTGTGGTCGAACAAGCCTATGTTGCTCATGGCGACTTCGCCAGGTGCAAGAGGTGGCAGGACCCTCTTGGAATTAGCTGTGACTGATTTCCCGCGCCGTGCCGGTCGAGTTTGCGCGCACTTTTCATTGCCTTCTTTTTACAAGAATTTCAAAGAAGGCATCCACGAACATTCCCTCAAAAAAGCGTTTGATGCAGCCGCACTCGCATTTGAAAAAGGAATGGAAATCCAGCCGGATTTAGATGCCTGAATTCTTCTGCTGCATCTGCAAAAAAAAGCATACAAAAACAAGGGTGAACCGAACGCATCCCCTGCTTTTCTGGCCTGTCAAGAAAGTACTCTTGAAAACCCAAATGATTGATTGACAAACATTTCTGTCAATACTTTGTTAAAGCCTTATGCAACGTCCCACCCCATTCCATTCGTTCGCTGAGCACGCCTTGAATCCTGCAATGCGTCAGATGATTGAGCGATTCTTGGTGACCTGCGCCCTGGTCTTGTTTTTACTGCACTTGGCCATCTACGCAGGGAACGAAGTTTTCACCTGGAATTTGCCGGAATCCCTTTTCGGACATCCGCTCGCTACCCTTTACACACCCTTCTCGGTGATCCTCATCGCCGAGGTCTATCTGCTGATCTATTATTTGCCGACTTCCTTCGCACGTTCCCTTGGCAAGCAAATCGAAATTGTGGCCTTGATTGAGATTCGGTCGGTTTTCAAAAGCTTGGAAGACACATCGACCTGGCCATGGGAAGCTGCATTTTTTCCACACATGCTTTCGGCTGTCGCTTTGGGTGGCTTACTCGCTTTGTTCTACCACCTGCTCCCGCGGCGAGTTGCCCGGCTTGAAGAAACAGAATTAAAAAAATTCGTGCGCTTCAAAATGGGAATGGCCGGGCTGCTTACGCTCTTTTTCATTGGGTTGAGCCTCTATTCCATTGGGAATTGGATCTGGGAATGGGTCACCTATCCCGAAGCACTCCACTCCGATTTGAATAGTGTGTTTTACAATGAATTTTTCACCGCTCTCATCTTGGTCGATGTGCTGCTGCTCGTGGTTTCGTTCAAATACCTGGATGACTTTGGATTCGTGCTGCGAAATTCCGGGTTTGTGGTATCGACCATACTGCTCAGGCGGGCGCTAGGCATCGAGGCATGGTATGCCTTTTCCTATGAAATGACAGCCATCTTGTTGGCGGTCATTATGCTCTTACTTCAACGAGGGTTGAACAGCCGCAAAACGGAAGAAGCAATTTAAACAAGGATGAGGGTGTTGGTGAGCGCGTTAGTGAGCGTGGGAATCTAGAGACAACCTTGCCCATCTGAGTATCCAAGGCAACCGCTAAGGACAATAATTCCCATCTGGAGCCAACAGGGGAATTCCATAAGCAGCGTCGGTGATCAGCGCGTGCACCCGTGCGTCTTTGCTTTCGAGTAGCTCGGGGGAATACAGTTCCCACTCATGCGCTATCCCTCGAGCCGTCGAGGAATCATTCAAGATTCCCATCATAGTAACAATTGCCCAATACAAGTATTCAATGGCCATGCATTCATAGTCGCAGGTCTCATCGTCATAATGGTACCAAGCATCCTCGAGCTGCTCCTCGGGAATGGACATAAATTGACCGCCTCGAGCGACATCCATGGCAACAGTCAACAAAGAAGAATTGGGCCCCAGTGAAAATGCCTCAGGGTAAACGGCAACATGCCCAACATGATTGATGGTATGAAGTACCTCTTCTACGGTGGCATAACTGCCCCAGTGTCCTGGCCGTTGTGGGTCAATTTCATCCGCGTACAGAACAGCACTTATGCCTTTCCCATTGTAAGCGTCGAAGAGTGCTTCTTCCGTTTTGCATCCT
>DLQB01000037.1 GCA_002477505.1 Flavobacteriales bacterium UBA7443
CGCCCCACGGTCTATAGCCATTTTTGCGGTGGCGAAACCATTGCGGGGTGCGAACCCACTATTGCAAACTTGGCCAGCAGCGATGTAAAAACCATTCTTGACTACAGCGCAGAAGGAAAAGATTCCGAGGTCGAATGGGACCGAACGCAGGCGGAAATTATGCGTGCCATTCAGGCAACTGAGGGCGACAATCGGCATGCATTTTCCGTCTTTAAAGTGAGCGGACTTGCCTCCACCGACTTGCTGGAGAAGGTGGGGTCAACCTTGAAACCATTAGCGAAGATTGAGTCTGAAATCACGGGCTTGAGTGATCATGAAAGAGGGGCTTGGGAACGTGTTCAAGCTCGTTTTTATGGGCTTTGCGAACACTCCGCCCGGATAGGAAAACCTGTCTTTATCGATGCAGAAGAGAGCTGGATCCAGCCAACCATTGATGCATTGGCTGAATCGGCAATGCGCCGGTGGAATCGCGAGGAGACCATCATTTACAACACCGTTCAGTTGTACCGCACCGACCGCCTGGATTACCTCAAGTCTTTGACCTCTTTTGCAAAAGCAGAAAAATTCAACGTTGGTGTGAAACTGGTGCGCGGGGCGTACATGGAAAAAGAAAGAGCACGCGCCTTGTCACTCGGCTATCCTTCTCCCATCCAACGAGATAAAGCTGCAACCGACCGTGATTTCGATGCGGCACTGGAATGGTGCGTTGCGCACCTCGATCACGTTTCTCTTTGCGCCGGCAGTCACAATGAAAACAGCAACGCGTTGTTGTGCCAGAATATGGATAAACTGGGAATCGCTCGCAACGACAAACGCGTGTGGTTCGCCCAGTTGCTCGGCATGAGCGATCCCATCAGCTTCAATCTGGCCTGTGCCAATTACCAAGTTGCGAAGTACGTTCCATATGGCCCCATCGCAGAGACCATTCCCTACCTCATCCGACGGGCAGAGGAAAACACCTCAGTAGCCGGACAAACTTCCCGCGAGCTGGAACTGATCCGAAGGGAGAAGGACCGCAGGAATCGAACGAACAATTAAAAGGTAAACCGCAAGCCGGTTCTCAGCAATCGGGGCATTCCAGCTCGAATCCCGGCAGGGCGCCGCGCCACAATGAATGCCGAGTTGAACACATTGTTCATGCCGAAGTGCCATTGCAAATCTGGTCGCAACTCGCATCGAACCAGCGCGTCCAAAATGATGGACTCATCAGTCGCCTCCTGCGGGTTGATTGATCCTTGGCTTGCCGAAGTGCGCATGGCAGCTACATAACGCGTATTGGTTTCCAATGACCATTTTTCGTTTTGCATGGCGACTTGAACACTGAGTTGATGCGGAGCCAGATAGGGCATATAATCGCCTTCCACTACGGCATCCCATGGGCCATAGTCACTCTCAAATGCAGAAGTGAATTGAGCGTTTGTGTACGTGTATGACAATCGTATCGGCATGGCCCATTTGGAATGCGCTGCAAAGGCATTGCAAGCTGCTTCTAGCTCAAACCCGTGGGAGCGTGCGCTGCCCCCATTGAATAAGTCGCCTGAACCCTGCCCGCCCGTTGCCGCTAAATCTGCACCCAATAAATTTTGGTAAATGTTGTTGAATGCCACGGCCTGCCCCGACCAAAATCCTCCGTCAAATCGAAGGCCCAATTCTGCGTTGATACTGGTCTCCGCAGTTGTTTCACCGTTCGATCCTGGCGGAATGAAGCCTCTGTGAACTCCAGCAAAGATGTGTGCTGATTCAGAGATTGCATAATTCAAGCCCAATCCCGGAAGCCAAACGGTCAGCGGGTTGGTCCGCTCAGAGGGCGTTGAACCGGCACGATCCAAGTCTGATGAACCCCAGTCGGTTCGAGCCATTTCCATGTTTTCCATTCTCAGACCTGGAGTCCATGTGAAGTTTCCGGTGCGAATGGTTCCCCGCACAAAAGAGGCCAATGCTTGGGCACGATCGATGCGATTGCCCGCAGTGCCCGGAGCACCCGCGTCTGTGAGCTGCATCTCTCCATCGACGAGTTGATACCCATCGCGCCACTGAAAACGATCCGCATAGTCCTCGTGCCATCGCACACCATAGACCAACTGACCCAACTCACGAGGCAACTGAATGGAACCGCGGTGCTGTATCCCCTTCGCCTCATAGGCGCGATTGTTCGCTTTCATTTGAAGCAAAAATCCTTCTGGCGTATCGGCCTGCAATAGATTCTGACTCATGCCATCGATGAGACTTTGAAGTGAAATTGACTGCCCTAGTGAATCCTTCGCGCGATCCAGTTTGTACCAGTTGCGTTCAAAATTCGTTCGATAGATATCCGTCTTCACCGACCAATTATTCGTGATCTGCCATTCATGCGTAAGAACGGCTTGTGATTGTGCGGACTTCATCAAATCATTTTCACTGGCGCTATATCGCTGGAAGGGATCCGCATTGAAATCCTCCTCTGACAGACCCGCATAGGTCTCGTTGCTGGATTCCTCTGTCTCGCTCCATTTGAATTGCAGGCTCTGGGGATTTCGCGACGATTCCTTTGATTTCCAGCGCATCTTGAACATTCGATCTGACTTATCGAATCCTGTTGAACCGCCGTTCGGAAGGGATTTGAACCCATCGCTTCCTAAGCGCATTCCTTCTGCCATGACTCCCCATGATCCGTGCTTCGAATTCCATTTTTGCGTGACGCGTGCATGTTCAAGAAATCCTCCGAAGGCACTGGCCTCATATCGAACCATTCCACCAGACGAGACATCATCAAAGCCCGCTGTTACCAAATTGATTGCACCGCCAGCTGTCTGCGGACCAAATGCAATCTGGCTGCTGCCTTTCAATACCTCTATGGACTGCATCCGAGCAATGCTCGGAAAATAATACGCCGCTGGGGCAGAATAGGCCGCTGGGGCCATTAATACGCCATCTTCCATAATGGTGATGCGCGCGCTGCGCTCCGTTCCTGATCCACGCATTCCGATGTTCGGTCGCAATCCATACCCGTCTTCCTCTTGGATGTTAACTCCACTCACGGTCCGCAAGACACGGAGCGGATCGGTGTACGAATACCGCTCCAACTCTTCTTGGCCAATGACATGCAATGCACCCGGCACTTCATCTACTCCTTTCGCTCCTGCGGCCAATCCAATGGTCTGAACAGAGGCCTCTGGCAAAGAATGCCATTGTTGGATCATCAAATTCAAGGAGTCGTTTTCCATCTGATTCCCAAGGCTCATTTGTGCAATAGAAAGGCTAGAGATTGAGCCAATTAAGACCATCACAGAAGCAGTCTGCAGAGCAAAAGATAAGCAAGGGTTATGCCGTGTCATGGGGCAAAATTGGCGCCGAATTCGAAAACTCACAATCACCCAAAAAAGGTAATTTAGAATCATTCTAAACAAGAATGGCTCCAGAAGCAACCTATAATTTCACCCAACGAACCGCTTTCCAACCACCACCAACAAGCTGAATACGAGCGAAGTAAACTCCTGCCGCCAAATCAGAAATGCGGTGACCGCTCATCGCTTCATTGACCGATACCTCCCGAAGAACTCGCCCATTCGCATCGGTTAACCAAACGGCCGTGGCCGCTTCGCCAACGGGAGGAATCAGACGAATGAGTTGGCCCTCAGCCACGGGGTTGGGTGCCACGCGCCATTGTTCAGATTCGCCATCATATCCCATCCATCCCGAAACGGTCGTAGACTTCATCAGTACAGGCGTCCGATCCGACGCATTGAACATAGATTCGAACGTTGCAATGGCTTCTGACTGGTCCGAATATTCAAACATTCCACTCACCCATCGCGCCGGCACGGCGATGTAGTGCAAGCGAACATGTGCCTGAACGGATGTAGCACCCGAGCCATCCGCAATCCGATAGACCAACCGATCGGTTCCTGATCCTTCTTCTCCAACGGATCCATCGGCATTGCGGTAATGATTGAAATCCACGTCCAGTTCAGCCATTGGACCGAATCGAACCGTGTCATAGGCCAGATGATTTGAATAAAATCCACGGGGTGGCACCCGGTTGTCTTTGAGCAACACCGATGCGCGCTCAAGAAGTTGCGTTGGTGTCCCGGAAACATCGCCAAACACCGTCTCATATACTTGAACTTGCTCTTCAGAGGAAATCTCATTCCAATGCGGCTCATAGGCCGCGTCCCGCCCAAACACTCCTTCCTCAGGCGACCATTTGCCGCTGTGAAACAAGGTGTCTCCTGCAGATGAAACCAAGACAAATTCCAAAAACGCCAAGCGCGAAGGGTATCCACTTGGGAACTTATGCCCTGCCGCATTTTCAACCTCCACTTCAAATAACCATTCTCCCGCTTGGGAAGGAAGTTGCAATGCATGAAGTTGTGCCGTTTCGTTTTGCAACGAGCGTTCCGTTCGGGCGATGGTGGAATCAAATTGTGCCGGACTCGCGCTCAGTTCTAATGTGACCGCGTTGTCCCGCATTAATTTGAGCATGAACGCATTTCCTCCGACCAAATGATGCTTGCCAAATCGCTGCGGAAACAGCCAATTCGGCTGGGTGGCCGCGATCGCTCCTCCTTCCACCAGCGGCATGTGACACCCTTGGCATTGGACATTCTCGGCATTGAATGCAGAATTGACCCACTCGAGGTACGTCGTTTGCTCAAAATACACTTGCCCCGTTTCTTCCCCGCCTAAATCCTGGGTGTGAACATAAAGGGAATGGCAACTCGCGCACACCTCACTGTTACGCATGTGCTCTCCATAGACAGGGATGAAGCCTGTCTGTCCGCTCATCAGTCCGTCCCAGGGGTTTTCAAAACCACCCCATGCTACATTCTCCGGATTGATCGGCAAATCCCCATTCGATCGGCCCGCCAAGTTGATGTCATCGATGGTATGGCACGCGGCACAACCAACTCCATCGAGTCCCAAAGCGTCGTCCGCCAAATCCTCCATGGTATACCCATTCGGGCCCGCAGTCCCCGTCAAATGTGCTTCGTGAAAACCTTGAGGTGCATGGCAAGCTGTGCACACATTTTCAATGGATTCACGGTGATCGGGATTGACCAACCCCTCGTGTGCGACCTTCGCTTGCCAAAACGGATCGCGGGCGCTATTCGCCATCATGGTTGCCTGCCAATCCGTCACCGGACTCACCGTGTGGCCCGTTTCATCCACCAACGCTTCTCCCTCCGGGTCTGGCGCATGGCAATTCACGCAATTCCCAGAGCCCGTGAAATAAACGCCTTCTTCGGTACACAGTTCACCCATCCGCCAGCGCATCATTGCGGCATCATCGCCCTTGAACTTCTGGTGCGGATCTTCGGCAGCCGTCAAGAACACTGCTGCGCCAACAGAGATCAGAGGTAGAAAAAATGCAAAAAAGGTGGCGCGTTTCATCAAGAATTGATTCTCAAAATCTCCACAGCGAACGCTATGGGTATCTTTGTGCCAAAGTTAGAGCCGAAACACGCATCATGCCATTCACACATGCCCCTCTTTTGAGTCGAAAGTCCCTCTATCTTGCTGGGCTTTGCATCAGCTGGTTTTGTTCCCTTCACGGCCAATCGGCCCCAGAAGCGATCGTCGGCGAACGATTGGTCGGCGCCGAATGGCCGGTTTCTATCCGACCCGCCAGCCATGCGGAAGAGGAGGTTAACCTACTCATTGTCTGCCACAGCGGCTTGGTCATGTGGTTTGATGAATCCACGGGGATCGTGCGAGAGGAACCATTCCTCGACCTCAGTTCTACAGGCTTGGACCTGGTCGATTATGGCATCATGAGCGAGCAAGGATTGAATGACTTAATCCTTGACCCCAACTTTGAAGAGAATGGGCTCTTCTATATCATCTACAACGGCTACCGGCCGGATGGCACTGGAACCTTCATTGATGAGCGGCTCGTTTGCTTTGGGACCAATCCCGATCATACCCAAGCGGATCCCGACAATTGGTACGAAGTGCTTGAATTGGTGCAGCCTGCGCGAGGTCACAACGGTGGCCAACTGCATTTTGGCCCTCAGGATGGATACCTCTACATCAGCACCGGCGATGGAGGAGGTACGGGCACCGGAGAGACCGGCGGCGCGAGCGGAGGAGACGACCATGGGCCCATTGGAAACGGACAGAACCTCGAAACGCTTCTGGGAAAACTGCTTCGCATTCAAGTCAATGGGTTGGCACCGTACACAATTCCTGAAGACAACCCGTTCGTCTCCAACCCCGACGCTTTGGATGAGATCTGGGCTTACGGATTTCGGAATCCGTGGCGCTGGAGTTTCGACCGCTTGACGGGAGACAAATTCATCGGTGATGTAGGAGAAGTCGATTGGGAAGAGGTGAGCATCGAGCGCGCAGACTCCGAAGGCGGCCTCAATTTTGGATGGCGGCTCATGGAAGGCCCGATGTGTTACGAGCCGGTCGAAGATTGCGACCCCGACGGCACCTTGGAGCAGCCTGTATTTTCTTATCCCCACGAAAACGGATGGTGTTCCGTCATCGGCGGCTATCGCTACCGAGGGCAAGACATTCCATCCCTCTACAGCAGCTATGTCTTCACCGATGCTTGTGGTTTTTATGACCACAAATTTTGGACCCTTTCTGAACAAGCCGATGGCAGTTGGACCGGAGCACGACTCGACATCCAAGTGCCTGGAGGCTTTGTTCCTTGGGAAGAGACGCGGTTTGGTTTCGGCGAGAACAACCAGGGAGAATTGTACCTCTGCACCCAACAGTTTGTTTATCGCCTCAGCTACGACCCTGCTGATGCAACACAAACGCCAATGGTGAATGAGGCGTTGCGCTTTTCGCCAAACCCTGTGTCCATCGGTTCCGATGTGACCCTTGACGTGGGCAGCGAGGGCATCTTAAGTCGCCTGCGAATCACCGATTCCAGTGGCAGGCTCGTGCATGATGTGAACCTTGAAACAGCGACTGCGCCTTATGTAATGAACACCTCGGGGATGAAATCCGGTACGTACATCATCGAAGCTTGGGTCTTGAATGTGTCCCAACCCAGTCGGGGAAAGCTGAGCGTCATTGGTCGCTAAAGCACTTAGATTCCAGGGCAATCGCACCCGGTCGGAGGCAATCCAGATCCGGACGTGAGGTTTACAACGCCACTTTTCACACCAAAGCAGACTTCCAATTGCCGCAACGGGCAGCCCGGAGCCGTATCCAGAATGTAGCATGGCGGTTCTTGCCTTGGCCTGCTTTCTGACCAGTTGATCTCAGACTCCAACAGCCATTGCATCATGGTTGAAATGGATGCCTGGGCAGGGCCATCTGCGCATTCCATCCAGCACGCGAGGGCCTCAGACGGAAGGACGCCATCCAATTGCATGCGAGATTTGATGCGCTTTTCAGGGAGCCAATCGTTGCAACCACGGCCCTGAAAAAAGAAGATGCTCAGCAACAGTCCTACGAAGACTCCGATGCCGTAGCGAAAAAAGCGTTGACGAAAATTCACGTTTCAAAAGTAAAGCAAAGGACAGTGGTGTGCCCTCCCTTCGTAAATTCGGGTTTCCATGATTGCTTGCAAAGACATTCAATTCCAGTACCATCCGGAATCCCCCGTGCTCTCGTTTCCAGATTTGGCTTGCTCGCGGGAAGGAAAGTTACTTCTCTTGGGCAATTCCGGTTGTGGGAAGACAACGCTGCTGCATCTGATGTGTGGTTTGCTGCACCCGCAGCAGGGGGACGTAGAAGTACAAGGGCAAAAAATCAGCGCGTTGAACGGACCCGCATTGGACCGATTTCGGGGCAAACATTTTGGCATTGTTTTCCAACAAAGTCATTTCATCCAAAGCTTGAGTGTGATGGAAAACCTCGCCATTCCACATTTCTTATTGGGTGAAAAATTCCCCGCATCGAAAGCGGAAGAGCTGCTTAGCAATTTGGGCATCGCCCACAAAGCCCAAGCAAAACCCCGTGCCCTGAGCGTTGGAGAGCAGCAACGGGCAAGCATTGCACGTGCCCTCATCCATCAACCGAGCATTGTGCTGGCCGATGAGCCTACAAGTGCCTTGGATGATGCTTCAACCGCAGCGGTGATTGGTTTATTAGAGGAACAATGTGCTCAAGCTGGCGCCGCACTCATCGTTGTGACTCACGACCAGCGGCTCAAGTCACGTTACTCCAATCGGGTCGAACTGGATCCCGGAACACCTCAAGTCTCATGAGTTGGATCTACATGGCATGGCGAAACTTGGGATTGAAAAAACTTCAAACCACCCTTAGCCTGATTCTGCTGGCGTTTGGAGTGGGAATGGTCAGTTTGCTGATGCTCAGCGAAAAACAACTGAGCGATACGTTCGACCGGAACATACAGGACATCGACCTCGTGCTCGGAGCGAAAGGCAGTCCCCTTCAATTGATTTTGGCCAATGTCTACCATGTAGACGCTCCAACCGGAAACATTCGACTCGTCGACGCTCAGAAGGTCATTCGCCATCCCTACATAGAAGAAGGAATACCGCTGGCATATGGCGATAATTACCGCGGATTCCGAATTGTTGGAAGCACAGCAGCTTATCTGGATCATTACAATGCTGCACTCCAAGAAGGACGGCGCATGGGGGGGCCATTTGAAGTGGTGATCGGTCAAAAGGTGGCGGAGACAACCGGGCTCAAAGTAGGCGATACCTTTTTCAGTGCCCACGGACTTCAGGACGAAACCGATGTGCACACGGACAAAACGTTTACGGTCGTCGGTTTACTGGCAGAAAGTCAATCCGTCATCGATCAGCTTTTGCACTGTTCAATCGAGACCATTTGGGCGGTGCACGATGGCCACGGCGAAACGGTGGCTGAAAGTGACCGTGAAATCACCGCAGTGCTTCTGAAGAAAAGAAATCCGTTGGCCGTTCTAACAATTCCCAATGTGATCCGAGATAGCAACATGCAGGTGGCGTTGCCCGCAATCGAAATCAACCGCCTAACGCAAAATTTCGGGATTGGACTCAACACCCTCCGGTCCATCGCGCTCATCATCATGCTCATCAGCTTCGCAAGCATCTTCATTTCGGTCTACGATAACCTGCTCGCCCGCAAATACGAACTCGCTCTTCTGCGGACCATGGGCAGCGGACCATCAGGGGTGTTTTTGTTGTTGTTGTTGGAAGGTGGATTGCTGAGTTTTGGAGGTGCAGCTCTGGGGCTGGTCTTCAGCCGAGTCGGGTTGCTTGTACTCGCGGAGCTCGTGCAGGACAAGTTCCGCTATGACTGGAGCAGTATTGGACTTCTGCCCGGCGAATGGACTCTATTTGGAATGGCTATCTTTGTCGGGCTCATTGCAGCAGCGATCCCCGGCATTTCAGCTTTGAAAATCGACATCTCACGCACCCTTTCTGAAAAATGAAAACTCCAAAAAGACCCCGACCATTGAAGACGGCATCTTGGATCGGAATGCTCGGCTTGATCGCAATGAGCATGACAGACTTAAGCTCTTATTGCCATCCCACCGAGGGGGCGGAACAAGTTGTTAGCCAGGTGAAAGCGGCATCGGAAGGGCATGCGCTTGCCATGGCAAACACCGAAGCAAATGCGGTCGAGGCGGCTGAAGAATTGACTTGGCGCACGCTGGAAGACGTCGAGTTCCAAGACGTTTACGTGGAAGAGCTGGACGCATATTACTGGAAACCTACTTTTGGAGGAGGCGTCACGGGATTGGAAGGAAAAGACGTTTACATCACGGGGTATATGATTCCGGTTGATTTGGATGAAGACTTCTACGTTTTGAGCCGTTACCCTTTTGCCAATTGTTTTTTCTGTGGTGGGGCGGGGCCCGAGTCCGTGGTCGATCTGCGCTTTCCGGGCAAATCAAAACGCGTTTATCAAACGGATGAGCGATTGACTTTCAAAGGCACCTTCCGGTTGAATGCGGATGATGTGTACCAGATGAACTACATCTTGGACGGCGCAGTAGAATATGAACTTTGATTTACGATTGACGGCCTGAAGACGGCCCTTGATTGGAAGCTCGCACTCCGATGGAGCCGGACCGCCCACTTTTCAGGTGATCTTGCTTGAGGGCATCCCGCAAACGTGCTTTATTGAAAATTTTAGCGCTGTCTTTGACGCCGCGGCGCAACTTCTTTTGTTCTTCTTCTGGAAGCTGAATAATGCTATTGCATTTCGAACTGCACGTCCCTTGGTATTGTTCCGTGCAAGAGGTGCACTGAATGAACAGCAAGTTGCAAGCAACGTTGAGGCAATTGGTGTGATCGTCGCACGGAGTCCCGCATTGGTGGCATTCGGCAATCACATCTACTGAAATGCGTTCTGCCCTTCGTTCATCAAAGACGAAATTCTTGCCGATGAAGCGATTCTCCAATCCATTCTCTCGGACTTGCCGCGTGTACTCAATGATCCCTCCTTCCAATTGATGCACCTTGGGAAAGCCTTTGTGTTTGAGCCATGCGGAGGCTTTTTCACACCGAATTCCGCCGGTACAGTACATCACGATATTCTGCTCCTCTTTGCCTTGCAACAAGTCCTCTACCAACTTAATTTCTTCGCGAAAGGTGTCCACATCCGGCGTGATGGCGCCTTTGAAGTGACCGACTTCACTCTCATAATGGTTGCGCATGTCGATGAGGATTGTATCTTCTTTTGCCGTCAGGGCATTGAATCCTTCCGCATCCAAATGCACCCCCGTATCCCGAACATCAAAAGCCGTATCGTTTAATCCGTCGGCCACAATTTTGTCCCGAACCTTGATCATCAACTTGAAAAAGGATTTCCCATCATCTACCGCTGCATTGAGCCGAACACCGTCCAAGAAAGCAATGCTGTATAAGTGCTCTTGAAAGGCTTCCAAGGCGACGGTAGGTACCGAAATTTGGGCGTTGATTCCTTCACGGGCCACATAAGTGCGGCCCAGCACGCCAAGTTCATTCCAATGGATGAACAAATAATCTCGAAAGAAGGCGGGGTTGAGAATGCGCGCATATTGGTAGAAAGAAACCGTTGTACGGTCATTTTCTCCATTCTCCATGCGTTCCAACAACACCTTTCGATCGACCAAATTGCGCAGTTGTTGCTTCATGCGATTACAAGTCACAGTGCCTCTCCAGCGCGGAGGGTCCTTCGTTAATTACAGGCACAAAGATACGGAAACATCAGGGTGTGAGTAAAATCGCTTCCCTTGGAGCAATAAAGACCGAGTCGCTGAGTTTTGGAAGAGAACCGATCGTCAATGCCACGAACATGTTAGAATTCTGCAAGAAAGTCCTCCTGAGAGTCAGCCACAACCGCGAATCATTCGCGCGGGAACTTGGAAAGGCCGTAAGAAGCCTCAAACCCATTGAAATCAAGCAATTGAAAGCATGGTGTCGCGTGCAATTTGCTCCAGCCTATTCCGACATCATTCGCAGGACATTTGCGGCCTATTGAAGTCGCAGGCCCCACGCCATCATTCTCCGTCACCAGACGGAAATGCAGCCTGCACATTCCGCAGAATGCCTTGGTATCCTGAACGTTTGACCGCACTCTTCTTGAAAACCGAACGAAACACTTCTTCCGTCATTTCCTGCCAATCCGCAGCGGCCAATCCCAGCAAATCCGGATGCGGTTCAAATAACGGTTCATCATGACGTGTGGCATGCCGATTCCAAGGACAAACTTCCTGGCAAATATCGCAGCCAAACACCCAAGGTGATAATTGCTGTGCAGCCGGCTCAGGAATCGCTCCTCGCAATTCAATCGTGTAATAACTAATGCACTTTGAACCATCCACCACCTGGGACTGAATGATGGCTCCTGTTGGACAGGCGTCGATGCATCGGGTACACGTGCCACAATGGTCGGAAGAAGGGGCATCCGGTTCGAGCTCCACATCCATGATTATTTCAGCAATGAAAAAATAACTGCCCATGCCTTGGTTCAGCAACAGGCTATTCTTTCCTACCCATCCCAGACCACTTTCTGCTGCCCAAGCGCGCTCATGGACGGGCGCTGAATCCACAAAAACCCGGCCTTCTACTTCTCCCCATTCCCGCTGCATGCCCTTCATCAATTCCTTCAGTTTCCACTTCAAGACTTGGTGGTAATCCTGGCCATATGCATAACTCGCAATCCGAGGCGCATCCGGAGCAGGCTGATCAGGATTGTGGTAATTAAAAAGCAGCGAAACAACTGTTTTGGCACCTGGAACCAGCTTGCTCGGATCCAAGCGCAGATCAAAATTGCGCTCGAGGTAGCCCATTTCTCCCTGGTAACCGCGCTTGAGCCATTCTTCCAACCGATCAGCCTCTTCTTCCAAGAATCGGGCCTTGCTCACCCCAACGGCTTCAAAACCCAAAGCCTTCGCCTCTCGAACGAGCCATTCCTTCCGCGTCAAACGTAAATTATTCGCGTGTGCCATTTACTCGGCAAACAACTTTCCTGAACGACCATCCGGCTTTCGTCCCAAGTGTGAATAAGCTGCAGGCGTTGCCTGCCGGCCCCGAGGGGTACGAATCAAGAATCCCTCTTGAATCAAATACGGCTCATACACTTCTTCCAACGTCCCTGGATTTTCTCCAATCGCCGTGGCAATGGTGGAAGCGCCAACGGGCCCTCCTCCGAATTTATCAATCAAGGCAGAAAGAATTCGATTGTCCATCTCGTCCAATCCCTTCTTGTCAACATGCAAGGCATCCAGGGCATACTCAGTGATGGCTTGATCGATGTTGCCAGTGCCTTTGATCTCCGCGAAATCCCGCACTCGCCGCAACAAAGCGTTCGCAATTCGTGGGGTTCCTCGGCTGCGCGAAGCAATTTCATACGCCGCTGAATGAACCGTCGGTATCTGAAGAATCCCCGCACTCCGCTCAACAATGTCGGTGAGCACCTTGGCATCGTAGTACTGCAACCTCAAGTTGATTCCGAAGCGAGCACGAAGCGGCGCCGTGAGCAATCCAGACCGGGTTGTTGCCCCCACCAGGGTGAATGGGTTCAATTCAATTTGCACCGTTCGAGCATTCGGTCCGGTATCGATGACCAGGTCAATCCGATAATCCTCCATGGCACTGTACAGGTATTCTTCCACCACCGGCGACAAACGATGAATCTCATCAATGAATAGCACATCATTCGTCTCCAGGTTGGTCAACAAACCTGCCAAATCCCCGGGTTTATCCAAAACCGGTCCTGAGGTGGTTCGGATGGCGACACCTAACTCATTGGCAATGATGTTAGCAAGCGTCGTCTTACCCAATCCCGGAGGTCCGTGCAAAAGGGTATGGTCCATGGCTTCTCCCCGCCTCGTTGCTGCCTGCACGAAAATTTCCAAATTCTCCATGGCGGCGCGTTGACCTGTAAAATCTTCAAACCGTGCTGGACGCAAAACGCGATCCATGTCACCATCGGTCGGCTGCTCAGCTTCGTTTCTCAAATCAAAGTCTTCCATATGCGATGCAAGTTAATCCGTCCGAACAAAAAAAGACCCCAAAGCTCATGGCTTTGGGGTCTTTTTCAAATGCGTGTGTCTAACGACTAGTGCACCTCCTCGCCAGACAAGGCGGGCGTGGTCTGAGGCACAAAATCAGCGTCATGCACAGGGTTCGAATAATCATATGCCCAACGGTGCACTTCAGGGAGCGGTCCGTCCCAGTTTCCGTGCACGTGGCGCACCGGCGTCGTCCACTCGAGCGTGTTGGACATCCATGGATTTTGCACGGATTTCTGACCGTAGAAGATGCTGTAGAAGAAGTTGAAGAGGAAGAACAGTTGTCCAATCGCTCCAATGATTGCAAAAGTCGAAATGAGCGGCTGCAAGTCCATCACGCTTCCTAAGAAATCAAAATTACTGTACTCATAGTAACGCCGTGGCGCCCCAGCAATTCCGACAAAGTGCATTGGAAAAAATACGCCGTATCCACAGACGATGGTTACCCAAAAGTGCGCAAAGCCCAACTTGGTGTTCATCATGCGCCCAAACATCTTTGGAAACCAGTGGTAAATCCCTGCGAGCATTCCAAAGATGGCTGACATGCCCATTACAATGTGGAAGTGAGCGACTACAAAATACGTGTCGTGAACATTCACGTCCAACGCTGAGTCTGCCAAAATGATTCCCGTCAAACCACCCGTGACAAACGTGCTCACCAAACCAATGCTAAACAGCATCGCAGGCGTGAACCGGATGTTGCCTTGCCACAATGTCGTGATGTAGTTGAAGGCTTTCACAGCGGATGGGATTGCGATCAACAGGGTGGTGAAGACGAATACGGATCCCAAGAACGGATTCATTCCCGTCACGAACATGTGGTGACCCCAAACAATGAACGACAAGAATCCAATGCCAAGGAGCGAGCCAACCATGGCTTTGTAACCAAAGATGGGTTTGCGTGCGTTCGTGGCAATGACCTCCGAACTAATGCCCAATGCAGGCAACAGGACAATGTAAACTTCGGGGTGACCCAAGAACCAAAACAAGTGCTGGTACAAAATGGGGCTTCCTCCCGTTACGTCCAATGCTTCACCACCAATGAAGATGTCTGAGAGGTAGAACGCTGTTCCCATCGTTCGGTCCATCAATAACAAAACCACCGCGGAGACCAATACTGGAAAACTCAAGACACCGAGAATCGCCGTCACCATAAACGCCCAAATCGTGAGCGGCAGACGTGTCATTGACATGCCTTTCGTCCGCAAATTGATGATCGTTACAACGTAGTTCAATCCTCCAAGCAAAGAACTCACGACGAAAAGGACCATGGAAATTAGCCACAAGGTCATTCCCATGCCCGATCCTGGCATCGCCTGTGGCAATGCAGACAAGGGGGGATATACCGTCCAGCCACCTGACGCGGCACCACCTTCGGTAAACAAAGACAGAATCATGATGACACTCGAGAAGAAGAAGAACCAGTAGCTCAACATGTTCAAGAAACCCGATGCCATGTCACGGGCACCGATCTGAAGCGGAATAAGCAGATTGGAGAAGGTCCCCGACAGCCCTCCCGTCAGAACAAAGAATACCATAATTGTTCCGTGAATGGTCACCAATGCCAGATACGCGTTGCGATCTAGAACGCCCCCTGGAGCCCATTTGCCCAAGAACGTTTCCAAAATGGCAAAACTTTCTCCTGGCCAGCCCAGCTGCAATCGGAAGAAAACCGATAACATAACAGCTACGACTCCCATTACGATTGCCGTAACGAGGAATTGCTTAGAGATCATCTTGTGATCGTGCGAGAAAACGTATTTCGATACGAAACTCTCTTCGTGATGATGTGCTTGTGCGCCCATGATTTAGAGGGATGCAGTTATGGTTTGACTTTCTTTCTGTTCGGAGGCTTGCTCCATCTCTGGCTCCTCAGAACCTTCCTTAACAATGAACTCGCCTTGCTCCGACATCCAAGCGTCGTATGCCTCTTGCGATTCGATCACAATCTTCATTTGCATATTGAAGTGCGCCGCACCACAAACTTTGTTGCAAAGCAGCACGTAATCGAATTCGGGATTCTCCAAAACCGTGCGCATGGAATCCGTCGTAATTGTTGGTGTCATCTTGAACCGCGTCGGGACACCAGGTACCGTATTCATCTGAGCGCGGAACTGTGGCATGTAAGCAGAGTGGATCACGTCACGTGAACGGAAAACAAATTCAACTTCTCGCCCAACAGGCAAGTGAAACTCGCCTTTTACAATTTGATCGTCCATTCCCGATTCCCAAGCGGTGAGTTCACCATCGAAATCGAAGTTCCGAATTTCTTGAATCCGCTGTCGGTGGCGAATCAAGCGGTAGAGCTTATCCTCTTTCGCCTCATAGGCGGCTTCGGTTAAGATGTTGACTTTATCGGACTCTAACATGTGCTCAATTTCCGCCATACGAGCTTCCAGAGCCTGTTTGCCATCCCCGTGGTCCGCATGCGCGTCGTGGCCGTGGCCGTGGTCGTCATGTCCATGGCCGTCGTGCCCATGATCGTCATGCAACTCTGCTTCTATCGCAGCCCACTCCGCAAGCAAATGGCCTTTTTCATAATTGATTTCCTCTTCGACCTTGGCAATCTTTTCTTCGATTTCTGTCAAAGCAGCAGCTACCCCTTCTTCGGTTACAATCCCCAATGCATTCATCGGAGTGATCAGGTTGTAATTCGCTTGACCAAATTCACCATCCGCACCGGGATAGCGAGCGGTCCAATCGAATTGCTTGGAATACAGCTCAACACGCAGCGCATCTTCGGAAGCCTCACCGGTCATTTCATTCCAAGTCTGCAGGCCGTAGGCAATAATGATAGCCAAAACAACAGAAGGAATCACAGTCCAGATCAGTTCGAGTCGGTTGTCGTGCGCAATGAAACGCGCTTTGCGATCCGCACGGTGATAGTACTTCGCAGAAAACCAAAACAGCAGGGTATTGACAATGAAGAATACCACGAAGATGATGGCCATGTTAAAGTCCATCAGCCGGTCGACTGCCGCTCCGTGCTCCGAAGCAGGAGGCGTTCCATATGAACCATACTTCACCAGCAGCACCACAAATGACACGTAAAACGCGACCATGAAGGCCAAGAACAGACCACCGTTCAATCGGTTGTCAGCTTCTGATATGTCCTCTTCCCGCTTTCCTCGAAGTGAGATGGAAAGCTGGTACACTTTGGACAACTGCACTGCAGCTACCAAACCAAGGACAACAACGAGGAGAATGAGCAATTTCATCACTTAACGGGTCTTGCAATCAATAGTGTAGTTCTTTCGACTCTTGTAGCATCGGATGGTTCTTGGGAATCAACGGAGCTTTACTCAACGCATTTAATGTGCGGTTGATGTACAGTCCAAGGAAACCGAGAAACAATCCTATCTCAAAAATACCGAATTCATTGTGGTCGAACATCGTCCCGGGTATAACAAGCAGATACACGTCTGCAAAGTGCCCCAGGAAGATGAGCATCCCCACAGGAACGATGAATTTTGAATTTCGTTTGGTATCCCGCGGCAACAAGGTATAGAACGGAATGGCGAAATTCACGAAGAAGGTGATCATGAATGGCACCTGATAATCGGAGAAAAAGCGCTGGGTGTAATACGTTACTTCCTCCGGAATATTCGCATACCAAATCAATAGGAATTGGCTCACCCAGAGGTAACTCCAAAGCATCGATATCGCGAACATCCACTTCGAAATATCATGCATGTGACTTGATGTAACCTCCTGGTAATATCCTTTCCCACGCAACCAAATCAAACCCACATTGAGCATGATCATGAAACTCACCCACATTCCCGAGAACAAATACCAGCCGAAAAGCGTGGAAAACCAGTGGACATCGATGGACATCACCCAATCCCAAGCGAGCATCGAACTGAAAACAGCAAAAAACACCAAGAATACCGCACTGCGGCGAAATTGTTTGAAGTGCAAATCCAAATCCGGCTTCTCATCCTCGAGCAACGACCATCTTCGGAACAAACGAGCGAAAATCAAGAAAGTCGCCACATAACCCAACGTTCTCAGCCAAAAAAACCAAGGGGTGAAGTAGGCTTCTTTCCCTGCAATGATGTGGTCATAATTGGGGTTTTCAACCGCTCCCGCTTCAGGGGCATCCAAGTATACCGTCTGGTCTCCCTCCACGACCATGTATTCATGGTATAGCGTTGAATCCATCCAATGGTACAAATGGTGTGCATGGAAAAAGTGTCCTGCAGCCAAAACAAAGATGATCACGCCCCCACCGATGGGCAAGAAATGCCACATGGCTTCAAATGTTCGCTTGATGATGGCCGACCATGAGGCCTCTACCGCATAGTTCAACGCATAAAAGAACAACGCTGCCAAAGAGATGGAAAACCAAAAGAATCCATTGATGAGCAGGTTGGCCCACCAGCGCTGGTGGTGATCCGATCCATCGGTAAAAAAGCCTCCAATCAAGGCAATCAACCCAATTCCCATAAGGATTTGAGTGATCAGTTTCGTCCGTCCTTCAAATTTGAATTCCATGATCAGTTATTCATAGCCATGGCATCATCCATATCGGAATCTGCCGGTTTCACTACGTTGCCATTGTCGTCAAACTCCGGCATATCACCTCCATTCTGAAGGACTTTAATGTACTCAATGACCAACCAGCGGTCTTTCTGAGAAAGCTGAGAGGCATGCGAACCCATCAAACCCTTGCCATATGTCAAGGTGTGGTACATTTTGCCCTCGGGCAGGTCTTTCAATTTATCACTGTAACTCGGGATGCCTTGGATATGACCATTGCGGCTCAGCGCACCATCACCCTTGCCGCCCTCGCCGTGGCACTGGGTGCACATCAAGGTATAAATCTCTTGTCCAGCTTCTAATTCAGTTTGGCCAACTTGAGTCAATGGCGACTTTAAGTTCATGCCCGCAGCCTCGTAACCTTCCACCGTATTGGCAAAGGCATAGGGCATGACATAATCCATCGCGCTCGGGTTAAATGGAATCGTCCCTGCAACCGGCTTCCGAGCCGATTGAACCAAGCGCTGGGCACGTGCCGTTTCCTCACCTACTTGATAGGGGTCTTGGCCATAATCCACGTATGCCTCCACCGCAGGTGAACGGTACATGTCCGGCATGTATTCCAAGCCCGAGCTGTCGGGATCAGTAACACAGCCCGTGGTAGCAAACAATCCTGCTACGACTGCTGTCAAAACAATGTTCGTTCGGATGTTCATCACTTGTAATCTTTGGTGCTGAGCTCAAAAAGTGGCGTCTCCTTGATTGCCGCCTCCAACTCATCTGCTGAAAGGGTGTTCTGCTCGGTGGTTATCTCCATTACAAACTTATCGTCAGTCGTGCGTGGGTCCGGGTTGGACGCAGGCATTCCAGGCAAGGTGCCATTGCGCAATAAATACGTGATGGCCATTCCGTGGGCTCCGCAGAGAACGGAAAACTCAAATGTTACCGGGATGAAAGCGGGCAAATTCTCAATCAAGGAGAAACTCGGCTTACCTCCAATGTTCATCGGCCAGTCGGAGATCATGAAGTACCACATTCCCAAAAGGGCCAATGTCGTGCCGGTTGTTGCGTACATAAACGCTGCAATCCCGAGGCGTGTGCGCTTCACTCCGATGATGGGATCAATCCCGTGCACCGGAAACGGGGAGAAAACATCCTTGACCCGGATGCCTTTTGCTACCAATGCCGATGCCGCATCTTTCAGCGTATCGTCATCATCATACATTACATGGAATACCTTATTCATGGCTGTAAGGGTCAGTTATTTTCTTGAGCTTTCTTGTAATTCTCTCCGCTTGACTTCAAAATGGTCTTCAACTCATTCAATGCCAAAACAGGAAAGAATCGGGCAAAACCGAGGAACAGCGTGAAGAAGATTCCTAGCGTTCCGATGAATACACCAATGTCAATATTCGTGGGGTGAAATTCTCCCCAACTCGAAGGATCGTAATCCCGGTGAATCGACGTTACGATAATGACGTAACGCTCAAACCACATTCCGATATTCACCACAATGGAAAGCGCAAACGTGGCTACCAAACTCCGGCGAATCTTCTTAAACCAAAAGAGTTGTGGGCTGATAACATTGCAGGTCATCATGATCCAATAGGCCCAACTGTAGGGGCCGCTGAAACGATTGATGAATGCATAGCTTTCATACTCGACACCGGAATACCACGAGATGAATAACTCGGTGAGGTAGGCCACGCCCACAATCGATCCCGTAACGATGATTACGATATTCATGTATTCGACGTGCTTCACGTGGATGTAATTCTCCAGCTTCATGCCCTTACGCATGATCAATAGCAACGTCTGAACCATCGCAAAACCGGAAAATACTGCCCCCGAAACAAAGTAAGGAGGGAAGATGGTCGTGTGCCATCCGGGAATCACCGATGTGGCGAAGTCCATGGATACGATTGAGTGAACCGAGAATACCAACGGCGTCGCTATACCTGCCAGTACCAGGGAAACTTCTTCGAAGCGATTCCAATGCTTGGCACGACCGCTCCAACCGAAACTCAAAAAGCCGTATACCTTCTTGGCGAATGGCTTTGTCATTCGGTCACGGATGGTCGCAAAATCAGGAATCAGTCCAATGTACCAGAAGACGAGGGAGACCGAGAAATAAGTCGAAATGGCAAAAACGTCCCACAACAGCGGGCTATTGAAATTCACCCACAACGATCCGAATTGGTTGGGCAAGGGAAGTACCCAGTAGCTCACCCAAATTCGTCCCATGTGAATCCCTGGGAAAATCGCGGCCATGATCACCGCAAAAATGGTCATCGCCTCCGCAGAACGGTTGATGGCCATTCGCCACTTCTGGCGGAACAAAAGCAATACAGCAGATATGAGGGTTCCCGCGTGACCAATTCCGACCCACCAAACAAAATTGGTGATGTCCCAGGCCCATCCAACGGTCTTGTTCAATCCCCATACTCCAATGCCTGTGCCCAAAAGATACAGGATGCATCCAACGCCGTAAACGGCGATGATGCTGGAAATGGTAATCATTATTTTCCATCCAATGGGAGCGTCCCCTTGAATGGGTCCGACCACATCGTCGGTGATGTCTTTGTAAGACTTGTCCCCTAGTATCAGAGGTTCCCGAATGGCAGCTTCTCTTTGCATGATCCTATCAGGCTTGGTTAGGTTCTACGTTTCGCACTTTCGTCATGTAGAAGATGTTGGGCTTCACTCCAATCTCCTCCAATGCATGGTAAGCGCGGTTGTTTTCAGAAATCGCTCGCACTCCAGCAGACTTATCGTTCAAGTCTCCAAATGAAATCGCGTGAGTTGGACAAGCCTCTGCACACGCCGTAACGACTGATCCATCCGGCACTGGTGTTCCCGCTTTTTTCGCATCGAGCTTGCCCGATTGAATGCGCTGCACGCACATGCTGCACTTCTCCATAACCCCACGGCTTCTCACCGTAACGTCTGGATTCAAGACCATCCGCATGAGACTGTCTTGCGCTGGGTTGAAGTTGGCAAACTTCTTATAACCCGGATAGTTGAACCAATTGAATCGTCGAACCTTGTACGGACAGTTGTTGGCACAGTATCGCGTGCCGATGCAACGGTTGTAGGTCATCTGGTTCAGGCCTTCATTGCTGTGAGTGGTCGCCGCTACGGGGCATACCGTCTCGCATGGAGCATGATTGCAGTGCTGGCACATCATTGGCATGTGCACCGTCTGTGGATTGGCAGATGGATCTTCCATCTTACGGTAAGAACCGATGACACTGGTTCCTTCCTCTTCTCCACGCTCGAGGCTATAATCCGAGGCAAAGAAGCGATCGATTCGCATCCAGTGCATATCACGGTGCCTTCTCACCTCATCCTTGCCCACTACGGGAACATTGTTTTCAATGTGGCATGCTGTAACACACGCGCTGCATCCCGTGCAACTTGTCAAATCGATGGTCATTCCCCATCGGTGACCTACTTCCTCTACCGGATGCTCATGCCAAAGATCAAAGGCGGATGTTGGTTTCCCATCCTGTGCATCGATCGCGCCGTCCCCAGTGACATCTTCATGCACTGCAAGCGTGATCAATTCGTTCCATGAAGCCTTTCCTTTCTTGGCATCTCGCTCAGCGAAGTAGCTCGAAAAGTCAGTTTCCTTAACGATGCTTTCACGACCCATAAACGTGTTTTGGATCTGCGTGCATGCCAGAGGATACGTTTCTCCTGTAGCCTCGACAGTCACATCGTACTGCGAATAATCCGTGAAATCACCTGATTGAGCTGTCCATGGGAATACGTTTTTCCCAACAGGAGTTGGTTTTCCGTCTGAATCCGTTTCGAATGAGCCGTTTTCTCCGGTCTGAAAAGCTGCCTTTCCAATGTTTTCTCCGTTGCCTCCTCGGCCATAGCCCAAGGCAATGCCAATGGTCCCAGGGGCCTGGCCTGGCATAGGGAATACAGGCAATTCCATCGAAGTGCCGGCGACAGTAACCTTGACCAGACTTGCTGGCTTTTCTTGGCCAATGAAGCCGTTCAGGCCCATCGCATCCACATCGGAGTGCGCCATGGTCACGTAATTGTCCCACGTGACCTTCGTCAACGGATCTGGTGTTTCCTGGAGCATGGGGTTGGCCGCATGTTGGCCGGCACCCATGGTTGTTTTCTGGTATAGCGCCAATTCAACAGCACCTCCCTTTCGACCGTTCAATTCCGAAATGGCTTGCGACGTTCCCGTACCTGCAAACGTAACGGCTTGGCCCGGCATAACATCAACTCCAATGAAGCCATTGTGAACCGCCTTGTTCCATGCGGCGTTGGTGTACATCGCATCGGATGTGTAATCGGATGCATGGGTTGATCGCACGTATGTATACCAATCTTGGTTGACACCGGACCAACGCACAAGGCTTTCACCCCATGGTCGTGTGTTGTGCAACGGCGAAATGGTTGGCTGCACCAAGTCAATTCGGTCAGCTTCAATCTGCAAATCGCCCCATGATTCTAACCAGTGGTGGGTCGGAGCAATCACTTTGCACAGTGATGCCGTCTCATCCGCTACCGTAGAAGTACTGACCGTGTGCTTCATCGCCGACAGCGCCTTTGCAAAGGCTGCGGCGTTGGGCGCATCATAAGCAGGGTTGCAGTCCGCTATGATCAGAACCTCAACCGCTCCTGCTGTCATATCAGATGTCAGCTGCTTCAGTGAAGAAGAACTCCCTTGAAACAAGGTCATCTCGTCATATGAAACTGTTGTTCCAACAGCTCCAAGCGCAGCGTTGATAGCATTCACTACGCGTTGCATAGCGAGGTCATTGGCTCCAGCCATGACCAACCCTTTGGATCCCGCTCGCTTCAAATCCTTCGCTGCCAAAGCCACTGCCTTGTTCGCTTCTTCTGAAAGTTGCCCAGCAGTCCCCTGGCCAGTCACCATCGCCAGCAATGCAGTTGCAACACGACCCTGCTCTGATGGCTTCACCATCGTGCGGTGATCGGCATTTGAACCGGTCAAGCTCATGTTGGTTTCAAAGGCATGAACCCGTGACATCTTACCTGACTCTGGCTTTCGCATGGCAGCCCAACGCTCACCGTAGATCACGTTGTCTGCAAAAGAACCCAAGAAATCGGCTCCGATTGTCACGACTGCTTCAGCCTCTTCGAGGCGGTAAGAGGGGAATGAATTGACCCCAAAGTCGGCTTCGGCAGCCGCTCGGAAAGCGCCGTAATCAATGGCATCATATTGGATGTGCTCCAATCCGGATTGGGCAATAGCCCGCAAGGCGGATGGCGACAATACCGTGTTCGTCAACAATACCTTTCGTCCTTCACCTTGCATCACATTGGATACCGCGGCATCAACTGTCGCCCAATCGCTCGCTTCACCACCAATCTGGGGGCCATCGAGACGAGCGCTGTCATACAGCGAAATCACAGAAGCATTGACCCGTGCATTCACACGGCCGTAACCTGTTTCGGTATTGGACTTGATGAATATGGGACGACCCTCGCGAGTCTTCACCAACACATTCACGAAATCATGCCCGTCGTAATAGGTGCTTGCGTAATGATTGGCCACACCGGGTGTGACTTCCTCAGGTTTGTTCGTGTAAGGAATGCTCTTAACGACTGGAGTCTCACACGCCGCCAAAGTGGCAGCCGTAAGACCAAAGCCCATGAACTTCAAGAAGTCCCTCCGCCCGGTATGGGTAGATTCGAGGCGCTCGTCGGTTAAAAATTCATCCACCGATTGCGCTTCAGGGAACTCTTGTCCTTGAATCGTCTTAAATGCTTCTGTTTCTCGAAGCTCGTCCAGTCCGGACCAATAGCGCTTTGTATTTGCCATGTGGCTGCGATAAGGGGTTCGCGATTGATGCTTAATAATGGCACTTGGCACACTCCCAGCCGCCAAGCTCCTTTACGGTGATTTTGTCGTCTTCCATGTACTTCCGAAGCTCTTCATTGCCGCGAAGGTTGTCCTTCAGGCGGTGATGAATTTCTTCATAGTACCCACTGCTTGCCAAGTCAATCTCGGCTTTGTTATGGCATTCGATGCACCAGCCCATCGTTAGGGTTGGTTTAGAGAGTTCGATCAAGCCGGGGTATTTGTCCACCAGCTGATTGATGTCTTCTACTTCAGCAACTCGGCCAACGGTATATGTTTCAACATCACCGTGGCAATTTTGACACTGCAGGCCTCCTACAACAACGTGCTGTTGGTGACTAAAGAATACGTGATCAGGCAAATTGTGGACCTTGTTCCAGCGAATCGGTTCGCCATCGTAAGTGTCCTGTGGCGAAGTGTAGCCATTTTTGCCGCTTCCATCAACGTACGTCCCGGAAGTTGGATCGAATCCGATGGCGTCATAAATCTTAGCGATTTCAGTCTCACCATACCTGCGTCCCTTTTTGACTGCTTTGTGGCAGTTCATGCAGACGTTTGTGGATGGGATTCCAGCATGCTTTGATTCGTAGGCACTGTGGTGGCAGTACTTGCAATCCACCTCATTCTCACAAACGTGAACGCTATGGATAAACTTAACCGGTTGATTCGGCTTGTAGCCTTCTACCACCCCTACACGCATCAAGCCTTGGTACCCGAGTACCGCGCCGTATGCTAAGAAGAACATGCCTATGAGCGACACTGCCACTCGGTTATCCCACGTCCAATTTCGAATGCGAACGCCATACGGAGCATCTTCGAGCAAGTCGTCACCGTCTTTTTCGCGGGCCGCATTGGTCAGGCTTCGGTTTACACCTGCAGCGGCCATGGCAATGATCAAGAATAGCACCAGCAACATTAAGAACCACGTGCTTCGTGTATCGGAGGTGTCTGCGATAGGCAAATCGTCAACAGTCACACAATCGGAACCGGCATCAGCAACGGGAGCTGCATCGGGCGGATTCTGAACATACGCCATAATGTTCTTGATGTCGTCGGGCGAAACCGCTTGCGCGGTCATCCATCCGTAGGTCGGAACGTAACGATCCACCAATGACTTGATGTACTTGTCTCCTGATTCAGCCGCACCCTGTGGATTTTGAATCCACTGAATGAGTAACTCGTCAGTGGCACCCCACCGGTCAGCAATTCCAGCGAGCCCCGGCGCAGCCAGCACCTCATTCGTCACTTTGTGGCAAGAAGCGCAGTTTGCATTGAAGAGCGCTTGGCCCGCCTCAATGTCACCCTCCTCCCAAATATCAGCTGCCGCTTGTGTAGCCGTCAACAGAAGGCATGCGGTCAAGATGTTTCTAAAGGCTCTGAAGCCCGTGTAAGCTACCATGGAATTTGCTTTTCGCATCACAAAAATTGTCGCTCTTTTCGCACGCGAAATTAAGCACTGAAAGCCAATAAAACAGGCAGAAACAGGCCAAACTCATGACCTTCCTTTGCTAAATTCCACACCCACCCCCATAAACACCTGTTATACAACTCTTTATAAACATTCTAGCCCTTCACTTTTTCGTGACTTTCCCATGACAATCGTTCAAACCGACGCCTGAGGCATTGTCTGGCTTCATTTCATAACTTTACCGGCAATGGCAGGTTCAATCGCACATCCTAATGGAGCGTTCAGCGCATCAAAAGCGCTATTGTTTTCAATCGCTTTCGCATGTGCGTATTCCAATGGAGCGCTCGCTCAGGACAACAACGCTTGGTGGAAAGGCTTGTTCCAACAAAGAAGCGCCTCATGCGACTCTGCCGCTGTTTCTTCGCCTGATCCGGGAGAAGCGACCCGGACCGGTCCCCTCACAATAGACGAGTCCCACTCAATCATTCCAGCAGAGAGCGGCGCCGCTGATTCAAATTCAAGCGAATCAGATTCAGCCGCGCAGCGCGCTCGCAAGCAAGGAGATTATCAATTGATGTGGGATCCTCGTATGGCCCAATTGGACTCTACGTGGAAAACCGAATCTCATCCGTTGAATGGTTACCGCATCCAGCTTTTTTCGGGAAGCCTGCAGAAAGCGCGCGAATTCAGGGCCATTGCACGCCGACGGACCGATTTGCCTGTGTACATGTCATCCATGCCTCCTAATTATCGCCTGACCATCGGGGATTTCAGGAACAAGTGGGGCGCAGAAAACGAGAAACAACAATGGCTGGGATTGTTCCCGCTTGCGCTTGTAATTCCCATGGAAATTCAATTGCCGAAGTTGCTCCCTTCGCCAGAAAAGAACATGGCTCCAGCCGGCACAGCCGAATGAAGATTTAGTCTTCGAGCGTTTGCTTTACTTCCACTTCTTCGTACGCCTCAATCACGTCTCCAACTTTGATGTCGTTGAAACGTTCGACGTTCAGACCGCACTCAAATCCTTTCGACACTTCTCGAACGTCGTCTTTGAATCGCTTCAAAGAACCCAGTGTTCCGGTGTAGGCTACAACGCCATCTCGAAGGACTCGGATTTTGTGGTTTCGATTGATTTTGCCATCCAAGACAAAACAACCGGCAATCGTACCGACCTTCGAAATCTTGAAGGTTTCTCGAATCTCTGCAGATCCCACCACCTTTTCTTCAATCTTCGCTGAAAGCAGGCCTTCCATCGCATCTTTCATCTCTTCGATGGCCTTGTAGATGATGGAGTATAGCTTGATTTGGATGCCTTCTTTTTCAGCCAATCGCCGCGCCTCTCCGCTCGGGCGGACTTGGAAACCAATGATGATTGCTGAAGAAGCTGAGGCGAGCAAGATGTCCGATTCTGATACCTGACCCACCGCTTTGTGAATGATGTTCACTTGAACCTTTTCGGTGCTCAACTTTTGCAAGGAATCACTCAAGGCTTCAATCGAACCGTCCACATCACCTTTGACGATCAGGTTCAACTCCTTGAATTCACCCACGGCAATTCGTCGTCCGAGTTCTTCTAACGTAACGGAACGCTGGGAACGAACCCCTTGCTCTCGTTGGAGCTGCTGCCGCTTTGTTGCGATGTTTCGCGATTCACGTTCATCGTCAAAGACATGAAAATTATCTCCGGCACTCGGCGCGCCATCAAAGCCAAGAATGGACACGGGAACCGATGGCCCGGCCTCTTCCACGCGGGTGCCACGTTCATTGAACATCGCTTTTACCTTGCCCGAGTATTGACCTGCCAGCAACGCATCGCCTACACGCAGCGTTCCGCCTTCTACCAACAAATTGGTCACGTAGCCGCGGCCTTTGTCAAGGGAACTTTCAACGACCGTTCCAATGGCGCGCTTCTTTGGGTTGGCTCGCAAATCCAGCATTTCTGCTTCGAGCAAGATTTTTTCCAATAACTCCTGAACATTCGTTCCGTTTTTGGCAGAAATCTCCTGGCTTTGGAATTTTCCGCCCCACTCCTCAACCAGCACATTCATTTCAGAAAGCTCCTGCCGAATTTTGTCGGCATTGGCCTCTGGACGATCCATTTTATTCAACGCGATGACCATCGGGATTCCTGCGGCCTGAGCGTGGTTAATTGCCTCTTTCGTCTGCGGCATTACTGCATCGTCAGCGGCAACAACAATCACAGCGATATCCGTCACTTGGGCACCACGGGCACGCATCGCTGTAAATGCTTCGTGACCCGGTGTATCCAAGAATGTCATCTTTCCGCCTTGCGGCAACGTGACGTGGTAAGCTCCAATGTGCTGGGTGATTCCTCCGGCCTCACCGGCAATGACATTGGCACTTCGTACGAAATCCAACAATGACGTCTTTCCGTGGTCAACGTGTCCCATCACTGTGACGATTGGTGGGCGTTCCGCCATGTCCGCTTCATCGTCCACTTCAATCTCAATGGACTCTTGGACCTCCGCACTCACAAAGTTCGCCTCGTAGCCGAACTCCTCAGAAATGATCGTAATGGTTTCCGAATCCAATCGCTGATTGATGGAAACCATGATTCCCAATGTCATGCAAGCCGAAATGACCTCGTTGACGTTGGCATTCATCATATTGGCTAACTCCGCTACGGTCACAAATTCCGTGAGCTGCAATGTCTTTGCGTCCTCCTGCTGTTGCGCCAATTCCTGTTCCTGACGCTCTTGTACCGCGCTTCGCTTTGCACGGCGCAACTTCGCTGAGTTGGACTTCTTGCCTCCACTCAAGCGTGCGAGCGTTTCTTTGATTTCCTTTTGGATATCCGCCTGACTCACTTCTTTCTTCGGCTCGTTGCTTCGACCGCGTCCGCGCGTGTCGTTGCGTCCTCCTCCTGAGGTGCGAGCCGTTTTCTCCACATCGACCTTGGTGATGCGCTTTCTCTTTCGTTTGTTGTCATCTCCCTTGCCCGCCGGAGTCTTCTTCTTCTCAACCGGCAATTCAATTTTTCCGACAACGGTTGGGCCGGAGAGTTTCTCGATTTTTGTGTGGTGCTTCTCAAGCTTCTTTATCTCGGGAAGTTTTGCCGCCTCCGATTCGGCAGCAGCAACTTCTTGCGCTTTCAATTTGGCTTCTGCCTGAGAAGCGGCCTCCTTTTTCGAGAATTCCGCTGATTTCGCTGCGAGCATTGCCTTCTCTGCGAGCTTCTCCTGTTTGGTCTTCGGCTTCGCTTTTTTGGAGACTGCGTCCAAGTCAACTTTGCCAAGCACCTTCATGGGCGAATCCGGCTTGGTCTGTTCCTCCTCAGCCGCTGGAGCCGGGATAGGAGCTTCCTCCACCGGTTCTTTGGTTTCAACAACCGGCTTTTCAGCAGCTGCAGAATCAGGCGCTGAGTCGGATTGCTCATTGTCGGCCGTTTTGAGCCGTTCAACAACGGGTTGCTGCTGGCTTTTTTGAAAAACCGAAAGGTCGAGCTCTACCTCAGGTTCGGCTACAGGAGCTGGCTTTTTTCGGGCGGAAGCCAAGGTAACACTGGCGCGCTCCGTCACCGCTCGGTTCGAAGAGCTCACTGCTTTTTCTTTCGCCGCTTTTTCATCTTGAAAATTAGCGCGAACAAGCGCTACAGCCGAAGCGTCGATTTTGGTGTTAGGCTTGGCATCGACTTCGATCCCCTTGCCGCCCAGAAAATCAACAATGGTTTGAATGCCCAAATTAAATTCTCGAGCAATTAGATTGAGTCGTACGGGTTTGTTAGCGTCGGCCATTGGCAAAATGAGGGCTTAGAAATGCGAATTTAATAGGGAATGCGGTCTCTCGACAGGAATTAAGACAATTCGTCTTTCAAGATTTTTAGGACTTCGCGAATCGTTTCCAATTCAAGGTCAGTACGATTGACCAAAAATTCTTCATCACGGTTCAATACGGAGCGTGCTGTTTCGAGTCCAATCTTGACGAATTCCTCCAAGATCCACGCATCGATTTCATCGGAAAATTCGGTCAATTCCACATCATCTGAAGAATCGTCCTCATCGCGGTAGACATCAATCTCATAATTGGTCAGAAGTCCGGCCAACTTGATGTTGTTTCCTCCCTTTCCGATGGCCAAGCTGACTTGGTCAGACTTGAGATAGACCTTGGCCTCGCGGGTTTCCTCATTCAATTCTATGGAAGAGATTTTGGCAGGGCTCAATGAACGGGTCACAAGCAGCTGTTCGTTCTCTGTGAAGTTGATCACATCGATGTTTTCATTCTTCAGCTCGCGGACGATGCTATGAATCCGCGAACCCTTCATCCCGACGCATGCGCCAACGGGATCAACTCGTTCATCATAGGATTCAACGGCAACTTTGGCGCGTTCACCTGGTGCGCGAACGACTTTCTTAATGGTAATCAGGCCGTCTGAAATCTCCGGCACCTCCTGTTCGAACAAACGCTCCAAAAATTCAGGGGCGGTGCGAGACAATACAATGCGGGGGTTGTTGTTCTTCATCTCAACCGCTGAAACCACCGCTCGCACGGTGTCGCCTTTCTTAAAGAAATCTCCAGGAATTTGACTTTCACGCGGCATCACTACCTCATTGTCTTCGTCATCAACAAGTAAAATCTCACGCTTCCAGATTTGGTAAACCTCTGCCGAAATCACCTCGCCGACGCGCTCTTTGTAAAGCTGATAAATAGCATCTTTTTCAAGGTCCATGATGCGCCCAGCGAGGTTTTGCCGCAAGGACAAAACGTTGCGGCGACCAAACGATTCCAATTTGATTTCCTCTGATACTTCTTCGCCAACTTCGAAATCATCCTCGATTTTCAGGGATTCCGATAGTGCGATTTCTTCGTTTTCATCTTCCACCTCACCATCGGCTACGATGACTCGGTTTCTCCAAATTTCCAAATCGCCCTTGTCCGGGTTGATGATGATATCAAAGTTCGAGTCATCCCCATATTTCTTGAGGATCATGGCCCGAAAGACATCTTCCAAAATACCCATCATGACCTCACGGTCGATGTTCTTAAATTCTTTGAACTCCTTAAAGGAATCTACCAAATTGAGCTGTGTCATGCTTTCAATGTTTGCTGCTCGCAGTTAATAATACCTGATTGTTGTCTTACTATTTCTTCTTGAATGAAACTTGGACCTTCGTCCAATCCAATGCTTCCAATGCGTAGGCGTGATCCTCCTCTACCCACTCCTTAGCCTTCCGGCCTTCGATGCGGCGTTTCTCTCGGGTTTGGATGATGATTTCATCCTCTGTTGCGGCAATCAATTTGCCTACCACCTTCCCTGCTTCACGAATTTTCAACTGAACATCGCGGCCAATGTTCTTTTGATACTGCCGATGCATTTTTAACGGCTGATCCAGTCCAGGCGAACTCACGTCCAAAGAAAAATCCTCTGCATCCCGGTCCAGTTCATCTTCCAAATGCCGGCTCAAAGCAATGCACTTGGCAATGCTCGTGCCTTCATCATCGTCCAACAATATCGAAATCGCATTTCCCTCGCTCACCCGCACGTCCACAACAAAGCCTGTACCTCCTTCGAGGTAAGCTTTTGCGAGGTTACGAACGTTTTGTTCTTGGATCACGTGTGTGCGTTTGGATGAGTACTCGGCGATTGAATATTGCAGATTTCAACAACAAAAAAGAGGGGTGTTGGACCCCTCTTTTAATTCTTTCGCTTTGTGTTATCCGTGCAAAGATAGCGCATTCTCATGGAATTCCTCATTCGAAATTTGCGAAGTGGCACTATTTTAGGCATGACCATTCAATCCAAACCCCGCACCATGTCTTACGTTCTGCAGATGATCGAAGAGGGAGAGCACCAATCCCAAGACTTCAAGATGCGGGTGGATGATGCGCGCAAGATTGCTCGAACCATCGTGGCATTTGCAAACAGTGACGGAGGTCGCTTGCTGATCGGAGTGAAGGACAATGGTGGAATTGTCGGGGTTCGCGCTGAAGAAGAAGTCCACGTCATCGAAATGGCGTGTCAGTCGCACTGCAAGCCCCCTGTGCCATTCGAGGCGCAAATTTGGAAATCCGAAGGAAAATCCGTGCTAGAAATCCGGGTGCCACGCTCTGCCGGAAGACCGCACTTCTGTGAAGACGAGCAAAACCAATGGTGCGCCTATCTCAGGCAAGATGACCGCATCCACCGAGCCAGCCCTGTTCAAGTGAAAGTTTGGCAATACGAGATGCGCATGGATCGATCGGAATTCCGCTACGACCAGTACATCGGCAAGTTGTTCGCTGCATGGCGCAACGGCCGACAATTGGCCTTTGGCCAGGTGGCACGAATGGGACGGATGTCGTTCGGTGATGCCGAGGATTTGCTCTGTCTTTTGGTGGTCTGGGGCATCGTTGCATGGGAGCGCGGTCCGAAAGGGCTCACTTACGCTTTGTCTGATGAAACTGCTTTGGACCAATTGGAGACCCACGGATCTGAATCGTTTCGTTGGAAAAATTATTCCTGATTCCAAGGCAATATCCCGAACTTTGAGGCGTAACGTTTGTGCCAAGAAGAGCCGAAGAATCCCATGAACATCTGCCCACTGTATCGAAACATCACCTTGGTCTGCATCGCGCTTGCAATCCAAGGGAGCTCTGTGGTGTTCGGACAATTCTCCAACTCGGTCGAGACCGATGGTCAAGAAAATAGACCAACAGGGACCTGGTCGGATTACTTTCCCTACCACCAAACACAAGAATTGGTCCAGTGCCAAAGCGAATCGGAAGGAACCGCATTTTGGGCTGTGCGCACAGAACAAGCCTTGTTTCTTTACCACGAAAACGACAATAGTCTGCAGCGGCTCACCACGGTAGAAGGCATGAGCGAAAGCAATCCCACAGCGCTGGCTTGGGATGAAGATGGCGAAATCCTAATGGTCGGTTATGCCTCAGGAAAACTAGACTTGTTTTCCAACTCAGGCGACTGGCTTTACACGTTCAACGACATTCCACAGAGCAATCTCATCGGTGATAAGTCGATTCTTCAACTGATGTGGGGAGGTGCCAATGACCCCGACATGGTTTATGCCGCCTGTGGTTTCGGGATTGTTGCGATGAACATTCGTTCGCTCGATGTCCGGGACACATGGTACCTTGAAGGACAGCAAAACCTCCGAAGATGCGCTGGTATTGCGGTACACGCCACAGAAGATGCCGCCCCCGTGTACGTTGTTTGGACCGATGCCGGTGTTTTTGAAGCGCCTACGGACCACCCATTTCTGAGTTCACCCGAGGCCTGGACCCGATGGAGTGACATTCCTCTCGAAACCGCTTCGTATGCCCATGTGGAATTTGCACCCGATGGGGATGTCGTGGTCCACATGAAAACCGGAGATGCTTCGAATCCAGACGAACTTTGGCTCTTGAATGACGGCTTGTGGTCCGCATTTCCAGGCTGGGAAAGCGGCGTTGTGCTGGACCTCGAGACAACCGAAATCAATACGAGCAATCCCGACTGGCGGATTGCCATCGCTGACTTTCAATCCATTCGATTGTTCAATGCAAATTGGGAGCAAGTGCAATTGGACTATGCCGCGGATGGGATTCCCCTCCGAGTGCGCGACATGGCGTTCAAAAATAAAACCACTGTTGTAGGCGGGGAGACGATTGAAAATTTTCAAGACTTGTTCATCGCAAACAATGAACAAGGCCTCCTGAAAATGGACATTACTGGCGAAGAACAGGATGGCCACTGGGTATTGGATGGACCGCCCGTGCCCTTGGTCCGCGACATTGACGCCTGGAATGACCGGGTATGGATTGCCTCCGGCGGGATTGATGCCACATGGACCAGCATGTACCACAAGCACGGTTTTTATGGTTTTCAAGGCAATGACTGGCGTTGGATCAACCTCGGAGAAGGTGAAAACAATGTCAGCGGAATCAATGACCCCATGTGCGTTTCAATCGACCCATTGAACCCAAATCATGCCTATTTCGGCACGTGGGAAGAAGGCCTCATCGAGGTCCTCGATGACGAGGTTGTCGGCATTTTCAACGCTGCCAACAGCCCATTGCAACCGGCTGATTTTGGGGGATCCCCTCGCATCGGTGTAGGCGGTGTAGATTTTGATGCCTTTGGCAATCTTTGGTTCACCAATGCTTATGCCGAAAACGGCCTGCACGTGCGCCTTCAAGACGGTTCATTCGAAACCATGGGTTTGGGCAATGCATTGGGCAACGACGGTTGGCTCGGCCAAGTGCTCGTTGCACGAAACGGCTACATCTGGTGCATCATGCCCCGGAACCAAGGCCTGCTCGTCTACGACACTAACAAAACGCCCGAAAACACCAACGATGATGATTGGCGTGTTTTAACCTCGGATGCGAATCAAGGAGGATTGCCTTCGGATGATGTTTATTCGATTGAAGAAGATTTGGATGGTGAAATTTGGGTCGGAACAGCTGCCGGGCCCTGCGTGATTTACTTGCCCAGTTTGGTCTTCGATACGGGCAATGAAAATCCCGTTGCCTCGCAAATCCTGATCCAGCAAGATGGCAATTTTCAATTGCTGCTTGAAACGGAAGTCATCCAAAGCATTTGCATCGATGGTGGAAATCGAAAATGGCTCGGCACGCAAAATTCGGGGGTTTACCTGCTCAGTTCCGACGGAACTTCTGAAGTTGCCCATTTCGAAACTGAAAACAGTCCACTCCCGAGTGACCGGATTTTTGATATTGCCATCAATCATCGCAATGGCGAAGTACTCATTGGAACCGATCGCGGAATGATGGGTTGGCGCAGCGATGCCAAGAATTTCGTTGTTGAAATTGATCAATTGCGCGCTTACCCAAATCCTGTGACCGCTGATTTCGAGGGGTGGATCACCATTGACGGACTGGCATACGAATCCACCGTTCACATCACAACATCCGCTGGGCGGGTGGTTGCCCAACTGGAGTCTGAAGGAGGACGCGCCGTTTGGGATGGGTTGGACTGGGGCGGGCAACCGGCGGGATACGGAGTTTACCTGGTCTTTGCAACGGATGCAAATGGTGACTCTGCTGGAACGACTAAGTTCGCCATCATGCGCTGATGCCTTAAATTGGACCATGGCCCATTGGAAATCCAAATTGCCCGACGTCGGCACCACCATTTTCACCGAAATGAGCGCCCTTGCTCAACAGCATGGGGCCCTGAATATGAGCCAGGGATTTCCGGATTTCAATCCTCCCGAAGTACTTCAAGAGTTGGTCCATCAATCCATGCGAGATGGACACAACCAATACGCTCCCATGGCGGGAAACCTCAAATTGCGCGAATGGATTGCCGCTGACACCCAGAAACGGACGGGGCACACGTGTTCTCCTGATTCCGAAATTACCGTCGGTGCAGGTGCTTCGTCGTTGATTTTTGCCGCCATCCAAGCCCTCGTGCACCCGGGCGATGAAGTTGTCGTTCTCGCTCCTTGTTATGACCTGTATCAACCCGCCGTGCA
>DLQB01000140.1:0-2042 GCA_002477505.1 Flavobacteriales bacterium UBA7443
CCAATGACACCTCCGCATGATCACCAGCATGTTTTGGGGCATTACAATTATGGCGACGCCACACATGTGACTGCGGCCATCGAAGCGGCTTTGGCGGCTCGCTCCAGCTGGTCGGCCCTGCCGTGGCATGAACGTGCTGCGGTTTTCTTAAAAGCTGCGGATTTACTGGCAGGTCCGTACCGAGCTAAAATCAACGCCGCAACGATGTTGGCCCAGTCCAAAAACATTTACCAAGCTGAAATTGATGCTGCATGTGAATTCATTGATTTCCTGAGGTTTAATGCATATTTCTTGCAAGAGATTCAAGCGGTTCAACCGGAAAGTGCGGAGGGCATCTGGAATCGAATGGAATACCGGGGACTGGAGGGATTTGTGTTTGCGATCACTCCTTTCAACTTCACGGCGATCGCAGGTAATCTTTGCGCGGCTCCAGCACTTATGGGCAATACCATCGTCTGGAAGCCCGCAGATTCTCAGGTTTACAGTGCTCACGTGATCATGGAAGTGTTTCGTGAAGCTGGGTTGCCGGACGGCGTTATTAATATGGTGACCTGCGATGGACCCGAAGCAGGGGAAGTTGTTTTCAAGCATCCCGATTTAGCGGGGTTGCACTTCACAGGATCGACCGGGGTGTTCCGACATGTTTGGAAGGAGATTGGAAATAACATTGAACGGTATCGAAATTATCCGCGAATTGTGGGAGAAACCGGCGGAAAAGACTTTGTGCTCGCTCATGCATCAGCCAATGTAGATGAAGTAGTCACGGGACTGATTCGTGGAGCGTTTGAGTTTCAAGGGCAGAAATGCAGCGCTGCAAGTCGTGCTTACATTCCTAAGAGCATGTGGAAGGAGCTGGAGCCAAAACTTGTCGCTTACGTTAAAGAATTGAGCATGGGTTCGCCGGAGGATTTTAAGAACTTCATCACGGCCGTGATAGACGAACGGGCATTCGACAAAATTGAAGCGTACATTGAAGGAGCGAAGCAGAATCCAGACGCAGAAATACTCGTCGGTGGTCATTGCGACAAATCATGCGGCTATTTTGTTTCGCCGACTGTTGTGCACTCAAAGACGCCTGATTCCACCACCATGGTCGAAGAGATTTTTGGACCCGTCCTTACCGTATTTGTCTATGAGGATTCTGATTTCGAAGCGACCATGGACTTGGTTGATTCAACCAGCGAGTATGCACTTACGGGAGCGATTTTTGCTCGAGACCGAATGGTCATAGATCGCGCAACCAAACGGCTAGAGCATTCCGCAGGCAATTTCTATGTGAATGACAAGCCTACAGGCGCCGCCGTTGGACAACAGCCATTCGGGGGAGCGAGAGGTTCTGGCACGAACGACAAAGCAGGAAGTGTACTGAACTTATGGAGATGGACGAGTGCCAGAACCATCAAAGAGACCTTGGTTCCTGCACGGCACTACGGCTATCCATTTATGGAGGAATAGTCCTTCAAGACTAGAGCAATAAAAAAAAGGGCCTAAGCAGCCCTTTTTTTTTGTGTAATCCGAGATAGGTTAAACGAGGTCCTCAGCATAACGAGCTTGAGGCATCTCACTCACGTCAACCCGCTTGGGTGTAAATCCGTGTTCTTCGGACAGATATTTCAAGTCACTTTTCCGAATATATCCATCATCATCCACCCAATTTCTGGAAACGATAAATTTGTCTTTTTTGCCATCTTCGCCTACCGTTACAATTCTGCCTTGTATTGCTCTTAATCGAAACGCACTGTTCAGAATGCTGGCACGTACTTTGGAGTGCTCTTTAGCCCCACTACCTTTCACCGCCATGGCAAGAGCGATGAGGTCATTGTAGCGTAATGGCTGATTCTTTTCATTCAGTTGTTCGAGAATGAATTTCCCCCAAACGCTTTTAGGTCCGCGTTTGCGTGCTTTCGAGCCGGTTTGAGTCAGTAACACTCCCGTTTCTTTGTCTTGGCTCTCTCCTTTTAGCTTGCGTAACATCTGGTCTACGTGCTTCAACTCCCCAACGAGTCGATTTTTTTGGACCGAATAAAACTTGAGGATAGATG
>DLQB01000140.1:2116-39452 GCA_002477505.1 Flavobacteriales bacterium UBA7443
AAAAAAAACTGAAATAAACAGCACTGAAACCGTCATGAAAGTGTCATGATGACAACATATTGAGGCCACAAAGCCTACAAAAAGGTGTCCTCAAAATGATTTTAATGATAAGCCGGATTCTGTTCACCTCTGAAGGTGCTTCATCATTTGTCTGTGCAATCAACCCACTGGCTTGGGCGAGCAGCCCTCAAAATGCCAGCCTATGCGATCTTGCAACCCGCAAGGTTTACCAAAGCCGACGAATCACTTCGTCGCTGGTGGGCTCTTACCCCACCTTTTCATCCTTGCCTGTGCTCTGTTATGAAACTAAGCCATCGGCGGTTTAAATTTCTGCAGCACTATCTGTCATGTAAAACATGCCTTCCTTTCGAGAAGTGCGGTGCCCTGCGTTGTCCGGACTTTCCTCTCCAATAACGGAGCGATGAAGTCTCATTTCAATCAAAATTTCAATCCCAAATTACAGACATCTGTATTTCGTCACCACCGCGTTCGATGATGACATCTGATTCGGATCCGGCCTCAAACAAACTCAGTGCCGTCATATAACTCATCATGTCCGTCACGAGAACCGTATCTATTCTCTTCACAACATCTCCGCGAATTAAACCGGCCAAAGCCGCGGGCCTGCCTTCTGAGACACCGTCAATTCGCATACCAACTCCCGAAAACAAATAGTCGGGAATAACACCCAAGGTAACCTTAAAACGAGGCGTGCTCTCTTCATCTTGATCTTTGGTGGCTGTGAACGGCCAATCCTCTTGCTCATTTAGTCGCTGTATCAAGCGTTCAACGAAATTCACGATCCGCACAATGCCTTCAACATTGATCTTATCTGCAGTGTCTGAAGGCTTGTGGTAATCGGGGTGTTGTCCTGTGAAGAAATGCAAGGCAGGAATCCCTTCCAGGTAGAATGACGTATGATCACTCGGCCCTACACCGCTTTCACTCGGAACGAAAATAAATCGTTCGTCGTTGCATTCCTCCAGCAATTCCATCCACCGAGGTGATGTACCGGTACCATAAACCGCTAGCGTGTCACCTCGAAGCCTACCAATCATGTCGAAATTGATCATGTAATCGATGGAATCCAGCGGAACGGTCGGCGACTTACAGAATTGATTGGATCCCCACAGCCCCTTTTCCTCGCCAGAAAACGCAGCAAATAAAAGTGATTTGTTTTGTTTCGACTGAGCGAAACGCTCGCTAAGCTCTAACATGCCAGCCACACCTGATGCGTTGTCATCCGCACCATTATGAATTTCAGGTTCTCCACGAAATAAGGAGTTCTCATCACCGTAGCCCAGGTGATCATAATGGGCGCCTATAACCCCCCAACGTTTCTTCTCTAGAGGCAATGCGTAAAGCACATTCTTTCCGGTGATTGCTTGCACCAGGGCCATTCCCATTGACGCAGAGTCTCCATGGCCATGCATTTGCATTGGAGGATGTGGCTTGTATTCAAAGTTCTGAAACGCACCGACCTCTCCCCTTGCTGATAGGCCTTGCGATGCGAAGACAGAATCGATCCAAGCACTTGCGATCGCTTCTCCTTCTTCACCCGTCTCCCGGCCCTGCATCGCGTCCGAAGCAAGTGCCTTAACATGGGCGTTGATTCGCTTCGAGCCACGCATTGTGAGGGTTTCGCTGTCATTGCATGAGATGAAGCCAAAAGACATTGCAGCGAAAACAACAAAAACATGACAAAAACGGAAAGGAAATGCTTGCATTCGAGTTTACTTTTGCGCAAAATTCGACAGAAGTCATGAATAAAGAAGCACGTTGGAGCGTAATTTTAATTGTTGCTCTTCTAAGCTGCGGAGAACAAGGAGAATCCGTGGATTCACCGCAACCAGCGGAGGTTGAATCTGGACTGCGTTTGGATGGAGAAGATCATTTTACTGCTATGCGTCAGCTTACGTTTGGGGGTGATAACGCCGAGGCGTATTGGTCGTTTGGAAATGATCAATTGGTGTTTCAAGCCAACAACCCCAGTTGGGGAACGGGTTGTGATCAAATCTTTGTTTTGCAACTGGATGACGATTTCACGCCATCTTCCACGCCGCCAGCGCAAATCTCCAATGGCCTAGGTCGAACAACTTGCGCATACTTCATGCCGGGCGATACGTCAGTAGTCTATGCATCGACTCATTTAGCTGACACACTTTGTCCTGCTGTGCCTCCAAGAGGACCCAAGGGAGAATATGTTTGGCCTATCTATGAAGGCTACGACATCTTTACCTACGACTTGGAGGGGGGCTTGATTTCACAATTGACCGATTTACCGGGTTACGACGCGGAAGCGACCGTTAGTCCTGCTGGTGATCGGATGGTCTTCACAAGCACGCGAAGTGGAGATTTGGAACTCTTCACTTGCAAGCTCGATGGTTCAGACGTTGTTCAGGTGACGGATGAACTTGGTTACGACGGAGGGGCATTCTTCTCACCGGATGGTAGCCAGTTGATTTGGCGCGCCAGCCGACCCGAAACGCCGGAAGAAGTTGCGCACTATACAGACCTCTTGAGCAAAGGACTTGTTGAGCCCACGGCAATGGAATTATTCATTGCCAACGCCGACGGTTCAAACGCTAGGCAATTGACCGATTTAGGAGGGGCAAATTGGGCGCCATTCTTTCATCCAAGTGGAGAAAAAGTGCTCTTTTCTAGCAATCATCATACCGGAGGTTTTCCGTTCAATATTTTCATGATCAACACAGATGGCACTGGACTGGAGCAGGTTTCATTTGACTCGGCGTTTGACTCCTTTCCGATGTTCTCTCCCGATGGTAAGAGATTGGCATTCTCTTCCAATCGAAACAATGGAAGAACACGCAACACCAATGTGTTTGTGACAGATTGGGTTGAATGAATGATACGCCTCAGTGCTATGCACTTCATAAGCCGTATGGGGTGCTGAGCCAGTTTACTTCAGAAGGCGGCCATCCAGGCCTCCAATCTCTGAATTTGGATTTGCCTCAGGATATTTACCCGGTTGGAAGGTTAGACCGAGACTCAGAGGGTCTTTTGCTTCTATCCAACAATTCAACACTGATTCATGAATTGCTAGAGCCTTCCAAAGGACATCCCCGAACGTATCGCGTCCAGGTCGAGGGTTTGGCGTCAAGGGATCAAATTCAAGCAATTCAAAAGCCGATGAATTTGCGGATCAAAAAAAAGGACCACCGCACGAAACCTTGCGTCGCACGAATGATCGAAGCACCGAAGTTGGCCGAAAGGGTCCCTCCTATCCGCGAACGAAAATCCATTCCAACGAGCTGGATCGACGTCACCTTAAGAGAAGGGAAAAATAGGCAAGTGCGAAGGATGACAGCACACGTTGGCCTTCCTACTTTGCGGCTTTTGCGCATTCAAATTGGTCAGTTGACGTTGGATGATTTGAATCTCGAGCCAGGCAAAGCGGTTTTGTTGAATGCTCAGCAGATCCAGCACGCACTTGCGATAGAGAACTGATACTATCTTGCGCCATGCTTCATTCAGTGTCCTATTTTGCTCGAACAACTATTGCACTCATTTGGTCTTTTGTTTGCTGCCTTTCCGCGCTCATACTTGCGCTTTTGAGCAAACGGTTAATTCCATTTGTTTTGACCAAAATAGGCAGTCAAATGTGGAGCGCGAACATGCTGAAAATTGCTGGGATCAATCGCCCAACGCTCAGTTTCTCTTCCGATGCCGCCAAGTTTCAGAATTGGCCAGAGAAAGCCATCATTGTCTCGAACCATGCGAGTCAAATTGATATCAATGTTTGTGCAAGTGTGATCCCACGGCCCATTGTTTATTTGGCGAAAGCGAGCATTCGAAAGGTGCCTGTTTTGGGATTGCTCAATGCGCGTGTTGGAACAGTTTTCATTGATCGCAGCAATCCGAATGCGGCAAAAAAATCCGTTGAAAATCTACAGGCATCATTGTCAAATGGAATTTCAGTCATTGTGTATCCTGAAGGAACGCGAAGTTCAACCGGGGAATTGAATCCGTTCAAAAAAGGAGCGTTCTATTTGGCCGCCGGGGCAGATGTTCCTGTCATTCCCATGCATGTGCATGGAACGCGCAAAGTGTTGCCAAAGGGTGGCTTACTGCTGCGGCCTAATCCGGTGCACGTCAGGTTTGGAGAACCCGTTTATGCGAAGGACTCGTCTAGCAAGGGAATTGCCGATTTGACCAAGTCTTCGTTCAAGCAAGTGGATGAAATGCGAAGTTGGCACATCAAACATGTGGATACGCCGGATTGACGGGGCCAGACCTCATTTCCAATCCGAAATGGAGTAAGCGGCTTCCAAACCTTCGCGAATAGCTCGTTGTGCATCGAGTTTTCGGGCGTCAAGTGCGCCTCCTATTCGCTCAACGGTAGCACCCTTCGCCTCTAACTGAGAATGCAATGGAGCGAAACTTATTTGCCCTGCGCAAACCACGACATGATCGAATGCAAGGCTGTGCGTCTCACCCGATTCTATGAAGTCCAATTTCCCGTTTTCAAAAGCGAGGTATTGAACACCACTGTGCGTGATTACCCCTTTGTTTTTTAGCTGAAGCCGATGAATCCAGCCGGTGGTCTTACCAAGTTTGCCTCCTACTTTGCCCGCAGAACGTTGAAAGACGTGGATTGACCTTGGTGATTTCATGCGCTCTGGCCTGTGCAATCCCCCTCGGCTGCTCAAGGATTGATCAATGCCCCATTCTTCGAAAAAGCCGGGATGTTTCGTGTGGGTTAAATATTCCGCGACGTCAAAGCCAATTCCACCCGCGCCGATGATAGCGACTCGCTTCCCTGGTTCCACATTTCCTTTGAGCACGTCGATGTAACTCAGCACTTCAGCGGTTTCAGACCCGGCGATGTTCCAAGCACGTGGCTTTACACCTGTAGCGAGCATGATGTGATCAAAATTGAGCAAGGAATTGACATCCGCCTCCGTATTGAGCTGAAGATTGACATTGAAATGGGTGAGCATAAAATCAAAGTAGCGCAAGGTTTCATGAAACTCATCCTTGCCAGGAATGCGTTTGGCCATGTTGAATTGGCCTCCAATCTCAGCAGCAGACTCGAATAACGTGACCTTATGGCCCAAACGAGCGGCCTCAATGGCAGCGCTTAATCCAGCGGGTCCTGACCCCACCACCGCGACGCTTCGTGCTTTCGTGGCTTTTGCTTGCAATGGCCATTTGGATTCATGACTCGCTCTTGGGTTTACCAAACACGTTGCGATTTTATTTTGAAAGATGTGATCAAGGCAGGCTTGATTGCAACCGATGCAGGTGTTGACAGAGTTCGGCTTCGTTTTCGATTTGTTGACTATTTCAGGATCGGCCAAGAAAGGGCGTGCCATGGAAACCATGTCAGCACAACCCGATTGAAGCGCCTTTTCGCACGCATCAATGGTGTTGAAGCGGTTGGTCGTAATAAGCGGAATCCCAACATGTCCCATCAGTTTTTTCGTGACGAATGCAAAGCCCCCTCGCGGCACTAAGGTTGCAATCGTCGGAATCCGGGCCTCATGCCATCCGATGCCCGTGTTGATCGCATCGACCCCCTCTCGCTCCAAGGCTTGCGCCAACGATTGGATTTCATCCCAGCTGCTTCCCTCCTGGATCAGATCGAGCATGCTCAAACGGAAGATGATTGCGAATTCAGCCCCTACTCTTTCTCTGATGCACCGAATGATCTCAATTGGAAATCGCATTCGATTCTCAAATGATCCGCCGTATTGGTCCTTCCTTTTATTGGTAGCGGTGACTAGGAATTGATTGATGAGATAACCCTCCGACCCCATAATTTCGATTCCATCATAGCCAGCTTCTTTTGCAATGGCGGCACATTTGGCGTATTGCCGAACCGTCTTCTTAACACCACGCATGGAAAGGCCGCTCGGCTTGAAGCGATTGATGGCCGTTTTAATGCTTGAAGGGGCAACATTGAAAGGGTGATAGCTGTAACGACCACCGTGAAGAATTTGAAGGCAAATTTTACCTCCATTTGCATGCACCGCATCCGTAATGATTCGATGTTTTCTGATTTGGCGCCGGGCCGTCAACTTTGCTCCGCCGGGCTTCAGAACTCCTCTGCGATTGGGAGAGATCCCACCAGTAACAATGAGACCTGCTCCTCCTTTTGCACGTTCTCCATAAAATTGCGCCAACGCGTTGAACCCATCTTTTGCTTCTTCCAATCCGGTGTGCATGCTACCCATTAAAATGCGATTGGGAAGCAGGAGCGGCCCCAGCTGAATGGGCTGGAACACCTGCAGATCTGTTGTTGAATTCAAAGTAGTCATGGGAGCTCAAGTTAATTCACTGGAATTCACGGTATTCATCAACAAAATCGTTGCGACGATCATTTTTGTTCATTGCTTTGTAGAAATAGGTTCTTCCGTCACCGTCCTTTTTGGTTCTTTTTTTGTCTCCAATCTCGGCGATCGAACTCAAGAATCCGGCGCGGTCAGGTGTTGAACAATTGAGTGTTTTGTCGCGGTAATCGAAATGATACCAGTTTTCTTGATCACCGTGCAGATATAGGGTGAAGGAGTCTTTCGACCGACTTCTTCGCAGGATTAATTTGCCCGGAATTTCTTGGAACACCGGCGCACTTCCGAGTGAAGCAATGGCGAATTTACTAGTGGAGATGAAGGCTTCGAGCTTGGGCTCCCACGTCATCTCAAGGCCAGTCAACACGACTTGGGTACGCATTGATTTTGGGGTGTTCTTTATTTTCCCCGTCATCGCCAAATCATTGACGAGCTTCGAACTCTCTTTTGCACCAAGCCAAGCTTGTAGTGCCTGTTCGTAATTGGTCTCGACAATATTGACCGGCTCTGCGGGTTCCCACGATGGGATTTGCAAGGCCATGCGGTCGTACAAGACTTGGTCAAGGTCAATGTCCAGTCGCATCGATCCTTTGAACACATACTCCCCCCTCGGATTGATTTCAAACGAGCCTACGAACGATTGGTTCACCAAGCCAAAATTCAATGGCAACTCCATCAGCCCGGCACCCCGCAAGTCACACGTAGAAGGCCGGATGTCAACCCGGGCTTCACTCGAGTTTGGGTTTTCAAATTTTTCTTGACTTGAGAATATGTATCGTTCATCTTGATACCTCAGCTCACCTCTTGTTTTGAGGATGTTCAAGTCTGAATCATCTCCTTGGGGGTCCAAAAATGCGCCATAAACCGTGAACGGTGGACGTGATGATGCCATTAGGCCATAGGCGAGCATATCCCCCTCTGTGTCTTGGGGGCGGTCTGAAACGGGAATGGCAATGGCCTTGGGATTGATATATCCTTCAAATGCAATCCAACTGCGCTGCATTCGCTTGCATTCTTTTGTCATTTTTGTCCCCCCGCTGAAATACAAATGCGGTTCGGAGGATACCATTTTTATGTCGCCTGCAAATGCGAATGCCGGTCCGAGCAAAAACCCATTTCGAGCCATGATGGAACCGCCACCAGTGGTCCGAAGACTGTCGTCCACTTGGATGTCGTCGAAAAAAATCCGATTGACTTTTCCGTCAGCCGATTGGTAATTGTAGAGTCCAGTGCCTTCAAACGCATATTTCCCATAAACGTTTAGAAAGGCAGAATCAATGAAGTGATAGCGGGTGGTGGCATTCGTCACTATTTGTGCGAAGCGGAGCTCGTCCATTTTAGCCTTGGCTCGTATGATCAAACGTCCACTGTCTGGAATGATACGGGAGTCGGCAATGGAAAGGGATTCAACGCCGTTGCAAGTGAGCATGTCTTCTCCTATGCGATAGGTTGCGCTTGAGCTCAAGAAATGAAGCGAGTCTTGATTGGGATGTGCTGAAATAAAGTTGGAGCTTGTTCGGTCGTCATTGAAATCAAAGGGCATGCCTTCTTGACTGCGGTTGGTCAGCAAATCAATTTCATCCTCATCCATGTACCAGCGAAACCGATCCATGAAGCAGATATACTGCTGAATCGGCAGTTCGATTCTGGTTTCGCCGGAATTTGGAGAAAATACACCGAGCCGCTCTTGAAAATTCAAATCACACGCTACATCATCTGTTTTGAAGGCTGTGATTTGCGATCGATTTCCATTCAAAGAAAAGGTCGCTGATGGCGACTTCAGGTTCGCCGTGCGGAAGTCAAACTCATCGGATGATAGCGAGGCATCCTTCAACTCAATCAAGCCTCTGCCCGTAAATGCACGCGGTGTCACTTGGGCAACACCTGTCAGGCGCGCTTCTTCTTGATAAAATTCAAATGGACTGCCCCCAGAACGCATGTCCAATTGTTTGCGTGTAGGATGAAATGAGAAGGAGCCATTGACCCCCTGCATCGCAGCAGTATTGCGCTCCTCGTCCGCTTCATTGACGAGTAACTCTGCCTGGCCAATGATGGAATCAGGAAGCATCGTCATGGACGAACTTTCAATGTGCGCCGTGATGAAGTCAATGCTTCCTTGCCCCTGCAGCCCTTTTCCATCCAATTTGATGTCCTTGGTGAATGTTGCTGCATCTGAATATACATCGATCCCTTCTGGCGCAGAACTCGTTTCAAGTCCGAGGTAATAATCGTCCATCACCTTCAATGGAAGGGGCAAGTCCTTCAGAATGCCTGCGGAAACGAGGGTGCCATCCAATGTGAAACCTGACTTGGTTAAGTTGTCGAGCCTTTTTAATTGAAAAGGCTCGACCGCGAAGTAAAATTCATCCCGGTCATAAGCTCCTTCGAAAAGGTCGAATCGATCGTAATAAACAAAGCTCGTCACGGTGCTTTCAAATACGGGGTAGTCTGGATGCAATTCGCTTCTTCTTCCAGATCGATTCGTAGGGTAATCAATGGATAAAGTACCCGAAACTCCTTCGATTTGGCTATTTAGAGAACGTTTCCTCGGAGTGCCTCGGCTGTTCAGCTCGTCCTCATTGTATACACTGAGCTGAATCGACTCTATAGCATCAAAGTCAATTGTGAAGTCTGAGTAGTCAAAAGAGAAGGCGTCACCGGCCATTTTTATATTGCCTGCTTGAATTCGGCCATCAAACAGGAAGTCCCGGTCACGCTTGACCACAATCTCGCCATTCGCCGGATACAGGACCACGTCCTTGGCTGTGCTCAGTCGGATTTCATCGATCCCATTGATTTGAATGTGCCCATTAAGTAGGCTCCATTCTGCATTCACTCCATCAATCGGGCTAGAGTTAAAACGCATGACGTCATAATCCTTGCGTCCTGTTTTGCAGTAGATGTGGTCCTTTAATTTCGGAGTAGTTTGAACCCAAAGTGTTTCTGGGTTGATTTTAACATAGCCCAAGTTGGCCAGCTCCATCAGCATCACACGTGCTTGAACTTCACTCAATCGAATGTAACGCGCGAAGTCTTCGGTCATGAAGCCTGAACGTCCTGATTCCTTCGTAAATCGATACACTTCGATGACTGGATTCACGGGGTCAATGCCCTGGATGGCATCGAAAGAACTCTGCTCGAAATAGTTTGTGCTGGAAAATTGGGCAATCGCTTGTCCCGCATCAAGCGCTGAACCCACAAGAATTCGCGGTTGATCAATTTCCCAAAGAACACCTGAAACATCCCATTCTAAGTCATGGTACTTGTCAAGAAAAGGTTGCTGCCCTAGTCCTTGTTCTTGGCGGTAGGCAGCGACTTGCCTCCGACCATTGTTGTAGCGACTCTGGACATCAGGGTGGCTCAGCGTGTCCCCTGCGAAATGCATGATGAATTCAGCATTGGAACATGACCAACCGGAAGATGAAAACAGAAATTGACTTCCATGAAATTCCATGAAAGTCGTGTCGGCCTGCATAATATTAATTCTCGCCAGTTGGGATTCATTTCGAATGCCCAAGATTTGGGAGCCTTTGAACTGAACTCCTCCGGTATAATTGGTTTGAGGAAATACGTCTTCTAGTTCCACCAGCTCTTCTTCGCACCGAAATCGAGGATACGTTTTCTCGGCAGGGCTATTTACTGATTCGAGTTTGGCGACGAATGACCCCCTCAAGGGTTTGCCAGCGAGTTCTGCATGCATGACGCAACTGGGAACCTGGTATCGATTGCTTTTCAAGTCAATGGTTGAAGCCGGAAGCTCAGCATAATACATATTGGGGTTGAAGGTCGTGCCTTCCCACTGAACTCTAGATGGAGCGATTTTAAGATCTTCATCTCGAAGGTCCCACTCGCCCGATGTGTTTAAAACAGTAAAGTGGTCCACTTTGCTTCGAGCACTGAGCTGTGCGTTTTCGAAGATGAGCAGTGGAACGTTCTGTTGCCATTCGAGCTTCCATCGCATCGAATCCAACTCCCACCAATGCTTGTTGCTCGAATAGAGGATGTTGTTGGCGATCAATTCCGGCGAAATCGCGAGAAATGCAAATCCTGTTTTGCGGTGTTTTTTATTGGACCACATACGACTCGAAAAGGAATGCCAGTCGTCCCATAGATCTGTCTTGTCCGGCGCACTCAAAGCTAAAATGGTGTGCAGGTAATTTCGAATGTCCTTGCTTCCTGACGCTCGGGCGGCTTCCAAGGCTGACACGACTTCATCGACTGTCTCGATCCTTGCCTCATCCAGCGAAGCGCAAAGGGACGGCATCAGTGTTTTTTTTACCCAACGACCGTCTTCCTTTGAAACATTGTTCATCAGACTAGTCAAGCGGACTTCAAGCGCCTCACAGGCCTCTGATTGCGCTTCAATCGTACCGATGAACGCAATACAAGCAAAGGCAGCCAGAAAGAGAAATCTGAGCCGCGTGTATTGATTGCAAATTAAGAGAGAGGCGGAAAACTCCATGGTTCGAAAATTACAACGAACCTTTGCCGACATTGGTATTCAGATTGCTTTGTTTACCAACAACAGGCAGGCCCAACCATCACGTTCAAATGATTCTGACAATTCAAGACCATGCCCACGTGCCTCGTCCAGAATAACAGGAATGTCAGCGGGAAAGAAGCCACTCAAAACAAGGTGGCCACCCGGGTGAAGGTGGCGTATGTAGGTGCTCATATCTGCCAAAAGGATGTTCCGGTTGATGTTGGCCAATATGGTGTGAAAGATGCAGTCTATTGTTGAAAGGGTATTGGCGTCGCCGAGCAATGCTTCAATTTGACCATCGAGCCCATTGCGCTGGATGTTTTCAAGCGTATTCCGATAGGACCATTCGTCGTTGTCTATCGCCACGACGCGAGCTGCGCCTAACTTCTTGGCAGCAATGGCGAGTGCTCCCGTTCCGCACCCCATGTCCAAGACATTTTGACCCACCGGATTCAAGCTGTGCACAGCGTGCATCATTTGCCAAGTGGTTGGGTGATGCCCCGTACCGAAGGACATTTCAGGCTGTATGATGATGTCCAAACCCGACGCAGGCGGCGCATGAAATGGAGCACGCATCATGATTTTACCATCGACATCGATCGGGTCGTAATTGGATTCCCATTGCGCATTCCAATTTTCAGATTCCACCCAATTTTCTTCTACACGTACCTCCGCTATTTCACGCAATTGCTGAAGCACAGATTGGTATTCCTCTGCATTGAATACATCGTCCTTGGCATAAGCGATAAGTCGGTCTCCCTCCTCCTCAAACATATCGAATCCACAATTACTCAGGTAGGCCACGGCTACTTCCCTTGCCGGCAAAACAGGTGAGCACATCAACGAGGCCTTGAAGTATTTGGATTCCTTCATAACCCTGCTTTATGAGGCTTCAGATGCAGCGACAAGGGATAGGAAGGACGAAGCTTCCAATGCGGCGCCGCCAATCAACCCCCCGTTAACATCCGGTTGACCGAAAATTTCGGCAGCATTGGACGGTTTGCAGCTTCCGCCATACAGAATACGTGTGGTTGAGGCCACTTGGGGATTGAACCAATTGCCAAGTTGTTCCCGTATGAATCGATGCATCTCTTGCGCTTGATCTGCTGAGGCTGTCACGCCTGTTCCAATGGCCCAAACCGGTTCGTATGCAATCGTAATGTTTGCCATTTTAGCAGAATCGACGTCGGCCAAGGCATCTTTGAGTTGCTTCGAAATCAACTCAAAGTGCTCTTCAGACTCACGGACTTCGAGCGACTCACCGCAACACAGCAACACATGAAGGCTCGCGCCAATGGCTTGATTGACTTTTGATCGTACAACCTCGAAGGATTCGCCAAAGCGATCTCTCCGTTCTGAATGTCCGATGATGACGTGTGTCACACCTGATGAATGAAGCATTTCAGCGGTGTATTCGCCTGTGTGCGCTCCGTGACCGTGCTCACTGCATTGCTGAGCGCTCAAATGGACCGCATGCGCCTTGTATTGCGCTGAGAATTGAGCGAGATAAGGCGCGGGTGGAGCTACGATAACCTCTGTTTTGTGCAACGTTGGAAGTCCTTTCGTGATGGCATCCATCAACTCTATCCCTTCATTCATTAATTTGTTGCTCTTCCAGTTCCCTGCGACAATGTTCCTCATGACCTTTGTTGTAATTAAAGCGCGAAGGTCGCAATTGGAATTGTTTAAATGAACAGATGTGATGATTGATTCACCCCAAGCACCCTTGGATGATAAGCGATTGCTAGGATTGCTCAACAATCATTGGCATTTTGAGACGTTTCGCGAGCAACAAAAACCACCAATTCATAGCCTCGCCAGCGGGAAGGATACGTTAGCTGTACTCCCCACAGGAGGTGGCAAATCCTTATGCTATCAAATTTCCGGTCTGTACCGCGGAGGAATATGTCTCGTGATTTCACCTTTGGTGGCCCTTATGCAAGATCAAGTTGAAGGGTTGAAGGAAAAGGGCATGAACGCAGTTTCGCTTGCAGGAAACCTCAATTACAAGACGATTGAGCGCTTATTAGACAATGCCGAGCGTCTGCCGTCTTGTTTCCTTTATTGTTCGCCGGAGCGCCTTCACCATCCTTTGCTCAAATCGAGAATTGAACGTCTACCCATTCGAACAATTGTAGTGGATGAAGCGCATTGTATTTCACAATGGGGACACGATTTCCGGCCTGAATATCGTGAGGTTTCTTCCCTGCGTGACAAATGCCCCGGAGCTGCATGGGGTGCCTTCACCGCGACGGCTACACAAAATGTGCTGAAAGATATTGAGGAGCAATTGAAACTGAATGCAGCTAGCGTATTCGAGTTTCCCATGCAGCGTGAAAATCTCATCTATTCCGTTTTTACTTCTGGTGATGCAGAAAAAGAACTTTTAATGGCGTTAAAGCGATCCCGAGGATCGGGCTTGCTCTACGTTTCCAGCCGCTCAGAAGCGGAGTTCTGGTCAGACAGGATGCGGCAGATTGGAATCCAAAGTTCGGCCTACCATGCGGGGATTCCTGCCCCCGAGCGAATGAGGATTCAAACGTCTTGGATGGTTGGAGACTATCGGGTATTGGCATGCACCAGTGCCTTTGGAATGGGAATAGACAAGCCGGATGTGCGGTTTGTTTTTCACGCATCACCCCCTCAAGATTTAGAAAGCTATGTGCAAGAAGCCGGTCGCGCGGGCCGCGACGGGAAACCCAGCCTTTGTATGCTTTTCATGAATCGGAATTCCTTGGACGTGAGCCGAAAAAAACTTGAACAGAAAGCCCCTGATTTACCGGCTATTCAAGAAGTATACCAGGGCCTGGCCAATCAGGGCTCAGTTCCCGTTGGCGCAAGACCTGAAGAGCCGACCGTATTCGATTTAGCCCGCTGGTTGAAAGGCAATGACATGCGTTATTTTGATTGGAGTTTGAGCGTGAATTATTTGAATCGAGCCGGCTACATTTCAAGTGAACGTTTAGACCGTGAGGAGCGTTTTGAAATAGCGTTGCGGGAATCTTTGATCGAAAGTCCGCTGGACGGAAATCCAAGTGCCATCCGATTGCGAAGCGCGCTCACGGAATGGTTTCGCACCCATGAGTCAAATGCGATTGTTCCCATTCAGGCCTTGATACAAATATCCGGGATGACTGCTCATCAATGCAGGATTGAGTTGGATCGGCTCAAGAGATGGGGATTCATTGAAAGCAAACGATTGCCACCTTTGCATCAGATTGAATGGTTGCGCCCACGCGAAGAGGCAACGAACGTCATTCTTCCCCGATCCCTCACGGTTGATTGGGTGCAGTCCTTGAAAGCAAAGTGGGAAGCATTTTCAGCGTATGCTGCCTCAACAAATTGCCGACAGCAGATTATACAACGATATTTTTCGGGAGAAGATGTCCAACCATGTGAGAATTGCGACAATTGCATGAAAGCCAACGAATCGTGGGCCCGAGAAAAATGGCTGGTCACGATACCCGATCAAGGCTTGGAAATTGAACAATTGGAGAAGCATGTTCCGGTAAGTTACAAACCCGTGCTATTCCACTTCCTCGCGCTCTGGGCTGAGTTCAATGAGATAGAGGTCGTCAATCGGATCATCTATCGGCGTTGAAATTTCTGTCTGCTGAATCAATGAATAAGGCGATTATCTTCGCTCCATGACGGTTGAGAAAGCGATTTATTTAAAGCCCAAGAAGGAGGTCAGTATTTTGCGTAGGCATCCTTGGGTGTTCAGTGGCGCAATTCGAGCGATTGAAGGAGCTGTGCAAGCGGGAGATTTGGTAGCTGTGCACGCCAATAAGGGACGGCTCCTTGGGTATGGCCATTATTCGCCAGGCGCTTCCATTGCAGTCCGGATGCTCACCTTTAATGATGAAGAAATCATCGACCAAGACTGGTGGAATTCGAAAGTGCGTTCCGCTGTAGACATGCGAAAGCAGCTGGGACTGATGGGAGTTGCAGGCAACTCAATCTGCAGGCTTATTCACGCAGAAGGTGATGGTGCTTCTGGACTGATCGTTGATTATTATGATCGGGTGGCGGTCATCCAGACGCATTCGGCTGGAATGCGTGAAGCATTGGATTCGATTCAGGAAGCATTGATTCACAGTCTTGGCTCGGAGCTTGTTGGAATCTACAACAAATCCGCAAAGCTATTGCGAAAGTTAAAGATCGCCGCGGAAGACGGATGGATATATGGGGCTGCACCAGACGATTGGAAACCTTTGGAATATGGTGGCGCCTTTGAAATTGATATTTTATTGGGGCAAAAGACCGGATTCTTTGTCGATCAGCGCGAAAACAGAGCTCTGTTAGGTCGGCTTTCCAAAGGGAAGAGTGTTCTGAACGTATTCAGTTACACGGGCGGCTTCTCTGTGGCAGCCTTATTGGGCGGAGCCACCAAGGTCGATAGCCTTGACAGCTCATCCAGAGCCTTGGAATTGGCGCAAATCAACGCCGAAGCCAACGGCTTTGGAAAAGACGCACATGGTTGCATCGAAGCAGACGCGATGGAATATTTGAAATCAGGCGTTACGGGTTATGATATCGTAGTATTGGACCCTCCTGCCTTTGCTAAGAGCGTTTCTGCCCGGCACAAAGCCGTCCAAGGTTACAAGCGAATCAATTCGCGAGCGTTGGAGTCGATGAAGCCTGGAAGCCTATTGTTTACATTTTCCTGTTCTCAAGCGGTGGATGACCGACTGTTTACCCATACCGTTATATCAGCAGCGATTCAGGCGGAGCGTGAAGTGCAAATTTTGCACCGTCTTCACCAGCCGCCAGACCATCCTGTAAGTGCTTTTCACCCGGAGGGTTCCTACCTAAAAGGACTTGTTATTCGTGTGAATTGACGACTTATTGCAGATCTCAAGGATCCAGTAAATCCACGTTCCAAGCCCCTTCTGACTCGTTTTTGATTCGGTATCGCCAACGATTATGTAGTCGACTTGGACGACCTTGCCAAAATTCAATGGTTTCAATTGATAGGTCATACCCACCCCAAAAATCGGGACGGGGAATCACTTCGGCATCTTTGAAGGATTCAATCGCATCTTTTATTCTTTCTTGAATTTTCGGTTCCACGTTCGACTTGCTCTGATGCGAAGTCCAAGCGCCAATTTGGCTGGCGCGTGGCCGAGATGCGAAATAGTCGTCGCTAACCTTGGGTGTGCATCTTGACGCCACGCCTGTGATTCGAACTTGTCGTTCCCAATCCCTCCAAAAAAAGTTCACGCAGACATTCTCATTCACCGCAATGTCCCTCCCCTTTTTCGACTCATAATTCGTGAAAAACCGAATGCCCTGGTCCGTTATGGACCGCAAAAGAACAATCCTCGAGCTTGGCTTCCCGGTCTCGTCGACACTCGACAAGCACATGGCATTGTAGTCGTCGGGGTCCGTGCTTTCTGCTGCCGACAACCAATCCTCGAGGAGCTCGACGGGGCTGTTCGGCAGGTCGTCGCGTTTAAGCTCTCGCTTTGCGTAGTCCTTCCGGACTTTTTGCACGTTTGTATTCATAGCTATGGAGAGGGGTTTTGGTTCAATGTAACCTTTTGCAGCCAAATGCAGTAAAGTCTCAAAAATAATGAAAGATGAGAAACCTAATCGTGAGTTATCGAAAGTTGCCTCAGCAAATTCTGAGCAGCTTATCTGAAAAGTATCCAGATGGTTTTGACCATGATACCTTTGAGTTTGAAATGCCTGGCAAGCAAATGATTTGCCGAGCCATTCGATTGTCGGTAGATGGTGTCAATTATTTGATTAAAATCGATCAACGCCCCAAACAAACCGATTTCCTCTTGGACGAGGAATGGTAATCTTTTGGCCGATCAGGGAGCGAGGATGTGACCATCCGCAGCTGAAATAGACCGTTCCCAAATCAATGCTCCTTGAGCAGACTTAATTTGCATGCGAAGCGTGCGCTCTTTTCGAGGCCCTGAAATCTCGAGCATCCCATAGTTCCTTTCGCCGACCATGGTGCCCGGTTCGCGCAGTTCATTGGGCTCTTCACTGTGGTCGTAACTACCGCTAGTCAATGGGCTAACGGTGAGGTCGTACACCCAATTTCCATTGGCCAACTGTAGCTTTGAAAGTTCACTGCTGTGGCGATCGCCAGATAGGAAAACCACCCCTTGGATATCCAATCGATTCAGCTCAGAGAGCAACCATTGTCGTTCCTCTGGGAATTGAGCGAAGTTCTCATAAATCGCTGCATCGCTTACTACCTGTCCTCCTACCGCGATCAATTTGAATGGCGCTCTGCTGTTTTTTAAATTATTCAAGAGCCAATCCAGTTGGATTTTCCCAAACATCTGTCGTTTCCCCACTCCCATGCCGTCATTTACACGGTGTGTTCTGTTGTCAAGCAAGAATACTTCGGCATCCGCAAACGCAAAAGAAGTGGCGTTGAGTTCTGGCGCAGCAGCCACTTCTCCACTTGGATTGGGCCAATAGGCATCAAACGCTCTTTTTGCCAAAGCTTTATTCGCATATGAGCCGTCACAGTCGTTGGGGCCGTAATCATGGTCATCCCATACTGCATAATGAACGCCACGACTCAATAAGGTTTGTAACTCTGGCGTGCTTCGTGTGTGGTTATAACGATGAACGTAGCCACTGTAGCTGCCAAAGTCGGCTTCTCTTAAGTATACATTGTCGCCTAGCCAGAACATCGCGTCAAATCCTTCGTTGGCCATTGTTTCGAAAATTTCATAACCACCACCGTAAGGCTTTCCTGGTCGGTCATAGACAGGTTCATTGATGTAGGCGCAACTTCCTAATGCGATACGAACGGAAGGTGGATCGGTCCGGTATTGCCATAATCTTTGTGTAGAGATTAGCAATGTGTCCGATAGCACGCGACTTCCCGACCTAACAACATAAGAGTAAGTCGTGCCAGGTTCAAGCCCATGAATACGGCTCAAACAGTTATTGGATGTGCCCAAGTCTTCCGCCGGATATTCACCTACAGGGTTGAGTGCCGAATCTAGCACCAAGACATGGACAGATTCAGTGGTTGAATTGGAAAGCTGCATCCAGATTGTGGCACTTCGCATATTCATGTTGCCAACCATCGGAGTCCCTATCAGCTCTGTCCCCTCATCCATCTGAGAACCGCAAGCTGTCAGGATGAGCACGCTTAAGATGATTGCAGCGCCCTTGTTCTTCATTATCATTTAGCGAAAGTACTCATTAGCCGAGCCTCAATCGAAAAGTTGATGCAAAAAAAAAGGACCCCTAAGGGTCCCTTTCAAATTTGTGATGAGTGCAGGATTAGTGCGCTACAACGATGTTTTGAGCGTCGCTGAAGTTCTCGTGCTTTACGGAAACAGTGTAGTTACCAGCAGCCAAGTCGTGCTTCACAACAATTCGGTTACCACCGATGATGTTTTCTTGAGCAACCTCTTGAGAGATGATAGACTTTCCTGACATATCCGTTACTTCGAGGATAATGTTCTCACCGCCCAAGTTCAACTCACGGTCAAACTTTACGCTGAACGTGCTTTCGAATACTGGGTTAGGGAAGATGTTCCACTCTGTCGAGTTGTCAATGTTAGACAATCCGTGAGAAGGACCATTGTTTTCGCCGTAGCAAGAACCGTCGTCGTAAGATGCGTCAGAGTTGAAGTTTGCCGCATTTGCGTTAGTGCAACCGAAAACTTCTGCGTCTGTAGAAGAGAATGTCAAATCATACGCTCTCCAAGCAGCTCCTTCAGCGTCCCAGCCTTGCAAGTTCAAAATGCCTGTAGCTGTTCCGTCTGTAGTCAATTGCATCAACAATACACGATCGCCAGCAGCAGTAGCAGCTTGAACGTCGGTAGGAACTACGAACCAAGCTCCGTCTGTTACGGTAAGTTCAGAACCGCTCAAGAACGAGTTGTAATCTACACCTACCGTCCAAAGGTTATTATTTGTGCTATTAGAAGCACCGATTGTTACCCAGCTATCATATTCGAGAGAGCCATCGAGAGCAACGATTTGCTCATTCACGTCCAAGGACGAGAAGCTTCCGTATTGATGCTGGTAAAAGCTACCAGTAGTACTTAGGTTCAACAAGTGCTCTCCGTCAGCGAAGACAGCGTGCAAGGAATGCTCGGCTGATGGCAATACAGCGTACACTCGGTACGTGTTTCCTTCAACCTGGCCGCCATTGTCTACAGCTTCGACGACCAACTCAACGTTGCTGGCACTCGCACCGAAAGCGAGAAAAGAGGCCGCAGCCAGTGTGAAAAGGTTCTTCATTTCAATGAATTATTAGATGTTTCTGTGGTCAAGATTTGATGTCTGTTGAGGCTAAGATATGACAATCCTTCGTTAATCCCAAAATTATTTTATCGAAGTTAATAAAAAGTTCATAGACGAAAGAAGTTATCTCGGCGACTTCCGCTAATGTAATGTGCAATTTGAACAACTCAAAACAAAAATGAAAGTAATAGCAATCAACGCTGAAGACTGCAATTGTAAAGAATGATGCGTTAATTCATTCTTGTGCGGTGGCCTGCGGCTGGACCTGCGGAATATAAATTAGCTGAAAATATTTGCAAGCGCATGGAGCCAACCGTATTACACCACTTCGTCAATGGCCAATGGCAATCGCCAGAAGGAAATGCCACACAGGAGATAAAGCATGCCATTTACGGGAATGTCCATGCTCTATCCTCTTCAGCAGAGTTGAATTGGAAAGAGGTCCTAGCCTATGGCCGGTCTGTGGGCAACGCTTCGCTGCGTTCCATGACATTCCAGGAGCGTGGACGCATGCTCAAAGCACTGGCACTTCATTTGCACAGTCAAAAAGAATTGTTTTACCAGATGAGTGAGGCGACTGGCGCCACGCGAGCGGATTCATGGATTGACATCGAAGGAGGTATCGGAAACCTTTTTGCTTATGCCAGCTTGCGGCGTCAATTTGGCGACCAACCATTTGCTTTGGATGGCGATGCCATTGGTCTCAGCAAAGGAGGAACTTTTGTAGCGAACCACATACTCGTACCGAAGGAAGGTGTTGCAGTTCATATTAACGCTTATAACTTCCCGGTATGGGGCATGCTCGAGAAGGTGGCCGTGAATTGGCTCGCCGGCGTTCCTGCCATTGTGAAACCTGCGACATCCACCAGCTTTCTCACGGAATGTGTCGTCCGGGAGATCATTCGTTCTAAGATACTCCCTCCCGGCGCGATACAACTGATTTGCGGTCCTGCTCGTGAGCTTTTGGATCATGTGGATGAGCGAGATGTCGTAACCTTCACCGGTTCAGCTGCAACCGGAATGAAATTGAGGGCTCACCCCAATCTGAATGCCAACTCCGTGCCGTTCAATATGGAAGCGGATTCGCTGAACTCATCCATTTTGGGGAACCATGTGGAACCGGGTGATCCCGAATTTGAACTATTCATCAAAGAAGTAAGAAAGGAAATGACGGTCAAATGCGGTCAAAAATGCACGGCCGTCCGGAGAATATTTGTTCCTGAGCATTTGATCGACAATGTTCAAAGTGCGCTCATTGATTCGCTATCAAAAACAAAAATGGGCGACCCGAAGGAAGAAGGAGTGAGAATGGGTGCACTTGTGAACGTTGCACAAAAAGAAGAGGTTCTTCGTCAAGTTGAGAAGTTATCGTCAGAAGCGGAGTGTGTCTACCGCGATGAATCTGATCCTATAGGGCATGTCCAAAGTGCAGCCTTCATGGGGCCTGTGCTTCTCAGAATGAACGAGCCTGACAAAGCAGAACAATGCCATGATGTCGAAGCCTTTGGCCCGGTGAGTACACTTATGCCGTACCGCAGCATGGATCATGCCATTGAACTCGCTAACCGTGGGAAAGGCTCGCTTTGTTGCTCCTTGGTCAGTCATGACGCAAAGGAGGCTCAAAATTTCGTGATGGGAGCTGCAGTCATGCACGGACGAATACTTGTATTGGATCGCGAATGCGCGAAAGAGTCAACAGGACACGGGTCCCCCCTCCCACTTCTCGTTCACGGAGGACCCGGACGCGCCGGTGGCGGTGAGGAAATGGGCGGCCTCAGGGGAATTAGGCATTACATGCAGCGGACTGCCATTCAAGGTTCGCCCACAATGCTTTCAGCCATCACACAATCGTATCACGCTGGCGGAAGCCAAACCGAGGCCCAGCCGCATTTATTCCAACAGCACTTTGAAGACTTGATTATTGGCCATACCGTTACAACAGCAAAGCACACAATCACCGAAGCAGACATTGTCAATTTCGCCAATGTAAGCGGTGACCACTTCTACGCCCATGTGGATGAAACGAGCCTCGATGGCACCATCTTTGAGCAGCGTGTAGCGCATGGGTATTATCTGTTGAGCAAAGCAGCGGGATTGTTCGTTGATCCCAAAAAGGGGCCGGTACTCCTGAACTACGGCGTCGAGGAAGCTCGTTTTACGAAACCTGTGTATGCAGGCACTACCGTTGGGGTCAGGCTCACGGTGAAGGAAAAGGTTGAACAAGAGAAACGCACCGATGATGACATACGAAAGGGAATCGTAAAGTTCTACGTAGACATGTATGACGACCAAGGTGAGAGCGTCGCGGTAGCGACCATCCTGACTATGGTGAAACTGCGCAACCAAGATTGAAGGCACGCATGGACTGCAATTTTGGATCATGAAGTATTTTCTCCTTGGTTTCTGTTGGGCTGTTTCGTTCACCTCTTTCGGGCAACAAGAATCCCCGCCGGACGGATTTGCTTATTTGACGGGTGACCAAATTGCTTGTGACTTGGACAGCTTGTCTGCTTGGATCCTCAAATTGCATCCCGCTCCATTCGCCCAATGTGCTCCGGAGGAATGGACTGCGTCCCTCGAAAAAAACAAACGATTGGCTCGTGGCGGTGGAAACGTGTTCACCGCTGCGAAGGCTTATTCCGATTTGATGAGCCTCTTGAAAGACAGCCACACGGGAATAGCATTGCAATCATTTGCCAACACCTTGGCCCGTTCAAACGGCCAAATCCCGATTGAAATAGCCACCGTTGAAAACAAAACTGTTGTTGTTCAAGATTGGAGCAAGGAATTGGGTCGGGGCGCTGTTGTTAGCTCCATTGGGGGCATCTCCTCACGTTCGCTTCTCGGCATGTCACTTTCGATCGTGTCCCAAGAAGGGGATGCCCTCGTGTCTCGGGTTCGCATGGCAGACAAACTCTGGAATGACTTGGCTCCATTTGCTTTGGGCGCTGTAGTCGGTGATAGCTTGCCCCTTATTCTTGGCGTGAACGATTCGCTGCCTTCAAAAACATCCGTCGTTGCAAAAGCATACCTTGACTCCATCAAGTTGGCGGCAGGTAATCGAGATATCTCATGGGAACGACTGCCGGAGCACCCCGACATTATTCATTTGACCATTCGATCTTTTCACCCTGAACATGAAAGAAAGTTCAAACGTGAATTGAAACATTGCTTTCAGGCGATTTGCCGATCGGAAAAGAAATCCAAGAATGCCATTACTGGCATTGTGCTGGATTTGCGCCAAAATTCGGGAGGACACATCGCGCTTATGGCAGAAGTCCTTCCCTATCTCGCCTCAGAAGCTACACGTATTCCCTATGGTGCGCAAATCAAACATAGCGATATCGCCCGGGACCAATTGAGTCATCCATGGATAGGTGGCTCTGTTTTCTCATTCGGATACGATCGAAATTTCATGCGCTTGAACAAAGCCATTCGGGACAAGAACCAACATAGCATGAGTTTTGTGCCCTTTGAGAACCCCGTAGCCCCGAAAAGGCGATTGAATTATGCAGGTCCTGTGGTAATGGTTCTGGACGGCCTCTCAGCTTCGGCCTCGGTTTCTTTAGCGGCGTGGTTTGTGCGGTCCGGGCGAGGAAAGACCATTGGCGAACCTCCGATGGGCAGCATTAGCGGAACGTTCGGAAACCCCGTTCGTTTGACCCTTCCATCCTCAAAACTTCAGTTCAATGTCGCTACGGCACGCTATTACACGGAGGAACCAATACGGTGGCAAACAAAACCTTTGCTACCTGATTTCCCCATTGCCATGACGATTACAGATCACCAACTCAACCGTGATCCATTCCTTGAGAAAGCAGTGGAATGGCTGCGCCATGCCGAGTAAATTCCTTTTGACTAATTTTCACCGCATGCAAAGCTTTAGAAACCAAATGCCACCGTCCATCTCCATTGCCCTTGGCTCATTGGCTGTACTTTTTGTGATTGGTTGCTCCGATCAATCACCCACTCCGCTGCACCAAGAAGTGAATCCATTTATAGGCACTGGAGGCCACGGACATACATACCCAGGCGCAACCTCCCCTTTTGGAATGGTTCAGTTAAGTCCCGATACGCGGCTAACGGGTTGGGATGGCTGCGGCGGTTATCATTATTCGGACACGGCAATCTATGGTTTCAGCCACACCCACTTGCAAGGCACAGGAGTGTCCGATTATGGCGACATCCTGTTCATGCCCTGTACGCAATTCAATGAAGAAGGAACTTCATGGCCTGAACGCTATAAGAGCCGGTTTTCCCATGATTCAGAAACAGCGCATGCCGGACATTACCAAGTAGACTTGTTGGACCATGGCATTCAGGTTGACCTCACCACCACACCTCGTGTAGGAATTCATCGGTATCAATTGAATGAACCGGACACATTGACATTGATCGTGGACATGAATCACCGCGATGAATTGGTGCATTACAGCATTTACCCAATGAATGACTCAACATTGGTTGGCCATCGGGTATCGGACAATTGGGCTAAGGAGCAGCACGTTTATTTCGCAGCGCGATTTGATCGTGCATTTGAATGGCAAGATCAATTGTCTGAAATAAAAGACCTCGGCCAGGACGGCAATGGAATACTCCAGCAAGAAATGGAGTTCGTTCCTGTATTCGCTTGTGATTTTGGTGTAGTCGATGAATTGAATGCCCGGGTGGCCCTGAGTTTTGTCAGCATCGAAGGGGCGTTAAAGAATTTAGAGGCAGAAGCGCCGACCAATGACTTCAATCATTACCTCCAAGAGGCCACCGCGCACTGGGATGAACAACTCGCTTGTGTCATCGCAGAAGGAGGTACGGATGAAGACCGCAAGAAATTATACACGGCGTTGTACCACTGCTTCACAACACCAAACATTGCGAATGATGTCGACGGCAAGTACCGAGGAACCGATTTGGAGCCCCATCAATTGGGTGCAGAGGATGGAAATCATTACACCGTTTTCTCACTTTGGGATACCTACCGCGCACTGCATCCGCTGCTGAATTGGCTCGAACCGGCGCGATCACGGGATTTTATCCGAACCATGTTGCGCATGTACGAGGAAGGAGGGCAGTTACCGGTTTGGGAATTGGCCGGCAATTACACGGGTTGCATGATTGGATACCATAGTGTTCCTGTAATTGCCGACGCCTGGTCTTGGGGCATTGAAGATTTTGACCAGCAATTGGCATTGAATGCCATGGTTCAAGCCGGTGACAGTATGCACCTCGGGCTACCTGCCTATATCGAACGCGGATACATCCCCCTCGACGAGGAACATGAGTCGGTTTCAAAGACATTGGAATATGCATTTGACGATGCTTGCATCTCTGTATTTGCCAATGAGATAGCCCGAAAAGCTGAAGACGATTCCCCAATTGGTTTGATCGAAATTGAGAGGCGATTTAAGAATCGCGCACTCTCCTACCGCAACCTTTTCAATTCAAAATCAGGTTTTATTCAACCGAAGCGAGGCGGCGCTTGGCTGGACAATTACGAGCCCAGAGAAGTTAACTTCAATTATACGGAGGCCAACGGATGGCAGTACAACTTTTATGTACCCCACGACATCAACGGGCACATGAATCTCATTGGTGGCCCCGCAGCATACGAATCTCTATTGGATGAAATGTTTGAAGGGACGAGTGAAACCACAGGTCGAAGTCAACCTGATATTACGGGAATGATCGGGCAATACGCGCATGGCAATGAGCCAAGCCACCACATGGCATATCTCTACGCATACGCTGGAAATCATGGCAAAACGGTTAAGCTTGTGCAGCAAATCCAAGAGAATCTATATTCCAACGCTCCGGATGGACTTTCTGGCAACGAGGATTGTGGACAAATGAGCGCATGGCATGTTTGGAGCGCGATGGGCATGTACCCCGTTTGTCCGGGTTCAGACCAATTGGTTGCGGGGACTCCCTCATTTTCTTCCATGCGGATTACCCCACGGCAAAAGCAAGGCAGTTCACCGGAGAAGAAACAATTGCACATTGAACGCTTCGGCTCTGGCCCTCATGTCAATGGTGTCTCATCCCACTTCGGAAGTTCGACCGTCCTTCAATCGCAGACGAAGAGTTGGTTCAGCAAAGAATTGGTTCAACAAGGCGGACGCATTCAATTTAAGACCGACGCAGATTCCTCTAAATCATTTGGATCAGCTCTGGCCGATCGACCGTCAGAGCATTGGGAGGATGAGCGATTCACGGGTGTCCCTGTCATTGAAGCACCCATGACCTTTCGATCAAAGACGTTTATGGTTTCCATCTTGCCCAATGCAAAAGAGGATGCAATTGAATATCAAGTCTCAAATCAACGTTTGAAGAAAGCATCAGAATCTTGGAAACCCTATTCACATCCTTTTGAAGTAAGTGCCGATGCACAAATATGGGCGAGAAGTGTAAATGCCAATGGGAATCAATCCAGTGCAGTGTCTCATCAAATTCGCAGGATCAGCCACAACTGGACGCTGGACTTGCAGACTGCGTTTGATCCCCAATACGCGGCAAGCGGAACGAATGCGATGATTGATGGCATCCAAGGCCCACGTCACTATCAAACAGGAGACTGGCAGGGGTTTTGGGGCGAAGACGTGAAAGGAGTGATTGATCTCAAGGAAAATCGGCAAATCACAGCGGTTGAAGTTGGTGCATTGCGGGACATTCGGCCATGGATATTTCTACCACGAGAAGTTCAAATTGAGGTTTCATTAGATTCGCTCGCATGGCGCGTATTTGGCGGGGGAGCCAAGGGCCACGAAAAAGCCGATGATGATGAGGAGGCTTTGGTTCATCGCTTTAAAATTGAAGGAAAAGCGTCTGCCCGCTACATTCGTTTTGAAATCGTCAATTTCGGGCCGCTTCCCGAAAACCACTTGGGCGCTGGTCACCCCAGTTGGACGTTCCTGGATGAAATTGATGTGATTACCGATTGAACATGTCAGAAACGAAGGGGTCAATGAATGAATATTTACTTCAAGCAGGGTTAGCACAGACCACTTTGCATCCGCTCAATCTTCGCGTGCGCCATGCAGCGGGGTCAATCATCACCCTTGAAGATGGCCGCGAACTCATTGATTTTATTTCGGGAATAGGTGTAAGTTCATTTGGACATGGAAACCCTCAAATCACACAGGCGCTGAAGGAGCAGATCGATCTCCACCTTCACGTGATGGTCTATGGGGAAATGAGGCAAGCGTCTCAAGACCGAGCCGCAAAACTTCTTCTGTCCTTGTTGCCTGACGATTTGGACACGGTATACTTTGTCAATTCAGGGGCGGAAGCCGTTGATGGCGCATTAAAACTCGCGCGCAGCAGCACAGGTCGCCAGAAGATCATGGCGGTTGATGGCGGCTACCACGGGAATACCTTCGGTGCATTGACCGTTAGTTCCAACAAAGCACGAAAGGCACCGTTTGAACCCCTGATTCCGGGAGTTGAATTTTTGATTTGGAATGACGTTCAAGCGCTTGATGCGATTGACCATACGTTTGCAGCGGTCATCGTGGAAACCGTCCAAGGAGATGCAGGAATTCGGGTACCGGACCCAGAATGGCTTTCGTCCCTTCGCAGAAAATGCAACGAGACCGGAACATTGCTCATTTTGGATGAAATACAATGCGGAATGGGCCGCACGGGTAAGCCATTCGCATTTGAACATTTCGGCATAGAGCCTGATGTTTTATGCTTGGGCAAGGCATTGGGAGGCGGATTGCCCATGGGGGCATTTGTGAGTTCAAAATCACGAATGAAGCAATTCGCCAATGCTCCTGCATTGAGTCACATCACAACCTTCGGAGGCCATCCTTTGCCCTGCGCATCAGCGGCAGCGGCTTTGCAATTGTTAAAAGACCTGGACTTCCAACACACAGAAAGGTTAGCGCTTCGATTTGAGCAGACCATGTCGGAGCATGATCTCGTGGAGGAAGTGAGGCGAATCGGCGCCTACATCGCCATTGAACTACCCACCGCAGAAGCGGTCAATTTCTGTGTGCATCATGCGCTTTCTGAAGGGCTTTTGATTTATTTCTTTTTGAGCACGCCATGCTCCTTTCGGGTGGCTCCTCCCCTGACCATGGACGAGGCCACCTGGCTCCGAGCCACGGACATTCTCAGTCAAACATTGGATGCCTGCGCCTCTTCCATGCGTTAACGAGAATGGTGCCGAATGAATTCTGCCATCTTGTCAATGGAACGCTTGGCCTCGGGCAAGATATCGGGAAACAGCTGCCACGCGTGAAGTGCAGCAGGCTCGATTCGAAATTCAAAGGGGACCTCAGCTTTGCCCAATTCCTCCGCAAGATGCTCGGCATCATGCCACAGATACTCCACCTTGGACGCCTCCAAGTAAACGGGTGGCCATTCCGCTACAGAGGCCAATATAGGTGAAGCTTTGGGATCAGTGGCGGCATGTCCCTGGAGGTAATGGGTCGCATATTCCAGCATGTCCAAACGCTCAAAAGGACTCCAAAAGGATTGGCTCGCGGTATTGCTTCTTGAAGAAGGCCTTAAATCAATCCAAGGCGACAACAGAAGCAAACCTTCCGGAGGCTTGCCCTGCTTTTCTATGACCTCATTCAACAGTGCAGCAGCTAGGTTCGCGCCGGCCGAGTCTCCCATCAACCAAATTCGTCCTTCCTGTTCGCACATTTCATCGTAACAAGCAAGGAGCTCATTGATCGCAAATGGAAAGGGCTTTTCAGGAGCTAGGCTGTATTCGGGGATGTAAATATCCGCTTGGCAATTCTTGGCGAGTGAAGTAGCTAATGCCCGGTGGGTTCGAGCAGAACCAAAAGCGAAACCTCCTCCATGAACCATTAGAATCCGATCAGGGCGATGCTTATCTCGATGCGGTCCAGGCGCACAATAAATCTTAGCCGAAGGAATTCCAGCGAGTTCTATTTGTTCAAATGTTACTCCAAACTGACCGGGATATAATCTAGACAAGCCATCCAGAGTGGCCCGAATTTGCTCAGGTGTCATCTTGATGACATCGCGCCTCCAACTCCGACCCAATTGATGGGTAATGCTTACAAAGCGCTGCGGAATGTTCCAAAGCGATGGGGGCAGCTGCGCCATTATTTTATTGTCGCTTCGTGATTGATTGAAACACCGGATACCGATTTACAGTGCCCTCATAGTTTGCGGAATTCATATGCAACCAATTAAGCTGTGCTCTACTGCTCTGTGCGATCTCAGGGTTGGATGCTTTTGCGGATTCAAAGCGAATGCGCAATTCTGCATTGGATTGAAGCATTTCCAGAGCTGTTTCTTCAAACACGTATGCACTGAAATATTCCTTTTGTTGCATGGCACTATCAAAGAAGTTCCATGTGAAAAAGGAGTCGTGCCCTCGGGGGTCCAATGTTTCAATCAAATAACGAGCTCCTATCTGCTCTGTTGGCACGAGCCAATCTCCTTTGAATAACCGGACCTGCTCGGTACGAAACTCCAAGGAGTCGAGTCGATTGATATGGTGGCCTTCATAGGGAGCGTTCCTAGCATCGAAACCAAGGATGTAAGTTACGTCTAACTCCATAGTCGTATCTGCAGCAAGCTGAGTCATCTCGATGCCATTCCATTGGCAACGATGAACCACTTCCCTCCAGGCTTGTGGTACAACATAGAATTCAGGCAATTGTCCCGTTTCATCTGGCAGGAAACGATTGAACCATGGGATTTGACCTTCCCATGTTTGATCGCGATCATAAGCTAGCCGAATATCACCAGTCACTTGACTCACTTCCCTTCGAGCCGTGTAGCCCTTGAAAGGAATCATTGTTGAATCGGTTGGATCGAGTGACCAATGCACAGGCAACTCGAAAGCGTTTTTGATCCGTTCCGCTTCCTCCGCCCGCAGGCGAACAATATCCGCGGCGTTTTTCGCTGTGAACAGGGCGATGCATCTGATGAGTTCCAATGTTGCCGCGACGCGCCTTGGAAACGGCTTCAGCATATGCGCTTCTGCTGTGAAACCCAATGTACCAAACAAAGTGGTGTATCCGGTGCTGTAACGCGGGGACTCCAAGAACCCAATGATGCCTGACTCCGGCGTTTGATTCCGGGTATTAACGTAAGGAACGATGGATTCACCGCGTCGCTCCATCGCGTCAAAAATATGCGGCTCCATGACCTCCCTGAGGTACGGTCCAATCACAGGGCCAGCTTTGTCAGCCTGGGTGGTGATCAGGGTCATGGCATAGGTGTAATCTGCTCCATTGCTTGTGTGCGTGTCGATGAACACATCTGGCTTGATTGCCTGAAAAAGGGTGACAAAACTCCGTGCGTTTTGGCTGTCCATTTTGATGAAATCCCGATTGAGGTCGAGGTTTCGAGCGTTCCCACGAAAGCCATATTCCTCTGGGCCTTCTTGATTTGTTCGGGTGCAACAATTCCGATTCAATGCGCCACCGACGTTGTACATGGGCACAATCACCACATCCATGGAAGCAAGCAAATCCCGCAATCTCCGTTCGTCATTCAGTATTTCCCTCGCCCACGCAATGGAGGCATCCACACCGCATGGCTCTCCCGGATGAATCGCATTATTGATGAGCAAGCAAGCTTTGGTCCCATTGGCTCCGCGTTCTTTTTGTAATTTACTCAAGTCATTTAAGCTCTTCAGGTCCTTTGCATTGTTACTGAGAACAAAGGCATGAATGGGCCTGCCAACGTCGCTTGACCCCACCTCCAGTAACGACGCGAATTCTGAATCGGCGGACAACGACTGGAAGTTATCGATGGTTTCGCGCCAAGTTGGCGTCACATTGTTCAGGATGTCTGCCGTGGGGTCACTTGTGTAGACCTGGCCATAGCCATGTGCAACGGGCAGCGCCATGATTGCGACACATAGGCATCGAAACGCACCTTTCAAGGACAGCAGCGAGCAAGCAAGGAGAGCTGGTGCATGGTATTTCATTAATTCTCTTTCAATCTTTGCACAAAAGTCGGAACTTTACCGCATGATTCGTTTCACACCGTCATCCAATGCTGAATTAGCGGTAGGTAAGGTGCTTCTCTCGGAACCTTTTTTGAGCGATGCCTATTTCGGAAGAAAAGCCGTGTTGCTCTGTGAGCACAACGATGAGGGCTCTTTCGGTTTTGTCTTGAATAATTTTGTGCAAGTGGACCTGAATGAGTTATTGGATGAATTGCCAGATTGGGAAGCCAAAATCAGTCTCGGCGGCCCCGTCAAACACAGCAATCTCTACTATCTGCATACCAAAGCAGAGGCCCCAGGTGCCGTGATGGTCATGGACGGATTGTTCATGGGGGGAGATTTCGAATGGTTAAAGTCCGTGATAGATGAGGGAAATGTCGATGAAAGTGAGCTTCGCTTCTTCATTGGCTATGCAGGATGGACGCCCGGTCAACTTGAGTCTGAAATCAAAAGCCACTCTTGGTTTGTGACCGAGACGACCATTGAAAACATCATGGACACCAGGGTTGAAGAAGAAACGCTGTGGAAGCAGTTGATTGAGGACATGGGGGCTGGCTTCGGCCATATTGCAAATGCTCCTTCGGATCCCTCGCTGAACTGAGCGTTGTTCCAAAATCAAGCCTAGGCCTCTAACCGGATGGAGTAGCCGGCGTGGTTGCGGATGTTCAAGGCCGTTCCATCTTCGAAAATAAAGTACTGGCCTTTGATCCCCACAAGTTTCCCTTGAATAGACGGAATCTTGTCTAGCCGGATACTTTTGATTTTTTCAGGATACGAAACCACAGGGTAATGAAATGCCAGTGGAGCGCTGTCTTCGTCAAAGAAACTCTCATAATCTTCTCCAAGCGAATCAAAACAGCGTTCCCTCCATTCGGTAAGCTCCTCCAGATCGGGTTCGACGCATTGCAGCATTTTGCGAAAGTTGGTTTTATCGATCATGATCGATTTTAAGAGCACTTCCAATTCGCCAGCCAATTGCCGATAAGGAACATTGGCGATGACAATAGCCCCAACCGCGCCTTGATCATGCCAACGGTATGGTCGGTTTGTAGCGCGTGTTACACCAACCTTGAATCCACTTGTCTGACTTACATAAACACAGTGCGGCTGGTTGTGATGGGCCTGCTCCCACTCAAAATCACGCAACGCTATTCCTTCATGGATTCGGCTCAGTTCCGGACGTAAAACACTTTCAACCGCGCTTGGTGCATTGAGCCATGCATTGTAACTCATGCCGTCGCCATAGGCCTTCTTAATGGCTTTCCCTGTGACCGTGCAATGGATAGCATTTTGGAAAACGATCGAAATCTCCCTGCCCACTAAATCATTTAGCTCCAAGGACTTAATCGGCTCCAATCCGTTCGCCCCCTCCAAAGAGTAGTCCACAGATTCCGACGAAACTATCGGGCTTTTCGTCTTCATTTTTCGCAAATTACCTACCCATTCCATGCTCCAAAACTAGCGCATATCCAAGCACAGAGTCTATCGCAGCGAGGAAATATCATCGAAAAATCGTATATTGCGATTACGAATAAATTCACACGCATGAAAAACATTTTACTCTTGGTCGGGCTGGCGTTTAGCTTATCAGCCGTTTCACAAACCCTTTACGAAGAAGGATTTGAAGGTTTCGCTGGAGGGGACTACATCTCTTCTTCGAGCAACGTTTGGATTACATGGAGCGGTTCAGGTGACGGGACTGCTGAAGATGCACAAATCTCAACAGATCAAGCTTACGAAGGCGTTAATTCGTTGCATTGCTACGCGAATTCCGCTGCGGGCGGCCCCATGGACGTCGTCCTTACTGCTGGGTTGGACGGAGGTGTCTATGAAGCTTCATTTTGGATGTACATTCCTGACGGATCTTCCGGCTACTACAATGTTCAAGAAGATGTTGCTCCCGGTGTAGGATGGGCATTTGATGTTGTTTTCGCCTTTTCCGGCGACTTTCAAGTTACAGCTGACGCGGCCACAACAGGTTCTGGATCCTTCCCTCTCGACCAGTGGTTCGAAGTGCATCACTTGATTGATATGGACAACGACGTAATCACCCTCACTATTGATGGTGTGGCATTGGATGCGTTCCCATTTGACTCTCCATTTGGTGGGGTTAACTTTTACGGATATGGTGATGGCCAAACTGTAGGCAACTACTATGTTGACGGCATAAACTTGTCAGCTTCTAACCCCTCTTCAATTGTCTCTGTAGATAATGATTTGGCATTCACTTTTGGCCCGAACCCGGCAACCAACTACATCAACGTTCAAGGGCAACCGAACGACGCTTGGATGCGTGTAATTGCTCTCAACGGACAATTGGTGGTAGAAGGCCAACTGAACAACTTGTCCAAAGGCGAAACAATCGAATTGAACCTCGAAGATGGAATCTACTTCCTAGAATTAACGTCGGGCCAAGAACGCTCAACACAACGATTAGTAGTCAGCCACTGATTATAAAATCGCATTCGAAAATTAGAAAGGCCCGCAGTGCGGGCCTTTTTTACGTCCTGATTTTCACATTCGGCATGTTTCTTGTCACCTAGATTTTGTGAACACTTAACCTCAATTCAGTTCGCTTGAGACCCACCTCAATATATTTTTGACCCAGAATATGAAATACTCGCACACCATGAATAGGCTTGTCTTTAACTCAGTCATCACGTTCGCTTCTATTGCCTTGCTCACTGCGCCGTCAAATGTGAATGCCCAATCTCCTGATTACGTGATAGATGTAACCGTTGAAGGACTCTCCAATGACACGGTTTACCTCGCTCATTATTATGGCAACAAACTGTACTATGCAGATACAGCAGTGACCAGTGCCTCAGGTCAAGTCGTATTTCCAGGTCGGCCATACGAGAAGTGCGGAAAGCATGCCATCGTCATGCCAGGGCCGAAATACTTCGAATTCTTAGCTGTGACGGAGAACATTGTGCTCAAAACCAAAGCGAGTGATCCGACCCGATTTGTCGAGGTGATGGAAAGTAATGAGAATAAAGTTTTTTACGATTATCTCGGATTTATTCAGGCAAGGAGAAAACTCGCAGGACCATACGAAGCTGTACTGGCTGATTCGACGGCAGCACCAAACGATGTTACAGCAGCAAGGAAATTCCTCACGGATTTAGGGGATGAAGTGTCAAAAGAACAGCAGCGGATCCTGAAAGCTTATCCAGAAAAATTATTTGCCAAGTACCTCAACATGATCATCGAGCCCGAGATCCCAGAGGTGACAGCTCCAATAGCAAATAAACAAGAGTTGCAATACCGGTGGTACCGCGATCACTATTGGGATCGGGTTGACTTTCAAGATCCACGCCTGGTGCATGACGGAAGCTTTCATCAAATTCTAGAAATGTATTGGACGCGCGTTTTGCCGCAAATGCCAGATTCTATGTTGGTGGAGGCCGATCGATTGATTGAGAGAACGATAGGCAATGATGAAATGTTCAAGTACATCACGCATTTCGTCACCTTTCATTCCGAATCTTCGCAAGTCATGTGCATGGACAAGGTTTTCGTCCACATGATCGACACGTATTATGCTACGGGCAAAGCAACTTGGTTGAAGAAGGAACAGCTTAAGAAAGTAATGGATCGGGCCGACGAGCTGCGTGATAGCCAATGCGGCAATCGCATTCCAAACATCATACTGCCGGGACTTGATCAAAGCGATTGGGTTTCGTTGTACGATGTGAAATCGAAATACACTGCGGTCATCATTTGGGAGAGCACCTGCGGTCACTGCAAAAAAGAGCTCCCGAAATACCGGGACATTTACGCTGACTGGAAGGACAAGGGGCTTGAAATCTTTGCCATTGGCAACGACTTCGATCCAGAACCATGGATCGATTATGTCACAGAGAAAGGGTATGACGACTGGATTAACGTCAGTGACAATCCACTCGTGAACGCACAGGACAGTGCTTCCGTTCTAATTTATAACGGAACGACTACATTGAAAAGCCTCAACTTTCGGACAACCTTTGACGTCTTCGCTACCCCCAAGGTTTTCCTTTTGGATGAAGACAAACGCATTCTGGCAAAGCAGATAGGCGCCGATCAAATGTTGGATATTCTGGGCAGGTTGGAAGCCATGGAATGACCTAAAGGCATGCATCAGCCGAGTACTGATCTGCTCCTTCCCTTGGTGCTCTGAAGCTCCCTTAATATCGTTCTCAGGACGATCCACTCGAAGCTTTTGGGTACAAGCCAATCCTGGGGGTGTTCGTTCGGTTTAATCGATTGCTGGACCCGATTCTTTTCATGCAAAAGGCCCACCCAATTCAATGGGCAGGCCTTTTGTGCAAGTTTCTTTTTTCAGATCAATCTGCACATGGCAAACCAAATGAGCTCAATAGAATCAACAAGTCGGATGTTCCGACAATGCTGTCCAAGTTCAAATCACCAAGGCAAGCAGGTGAATAGTCACATGATCCGTCGTCATTGATTGCGTCCGCATCATAGCTAGTAGCATTCGGATTTGTGCAACCTTCCGCGTGTGATGCGTCTGCAACGATCAGTTGCCCAGCTTCACTTGTGTTTCCACAAATATCAGTGGCTGAATAAACGCGTGTCACGCTATATCGACCATCGTTCAAACGACCCGGGTAATCTGTGAAAGTAATCCCTTCCATTCCTGTGTCATCTAAGGTAGCGATTAAGAAATCCGTTGATGACCAATCAGCCAAGTCTGCTGCGGTTTCAACCATGCCGTTCATTGAAATTACCGGTGCATTGAATTCACCAATGCAGCCTGCTGGCTCGTCGAAGTCACAATTTCCATCACTATCGCTATCTGTGCAGATGGTCTGATCGCAATCGTCCCAACCTACAGGGATATAAGTGCACGAAATGTTGTTGCTTAAAGTTGCAGTCTCGTCATAATTACAAGCAGACTCAATGGTGCATCCAGCGCAGGAAACAAACTCACATGAACCGTCATTTTCAGTGGCTAGATTGTTATAGTTACATGCAGATTCGATATCGCATCCGTAAACCTCCAATGGATCACAAACACCATCCTCATCTTCATCGACCAAACATGCTCCACTGCAATCGACATATTCACTTGCAGGGTAAGTGCACGAGCTGTCCATGTCGGTAGCTGAAGCATTGTAATTACAAGCGCCAGAGTCCATGCAGCCAGGAATCTCGTCTTCATCGCATGTACCATCGTTGTCGGTGTCATTTAGACAGTTACCGCCACAGTCAAAGTGGTCAGCGCCAAACAAATCTTCTGGGTATTGGCATTGTGATGGAACACTTGTCGTGGCTTCATCATCATAGTTGCAGGCAACCGGGTCCATACAACCCTCACATGAAGTAAAGTCGCATCCGACGTTTTCTGTTGCTGTAGCGTCGTAGTTACAAGCAATTAGATTCGTGCAACCAAAGATTTCTTCAGCGTCGCACGTTCCATCATTGTCAGTGTCAACGCCTGTGCCTCCACAATCACCGCAAGCATCTGTGTAGAGGCAAGAACTGTCATCTTCTGTGGCAGCTGCGCTGTAGTTGCAGGCATTTGCGTCTGTACATCCGTCAACTTCATTCGCATCACACGTGCCGTCATCGTCTGTGTCTCCATCCACGACAAACCCTGAACCATCGGTTGCTCCTGAACAAGTGTCGCACGCATCCACTGGATAAACACAAGAAATAGGCTCATTCAATGTGACGGAGGCGTCATAATTACAAGAACCAACTTCATTACAACCGACACACGAAGTCACTTCACATGACCCGTCGTCGTTGTTCGCAGTAGCTTCGTAGTTGCAAGCCCCAACGGTTGTGCAGCCTGTAACGATACAGCTTCCATCATCGACCGTTGTTCCAGTGTCGTAATTGTCCGCCAATGGATTTGTACAACCAATGCATGTGAAATCGCATGAGCTTGGGTCAGGTGAAGTTACTTGATCATCATAGTTGCATGCCTCTTCGTTCATACAACCCACGCATGATGTGAATTCACATGCTCCTTCGTTTCCGAAGTTACATGCCCAAGGAAGTCCACATGTCGTTATCATTCCAAATGGAATCGGGCTACCAGGAGCATCTCCGGGGCAAGGAGTACCGCATTGAACGTTGTCAGCAGTTTCATAGGGACCATAGTTGCAAGCCCAAGAATCAGTGCAATTGCCTTCTGCATCAAAATTCGCACAGTAATTGCATCCCGAACCGGTTAATGTGCCATCGCAATCTGTTTCATCGTGGACATTTGCCGTGGGGTCGTAATTCGTGTCATTTGTATTTGTGCATCCCGATACTTCAGCATTGTCACAAATTCCATTGTTGTTGCCGTCACCCGATACAACGGTGCCCGTTCCATCTATTGCGCCACTGCACGAATCACAATTGGTTGCGTAAACGCAGGTGTCCAGGCTGATCGTTGCATCAGCATCATAATTGCATGCTGAGTCGACTGTGCAACCAGCGCAAGAGATACTCTCACATGCTTCATTCGCTGCGTTCGCGTAATTACATGCAGACGTGTCGGTGCAATTGTCTTCGGTGTCACATATGCCATCGCCATCGGTATCCGCAGCGCATGATCCGCCGCAAACCCCAAGGGCGTCGTTAAACTGGCAGGTACCGGCATCGGTAGCAGTAGCATCATAATTACAAGAAGTGTTGTCTTGGCAACCCACAATTTCAGCACTGTTGCAAATTCCATCATCATCAGTGTCTCCATCAACTACCGTACCCGTTCCATCTGATTCACCCGAGCATGAATCACAAGACTCAGTCGCAAAAACACAAAGGCTAGTGCTGTGGATCAGTCCAGTTCCACTATTGTAGTTGCACGCGTTTTCATTTAAGCATGCACCACATGATGTGTACTCGCATGACCCGTCATCTGTATTTGCTGAAGCACCACTGTAGTTGCATGCTGCGCTATCCGTGCAACCTTGAACAATGGCCACACAACTTCCATTCACATTAACAAAGCCAGCAAGGCAATCCCCATTGCAATCCGCATTTGATGCCGCATAAGTGCACAAAGAGTTGTCTGCATCTGTTGTTGCAGTATCATCATAATTGCATGCGCTAGCGTCTTTACAGCCCGTCACTTCTGCTTCATCACAAACACCGTCCGAGTCAGAATCATTAACGCAATCTCCTGCGCAATCATAATAAGTCTCCCCGTACAAATCGATTGGGTATGTGCAGCTTTCAGCATCCTCAATAGTAGCTTCGCTGTTGTAGTTGCATGCCTCCTCAACGGTACAACCTGAGCATGAAGTGTAATCACAACCCGCGTTTGTAGTTGCTGTACAATCGAAATTACAGGCTGCTTGGTTTTGACAACCGGTTAATTCATTATCGTCATAAACACCATTTTCATTTGCATCTGCCACTGCACCTCCC
>DLQB01000062.1 GCA_002477505.1 Flavobacteriales bacterium UBA7443
CCTTGAACTGAACGTCTTGGCCCGTTCCCAGTAAGGCATTGAACGGACGATAATTGTTATATCCGTATGCCAAGACCATGAAATAGTAGGTCTTAAAATTCACCAGCCGGTTGTCGCCTTGGGCAAAGGCATCCGTGGTGACCCGCATGCTATGAAAAATGCCTTCGTCCTGGCCATCGGCTTCAAGGATTGGAACCGACAACTCCATGGTCGGATCAAACTCGTAATTGATGACCTGGGACACTCCGTTTTGAACGTCGCATTGAGCAATCAATCGCGCAGCGTCAATGTCACCGAGATCAGAAGGGCTCACCGCATTGTCCCGCAATTGATAAACCAAGTAACCCTCGAATCGATAGCTGCGTTGCTCTTCGCTCAATACCGTTCCATCCTCCAATTCGGTCGGAATCGATGGATCATTAGCGCTGTACTCCTCTTCATAATTATTCGAAAGCGGATTCGTATTGGTCAAGTAGAGAATGAGTTCATTTTCCAGCTCTTGAATACTCACATCAGGCGCATCCGGTCCAGAAACAATCTCAAAACAATTGTCAAACAAGGATTGCGCCTTGTCATCGGCCAAACGAAGCAATTCAACGCTTTCGAAGGGTTCTCCACCCGTTGCTCTAGCCCAAACCATTCCCACTGTGATGTTGTTGTAATCACCCGGTTCGAGCGTAAAGGGACCAGCAGATTGCAAAAACAGTCGATCACCTGGCGGGTTTCCTGCACCAACCTCGGTCCATGGCTCGACATCAACCCCTGAAGTGCCCCAAGCATATGGGTCCGTGTCGTCCGGAAACATGTAATCGGCCGGAATTTCCAAATCGGCTCCGGTGGCTGCGGTCAAACCGTCGCCACCATAAGCCATGCGCTGACCGTTCTTCCAAAAACCACGCATGTAGTTGTAATACTGCGCTGCAAGCGTTGGCTGGCCATTGATGCCGAAGTTCCAGTTGTAGTATATAAACTTCCGCATTCCATAGCGCTCGTTGTCAATGATTCCGTCGCCATAGCCAATGCCTATTCCTTGGTATGGAATACCCAAAGAATCAATGGCGTCACTGAAGTTGGTCGTCAGGGGGTTGTCAATTGAATCCGCGTCTTGGTACGGGCCTTCAAAGAAATCCACACCCATGGCCGGCGGATTCTCGCCGTATCCAATGGAATAGCTCGTGGCTTCATCAAACGCGTCGCCATTGTATGAGTAACCCAAGCCTCGGTTCACATCCACGCCTACATAGTCATCCACGTGCCCTCCCAAATCACAGTCTACCCATTGCGCGAAATACGTCTCGGTGAGGGTTTGAGTCCCTTGGTTGATCAACACGTAGTTGTAAAACTGCATATTGTTGACCTCATCGTTGGTCGAGAAAGCAAAGGCTTGCGCTCGAATTTCCATTCCAATCGGCTCGCCCTGCGACTCCGAGTGAATGTTTCCTTTGTCATTGAAAATCCAATAATAGGTCTGGTCACCGTACAACGGCACAGGGTCTTGGCGGCGGCGCTCTGCACAGTCAATTTCCTGGAGGAAATCGTACCAAGGATAATCCCCAGCAGACGGATCGTAAAAGCCGTTTCCGTCGTAATCATAGAACGGCGAGAGATAAAAATCCTGGTTCAAACTGACATTTCCGTGCGCCGGATATTCAAAGAAGTAAGACGGAATGCTGTAGCCGGTTGGAAACTGCTCTTCCATGTCACAATCGGGATCTCCTGCGCAGTCAAAATACTGCCGATGGCGCATGGCATCGGCCCTTTGTGAAATGGCAAATCGATCATACTGCTCGCAGACTGAAGGCCCCACCTCGGCGGCTCCTGTGTTGGTCAATGGACCTGGCCAAAAGTCGTTTCCCGTATTTCGATAACGGACCGCAGCCAATTTCAATTGCTGATCTGGACTGATTCCCCCCAACCACAAAGCGCCGCCATAAACAACCGAAACGCCTTCTTCCTTAGGCACCATGAAGGCGCCTTTATCGATTGCCCTGTTGTACCAGAGTGCTCCCGCATTTTCAATGAGAGCGCGAACATTGTTCCATTCCAGATCCCGCAGCGCTGTGGCAGGGGCACACGCTTCGGCACGGATTTCGCCTCCCTCTGTCGCATGGGTTTGTGGAACCGGAAAGCCTTTCTGAAACAACGGCCCACCGTTGGCACCCGTTTGTGCATTCGCTTCAAAACCTGCCAAAAAAACAACGCCCCAAAAAATGAAGGTTCCTGTAAAAAACTGGCGAAATGAAAAAGGTGATGTCATCATGATTCCAAGCTTGGGAAGCAAGGTACAGCGCTCAACTTAAAAACAAGACCTTCAGACAAATGGAATCAATCCAACACTTGTTCCAGACGCATTTCCGAAGTATAAAACACCCATCCGCATACGTTGTGCGTGGCCGAATCTCCGGCGAGGGCATCGCAATAATTTCGCACCTGTTCTGCGTGTTTCGACTTCGGTTGGCCCGTCTTGTAATCAATGACGTGCCAGACACCGTCCAGTTGCACGACACGATCGGGCCGGCCAACTTTTTCTGCGCTCAAACGCAATGCCCGTTCCGCAAATACATGGGCATGCGGCACGTCAAAAAATCGCTGCATTTCGGGGTGGTGAAGAACGTTCTCAGCGGAATTGGCAATGATCGAGCGATGCTCGGGCGCAAGCAAGGCCGTGCGCATAAGCCGTTCCTTCACAGCTCCCCAGTCTTCTCGAACCACCACCTCGCTCAGTACGCCGTGAACGGCGTTTCCAAAATCCCTAGGACTCATTTCACCGGCGGGCAGCGGTTCCGACCAATGTGCTTTGGGCCGAGCCACCAGCTGTTCATAGGATTGTCCGAGCACGAGCTTTGGGTTTAGGCGTTCAATCGGCTCATCGGGCGAAGCTGCTTCTTCCGACGATTTTCGATCCAATTGGCCATGCACGGAAAGCGCGCTATCCTGAAACGCTTCCGAAAACTCCTCCTTCCAAGCCTTCCAGAGGGCATGCGAAAGACCCTTTGTTGTCGCCGTTTCTTCCGGCTCAGACTTGAATTCCAACAACACATCCAAGCGCTCAATCGCGCGAGTCATTGCGACGTAAGCAATGTTGAACGCATCCAATTGCGTACGACCAATCTCCTCTTCACGAATGGCGTTCAATGGCGTGTCCTTCAAATCCGAATCACGCAGCAGGGCTGCTGGCAGACCATACTCCGAAGCATCCAACAACACCGGCAGTTCATCCTTGAATTTGGTGAAATCCGAGTCGATGACGGGTGCAATCACCACCGGAAAGGCGAGGCCTTTCGCTTTGTGCGGCGTCATGATTTGTACCGCATCGTTGCCTCCACTGACGCGAATGCTGCGTTTGTCGCCTTTTCGATCCCACCAATCCAAAAATGTGCGCACCGTTCCGTTGCGCTGAACGCTCAACTCTTGAGCTGCTTCGAGCATTCCCTCCGCGTACGCCGGGAACATCCGACCCCAACCCAAGGATTCAAAGCAATGGCCAACCACAGTCGTCAGAGGCTCCGATGCATGTTGCTTCATCTGCAGCAGCGGTGCGATGGCCTCCATGAGATCCGTCGTCTTCAATTCATGCTTGACAAACGAACGGCCTTCTGAGTCTTGGTAAGTTCGTTCATCCAAATGAGCTTGGAGGATTCGGGCTTCATTGTGTTCCTTGTGAATGGCACAAAAACATTGAGTGAACTCGATCACATGCTTGGGGTCCTCAGGCTCCATCGCCATTCGCATCGCAGCCACCACGCCGCGGGGAGCCGGATGTCTTCCCAAATGCAAGCTCTCTGAAGTCCAGGGTGTAACGCCGTGATCCAACAAATACTGTGCAAGCAAGGCACCGTCACGATTGCGCCGCATCAGCACAGCGACATCCTTCAGTCCGAACGCGGAAGGATCTTGTGAGGGCACGAATGTGCGCTTTCCACTGGATTCGCTGAGGCTGCCGCCGGTATGCGCCAAAATGCGATCCAGCACCCAACGATGGCGCTGGGCCATGCGTTCATCGCTATCCTTTTCCACCAGCGAGCGAACGACCACTTGACCCAAAAAAGATTTGGCTGCGTCTTGGCGCAAGCCTTGATAAACCGATTTCAAACCTTCAGGAAGTGATTCTTGGATCTTAGTGAACCAACGGTTATTCCAATCGACGATGGCCGATCCGGAACGAAAATTCTTTCCCAAAGTGACCGATTGCTCGGTCCGCTCAAGGGTCGTAGCTGCCATTTCAAGCACTGACCCTGGTTCACCAATCAATTTGGGTAAGGCCTCCAACTGCTCGTAATTTCCATTGCGCCAGCGGTAGATAGCTTGCTTGCCATCGCCGACGACCATTCCCATGTTTCCGGTTGACAGGATGTGCTCAAACAATTGCACAAGGTTGTGCCATTGCGTAATGGACGTGTCCTGAAACTCATCGATGAAAATGTGCTGGTAACGGTTTCCAATGCGTTCGTAGATATAAGCGGCTGGATTTTCGCGGACGATGGTCGCAATTTCACGATTCAAGGTAGAGAGCAAGCGCACGTTGCGTTCTTCTTGCACCGCATCCAATTCGGTTCGAATCAATCCCAAAACCCCAATCAAACTAACCCTTTCCTGCAAATGCTCGAACAGTTTAAATTTCGCCCCTGATTCTCCTTCATAAAGGGTTTGCCAGGCTTCGACCGCTTGGAGTGCATCCGGCAAAATGCCTTCAATTCGTTGAATCACATCCGAAGCGGCATTCTTTTTGAAGAATTCCTGCGACTCAATCTGGCCCGAAAGACGATTGCTCATTGGCGGCTTACGCCCTGCACCTTTCGCAACGCGAGCGAGCCATTTGGGCAAATCCGAGTAATAAAAGTCAGAGGGGTCCAATCCTTGGTCTTCAATCGCTTGAAGCGCTGTTCTGGCTTTGCCCACCACTTCCTTGCGTTGCGCGGCCAGCGTTTTTCGAATGGCTTTGCGGTATTCATCCAATCGTTTGGGGTGCCAAATCTCTGAATCCAATGCGTTAAGGGCCACCTGCATGTTTTCCTTGGTAACCTGCTTGCCAAATTTGACCAACTGCGACTTGAGTTGGGCATTCCGTTCTTCCTCAACCTGCTGGCGAACAAAGCCTTCCAACAATCGGGTCAGCGCCTCTTCACCCGGCCGACCCACACGGTCCAAGACCCGCGTCACAGCCGCTTCAACAAGGGCATCCTCATCCAATTCGATCTGAAATTCTTCATCCCATTTGAGATCGCGCGAAAAACTCCTCACCAAACGATTGACGAAACTGTCAATTGTCATCACACTGAAATCCTCGTACCGATGCAGCATCGCTTCGGAAAGCACGCGCGCACGACGCTGGATTTCACCTGGAGGTAGCGTCAAATGCGCGGCCGCATTTTCACCAGAAGGATCGGCGATCAGGGTTTCCCACATGGACCCTTCGCCCAAAGAAACCGCGACAACATCTTGCATGATGCGGTCCTTCATTTCTTGTGCCGCCTTATTCGTAAAGGTGATGGCTAAAATTCGTCGGAAATAGTGCGGATCATCATGGCGCAGGCAGCAGGTGAGATAATCCTGAACGAGGCGAAATGTTTTTCCCGAGCCGGCAGAAGCCCGAACAATGAAAAACTGACCTTCTCGCACGTTTCGCGCCATGATTTACCGGAATTTGTGACTAAAATGCAACTTCAGAGCAAATTAGGTGTCTTATCTTGAGAACCCATACTGCACAATGGAAAAGCACAAAAATTTCTTCACAATTCGGTTGGACATTCTTGTTATTGCATTCCTGCTGCTTGTTGGCTGTCGTCCCCAACCGAATGAGCCAGAAATCCCCGGTTCGATTCGCCTGGATTTCAATCTCCAATGGAACGGGGAGGATTGTGCGGTCGGAGCGGTTCAAACCGACCACTTGGGCCATCCTGTTCGCATCGATAATTTGCAGATGTACATCGCCCCCATTGAGATTCGAAATGAGCGAGGTGAATGGCTTGAAATCAACGATGTCGCTCTGTTGGACTTCGGGGTTCACGGTCAAAAAATTACGGCAGCTGCAGATGTTGGAACCTACAATGCGATTCGCTTCGGCATGGGCTTGCCGGCCGAAATCAATACGGACATCGATCCTGCATCCTACGCCAACGATCATCCATTGAGCGTGCCTGGATCTGCCGGAATGTTTTGGACCTGGTCTTCTGGCTATGTATTTGTCAAGTACGAAGGGAAGTTCGCTACCGAAAGCGGAGAACAATTGATAGAACCGCTTTCCTACCATTGCGGAACCGACGCAAGTTACCGGACGGTGGTCTTCGAACTGGAAGACGTTTTCGCCATTGAAAGCCAAGAACTCACCGCGTTCACGATTGATTTCAATGCTGCCGCAGCATTGGTCGGGGAGCAAGATGCCATCGATATCGTTGAAGACCCGGTTACCCATAATGCCCAAGGCACTGTGCTGGGGGAGCGCCTGATGGACTTGATGGACGACGCTTGGAACCTCACGCGGCAATGATGATTTCGAAGCAGCTGCACACACTCATCGCTTCATTGATCCTCATTTCCTTGACGGGGTGTGAGCGGTGCAATCCGGATTCGTGCGATCCTCCGTGCGATGCCATTGCTACACCCTATGCCTTGGAAATCCCCCCCTTCTTCCCGCCAATGGACATTCCCGAGGACAATCCTTTGACAGTAGAAGGTGTTGAGCTTGGACGCCTGCTTTTCTGGGAAAAATCCCTTTCTGCTGATGGCACCATGAGCTGTGGCTCATGCCATTTGCCATCCGCTGGATTCGCCGATCCGAATCAATACAGCACTGGAATCACAGGAGCACAAGGGGTTCGAAATGCGATGGCCATTGTAAACATTGGCTGGTCCACTTCCTTCTTCTGGGATGGTCGGACGACCTCCCTGGAGGAGCAGATCCTCGAACCGGTTTCGCATCCGGACGAGATGGCCTTGCCATGGGATGAAGCCGTTACGCGGCTACAAAATGCCCCAAACGCAACGACCCAAATCGATTATCCAAGTCGGTTTGCCCACGCTTTTGGGCCCGGAGATATCACCGCTGAACGAACCACTCAAGCCATTGCCCAGTTCCTTCGAACGCTGATTTCTGCTAACTCGAAATTTGACCAATGGCGCCGTGGGGAAACTACGCTTGCGGATGACGAATTTGCAGGATACGAGATGTTTCTCCGGGAAGGAGGAGATCCCGAGGTAACCCCGGGCGGTCAATTTGGTGGGGATTGTTTTCACTGCCACAGCGAGGCCGGTTTGCAATTCAGTGATTATCTCTTCCGAAACAATGGCTTGGACAGTGTTTTTACGCCTGATCCGGGGCTAGCAGGCGTGACGGGAAACGCTTTAGACTCCGGACGCTTCAAAACCCCAACGCTGCGCAATGTGGCATTGTCGGCGCCCTACATGCACGACGGTCGGTTTCAAACCTTGGAAGAGGTCATCGAGCATTATAATTCCGGTGGTGTGCCTTCGACCACCATCGACCCTTTCATGAAGTACAATTCGGGTGGCCTTACCCTGAGCGCGGTGCAAAAAGGAAACCTTTTGGCTTTTCTCAATACCCTCACGGATACAGCCTTTGTTTCTGACCCTCGATTCCAAGACCCACATTGAAACCTGAATTACAGCAAAACTTGCTCTGGTCCGCCAAGCACAGAAAGGACATCAAGAAGCAATTCCTACGGTGGAAAAAACAGCCTCCTAAGGGTTTGGATGAGCAATTTGAAAGCACGCATGATGCCGTTTTCGAGACGGTCGATTGCCTCACGTGTGCGCATTGCTGCAAAACAACGAGCCCTATTTTTAAGGAGCGAGACATACGGCGCATTGCGAAGGCACAGCGGATGTCCATCTCACAGTTTTCAAGGCAATATTTGAAACGAGATGATGAAGGAGATTGGGTGTTGCAGTCTTCCCCTTGCTCCTTCCTGGAATCAGAAACCAATGCCTGCTCGATTTACGATGTGCGTCCGCAAGCCTGTCGCGAATATCCCCACACCAATCGAAAAAATATGGCAGGGATTTTGAATTTGACGGAACAAAATGCGCATTTGTGCCCGGCAGTCTCCTCGATTGTTCAGAAGATGATGGAAGGCACTGACAGTGTTTAAAATGTAACCTACGCGGATTATTGCCGTAAAAGGCGATATGATCCGCTTAAAAATCATATCATTCGCATTGTTGGGTAGCTTATTGCTGCCCCAAACAATCCTCGCGCAATGCGCGACAGTATTGGGTTCTGATGGCATTGCCACCAATAATCCTTCGTGGTACAGCTGCTCGGGTTCCAACGAGCTTCAAATCGAGACTTCATCGGCTTGGACCGACTTGGTCGTTGATTGGGGGGATGGATCCAGCACAGAGTCCATCGGAACATTCATCGTTGATGATGTCCCCTTAACGCACGTCTACGACGGCAGCGCTGACAATTACACGGTTGTGCTTTCCGAAGCAAACGGTTCATGTGAAATTGTTGGGCATTTTAACATCGGCATGCCTGAAAGCAATTTCACGAGCAGCGATACACTAATCTGCCAAGGCAATTCCATTCAATTTTCCCAAGGTGCAGTCGGCGTCGATTACACTTGGAACTTTGGTGCGAATGACATTTTCCTGCCAACCGGTGCCGG
>DLQB01000149.1 GCA_002477505.1 Flavobacteriales bacterium UBA7443
TCAAAGGCGGAGCAGACGCAGACGTGCCTTGAATTGTTTGACGTGAATTTTGAGACGGTGGAATCGACCGTTTACCGTGATTCCATGGCCTTGAGTCTGGATCCCTGCCCCAAAGGAAATGCGGTGGTTTTGCGCGCTGCCTCCCAAGGTTTGGCAACGTTGAGTACGACGCATGTTGCTTTGCTCCAAGCGTGGGATGATTCCTTGGCACACTGGGCAGGGGGTGCCTTTGTCAATTACATTCAATCGGACATTGCACAGCGTCGTTTGGCGCAACAACAAGCCGTGAACTTTGGTGGCAATCCAGAATGGGATTTGGAAATGCTCATTGCTCATCCGCCTTCAGCGTTGTGCATTTATCCTTTCGGCAATCCAATCGATGATGCGAGTTGGTCGGAGGATGTTCCAATTGTCCCCATTCTGGAATACTTGGAACCACACCCTTTGGGACGGGCTGAATGGATGCGGGTTTTTGGATGGATGGTAAACGAGGAGTCAGGTGAAAAGGCTTCAAAGCGTTTCGAGCAGATTTCGTCGAGGTATGAGGCGCTGCGAACCTCGCCCAAGGACTATCCGAAGCTTCGGGTATTCACAGGGAGTGTGGAGCAAGGAGAATGGCATGCTCCAGGCGGAAGTAGTTTCATCGCTCGATTGTTGAACGATGCCGGAGTAGAGTACGTTTTTCAGGAATATGAGGGACGTGAAAATGTACGGATTCCATTGGAAGAAATGATGAAAGTCGGCAATGCATCGGATGCTTGGGGGCTTGTTGTTCAGCACACTGGCGATTCTTTTGGAATGCAAGACTTACTGGCCATGGAGGACCGAAATCGCCTCATCATTCCCGCATCGAATAAAGTGTTTGCAGCGAATACCGCCCAATGCGACTACTTTGGTTGGTGGGTGGCACGCCCCGATGTGATGCTGGAAAACGTGATGTGTCTTTTCGACGGAGGCCCGTGTGATTTGGAAGTGGAACCCTGCTTTTCGTGGCTGAAGGAATGAAGTACAAAGCAACCATTCTGTTGACATTGGCTGCCATCTTTGGTTTGGCGCTCAGTCATATGCTGTCGGGTTCCACGAACATCGACTGGGGAGAGTTGGGACTGTGGTTCAGTAGCGAGCCTTCGATTGCGGGCACAGTGTTTTTCGAGGTTCGACTCCCCCGGGTTTTGATTGCGATTGCAGCAGGAGCTGGGCTGGGTGTTTCAGGGCTGATGATGCAGACGTGGTTTCATAATCCGTTGGCGGGGCCTTCTGTGCTCGGTGTCACTTCCGGCGCAGGCATGGCTGTTGCTTTGGTTGTCTTGACCGGTATTGGCGGTGGTTGGCTGGCGAATGCCGTAGCAGCGAGCGTGGGAAGTTGGTGCGCGCTCGGACTCGTGCTTTTTGTTGCGAGTCGGTTCCGCGGCCTCGCCTCGCTGCTGATTTTTGGTCTCATGCTCAATTATCTGTTGGGTGCGTTGGTCACCGTATTGCAGGCCGAGGCGGAAGAAAATGCCCTGCAACAATTTGTATTCTGGGGCATGGGAACATTTGGGCAAGCCTCTTTGGTGACGGCAAGTGCGGTGCTTGTATTGGTTTTGGCAGCCAGCAGCATAGCATTCAAGCAGCATGAAAACTTGGACAAATGGACCCTTGGAGCTGTCACGGCGCGAAGCATGGGGGTGAATGAATCCCGTTTGCAGAGGTTACTCGTCGTGTTGACGGGATTGCTTGCAGGTTCCATTACGGCCGTGTGCGGTCCCGTTGCATTTTTGGGCTTAGCCACGCCACATTTGGTCAAATTGCTCATCCCTTACCGCAGCCACACTCGATTGATTCCAATGACGGCCTTGATCGGAGCACTGCTCGCTTTGCTCGCAGATTGGGGCGTGAAAGGATGGGGAATGGCGGATAGCGGTTGGCCACTCAATGCCGTACTTTCCATGCTGGGAGCACCACTGGTGATCTGGGTGCTCTTGCAACGTAATTTTTCCAGATCATGAAGATGGGGGAAACAAAAGGGAATGAACACGTGATCCGAGCAGCAAACCTCACGGTGGGTTATTCGGGTTATCCGCACGTTTTATCTCAGATCGACTTTCAATGGGAGGGGGCAGGCATTCACTTGATCATCGGGGGAAATGGCTCGGGCAAGAGCACGCTCATTCGAACCCTCGCTGGCTTGCAAAAGCAGCGCGGAGGAAATGTTTTTTGGGGGAATGAGGATGTCTCTCAAATTTCGTCGACGCGCCGAACGGCCAAAATGGCTTTTGTTCAAAGTTTGCCACCTCGGCAATCGGAGCTGACCGTTTCTGAAGCGCTGGCCTTGAGCGGACGCAAAGAAGAGCAAATCAACCATTGGTTGCACATGTTTGACCTTTTGGGTACGACTGCAAAATCCCTTTGCAATCTGAGTGATGGATTGGGACAACGGGTGATGCTCGTTCGCGCCATCCTACAAGACACACCCTGGATTTTGTTGGATGAGCCCACTGCTTTTCTGGACGTGAAGTCACGCCAGGTGATGTGGGGCCAATTGTCTGCGTTGGTTTCCCAAGGGAAACGCGTCATGGTTTCCAGTCATGACTATCATTTGTTGGAAGGGAACCTCGACCTGCGCAGTGTCACAGCAATCCGAGAAAATCGGCTTCACACCTTGAATCCAACGGGCACATTCGAGGATTGGAACGCGCACATCTGATTCGATAAGTTTTACAACTTTGGCCCTTGGCCAAGAGTGCAGGAGAATGGGGACTTCGTAGATTTGCAGCAACTTTAGCATTATGCCCTCCATTGCCCGTATGATTTTTGCTTTCTTGTTTATGTCAGCCATCTTGGCAGGCGTAGAATGGCTGTCGTTCCGGTTGCTTGGCAGAAAATTCGATCGCCGGCACAATTGGCACCAGATCCGATGGGTATGGCTTGTTTTGGTGGTGGTTATTTGGATTGCATTCGTCATCAACGGATTCATGTGGCCTACATGGAGATCGACCCATCCGCGCCTATTGAGCGTGCTCTCCATTTCCTTCTTTGTCATTTTCATTCCCAAACTGGTGATGGCTGTCTTTGAGGCATTGGAATTGGTGCGAACGGGAGGTTCCAAGGCGATCAATCTCGCCTCAGGCAGCTCCCGGCCGATCTCCAGGCAATCATTCTTGACCCAACTTGGATTTGGCGCTGCTGGATTCACATTTTCCAGTTTTCTATACGGGGTGACTTGGGGGAAATATGCCTTTCGTGTGGAGCGCTTAACGGTTCCGATTGACAATTTGCCGGAGGCGTTCAAAGGTTTGAAACTGGTGCAGATTTCCGATGCTCACCTCGGTAGTTTCATGGATACACCGCGGCCGGTTTTGGATGCATTGGAACAAATCAATGCTTTGCAACCGGACGTGATTTTGTTTACGGGTGACTTAGTCAACACCCATGCGGATGAGGCAGAAGCTTGGGTCGATGCTTTCCGGATGCTGGATGCTCCCATGGGGAAATTTTCCATTTTGGGCAACCACGATTATGCCGATTATGGTCCATTTGAAGAGTCGGAACGTGAGGCTAGCCGAAAGCGTATCAAGGAAATCCACGAAGAAATGGGATTCCGGCTGCTTTTGAATGAGCACCATCACTTTGAACGAGATGGGGAACGAATTGCATTGGTCGGCGTGGAAAATTGGGGCAAAGGTTTCAGAAGAAGCGGTGACTTGAATGCGGCAATGAAAGGAAGTGATGCCGATAAATTGTGCGCTATTCTCATGACGCATGACCCGACGCATTGGGAGGAAGAGGTGATGGATGACAAAGCGCCCATTGAATTGACGTTAAGTGGTCATACCCATGGAATGCAGTTTGGAATTGAAATTCCGTGGTTGGGCATCAAATGGTCTCCGAGCCAATGGCGTTACAAGCGATGGGCTGGTTTGTACCACGAGTCAGGGCAATTCTTGCACATTAATCGAGGCTTTGGCGTCTTGGGATTCCATGGCCGTGTGGGCATGCCACCTGAAATTACAGTTATAGAAATCGAGCAGGCATAAGCAGCTTCGACGTAATATTGCGGGAGCAATCCCCGAAAACAAATACGATGTCAGACGATAAGAAAGTCATTTTTAGCATGCACAAGGTCAATAAGGTGACCCCAGCAGGCAAGCAGATTTTAAGGGATGTGACCTTGGGGTTTTACCATGGCGCGAAAATCGGAATCTTAGGAGCCAATGGTGCTGGAAAGTCCACAGTAATGCGGATCATCGCCGGTTTGGATGAAGCATATACCGGCGACGTGACGTGGTCGTCCAACCTGTCGGTAGGTTACTTGTCCCAGGAACCGGAACTGGACGAGAGCAAGACCGTGCGGGAGATTGTCGAAGAAGGCACAGCAGAAATTGTAGCAGTGCTCAAGGAATATGAGGAGATCAACGCGAAGTTCATGGACGAAGAAATCCTGAACAACCCCGATAAAATGGAGGCGCTAATCAATCGCCAAGCGGAGGTTCAAGACCGCATCGATGCATTGAATGCGTGGGAATTGGATACGAAACTAAACATTGCAATGGATGCCCTTCGTTGTCCTCCGGACGATGCTAAAATTTCAATGCTTTCGGGAGGGGAACTTCGGCGCGTGGCGCTTTGCCGCTTGCTTCTCCAGCAGCCGGATGTTTTGCTTTTGGACGAGCCGACCAACCACTTGGATGCTGAATCCATCGATTGGTTAGAACAACACCTGGAGCAATACACGGGAACCGTTTTGTGCGTGACGCACGATCGTTATTTCCTGGACAATGTCGCGAAGTGGATCCTGGAACTGGACCGAGGAGAAGGAATTCCTTATGAAGGGAATTATGCTTCTTGGTTGGAGCAGAAGACAAAGCGCTTGGCGCAGGAAGAGAAACAAGCATCAAAACGGCAAAAGGAATTGGAACGGGAGTTGGATTGGGTCAAGCAATCGCCCAAAGGACGGCGCGTCAAGAACAAAGCTCGTGTGAACAATTACGAGAAAATGCTTGCTGAGGGAACCAATGAGAAGGACGCTCGATTGTCCATTCCGATTCCCAATGGTCCGCGTTTGGGCAATTTGGTCATCGAGGCAGACAAATTGCAAAAAGCATTTGGTGAGAAGCTCTTGATTGAGGATTTGAGTTTCAGCCTTCCACCAGCAGGAATTGTAGGTGTGATTGGTCCAAACGGGGCCGGAAAGACCACCTTGTTTCGGATGATCATGGACGAGGAGCAACCGGATGGTGGTGCATTCAAGAAGGGAGAAACCGTCGAAATCGGTTACGTAGACCAACGACACGCTTCTATTGATCCGGACAAAACAGTTTGGGAAGTGGTCAGTGGTGGGACGGATCAATTGGAAATCGGTGGCAAGCTCTTCAACAGTCGAGCGTACGTGTCGAAATTCAATTTCAACGGTTCGGATCAGCAAAAGAAATGCGGTGTGCTTTCGGGGGGTGAGCGAAATCGACTGCATTTGGCCATGACCTTAAAAACCGAAGCGAACGTTTTGCTTTTGGACGAGCCGACCAATGATATCGACGTGGATACCCTCCGCGCATTGGAAGAAGGGATCGAATCTTTTGCGGGTTGTGCGGTTGTCATTTCCCACGACCGGTATTTTTTGGACCGCATCTGCACGCACATTTTGGCCTTTGAAGGTGATTCCCAAGTGTACTGGTTTGAAGGGACCTACAGCGAATATGAGGAGAATCGAAAGAAGCGACTGGGTCAAGCAGGGCCGCAACGGGTGAAATACAGAAAGCTTGTCCGCGACTGAATATATTGGGCGTTTTGCGCCGACCCCTTCGGGTCCGCTTCATTTTGGCTCAATCGTTGCCGCGGTGGGCTCTTGGCTGGATGCCAAGGCCGCTGGTGGGATCTGGAAACTTCGCATTGATGATTTAGATCCTCCCCGCGTAGCGCCCGGCTGCATTGATTCCATTCTCCGCTCTTTGGAAGGGCACGGACTCCACTGGGATGGCCAGCCGCATTATCAAGCGAACCATTTTGAACGGTACCAAGAGATGCTGGAGTACCTGACGCTTTCGGGCCACGTGTATTTCTGCAATTGCTCCCGGAAGGATTGGCAATACAGTGCGATTTATCCCGGTACTTGCCGTTCTCTTCAACGCAGCGTGGGCCTGGCTTTCCGTTTTAAGTGCGCGGATGGGACGATTGCTTGGGAAGATCGGTCGTGCGGAACGACTCAGATTGACCTTTCCGCTGAGGTAGGTGATTTTCTGCTGAAGAATGCCCACGGAATTTTCAGTTACCCTTTGGCCAATGCAATCGATGATTGTGACATGGGAATCACGGATGTGGTGCGCGGTGCAGATCTATTGACGATCACCGCAGCGCACATCAAGCTGCAACAGGCGTTAGGAGCGAAACCCATTCGCTATCGCCATTTGCCATTGGCTTTGAACAGTGATGGAGAGAAAATCTCAAAGGCAACCCATGCGCCAGCAGCTGCCGTTGAGGATGCCCCCGAAACGCTGAAACGCGCCTTCCATCATCTGGGGCTGGGTGTTATCCCATTGGACAATGTCCGTCATATGTTGGACGAAGCTGTTGCAAAGTGGTCGGGCGGGCGGTGAATTTCGGATTGTCCAAATCTGGCATTCATTCCGTGACCAAGTTCTCTACAACTTCGATCATTTTTGAAAACTCTTCCGCCTCGAAAAGCCGGGTCAAAAATGCGATTTCACCTTGGTCGTTGACGACCACATTCCGCGTAACGCCTGATTTGGCAGCTGCGATTGAGTAAAACAGTTTTCCTCCAGGGTCCGGTGCAATGGGATAGCTGATTCCCATTTGATTGGCAAAGTCAATCACCTTTTCGCGCGGTTCGTCCAAGTCCACTCCCAATAGAACGAAGTTTGCCTGCCGAAACGGCGACCACACTTCTTTTTCGAGGTGGGGCATTTCTTTCCGGCACACACCGCACCACGAAGCGGTAAATTGTAAGATATACGTCGTTCCCAGAAGGGATTCTCGCGTGAATGTGTTTCCCTGGATGTCTTCTAAGGCGAAGGGGGGGATTGGATCGCCCACCTGGACGATATAGCCACGTTCATCCGCCAGTAGGTTTTGAGCGCTGGACGCAAAAGGAAAAATTCCAAGAGTAAGGAAGGCCAGTAGCGTTAATCGTGGCATGTGTCAAGGTTGGCAGGGAAGGAATGGTGAAGGTAACGTGCATTCTTGATTGGATGCATAAACCGTTTTGCCTCGAATATCTTTTGAGTCGAGGCAGTCCTGTATGAATTGAGCGCACGTTTTGCTGCAGTCGGTGTCACCCAATAATACATTGGTGAGGCCATGACCGGCATTGAGGTAGGCGTGAAGCTGGGCGTTTGGAAGGCATTCTGCAGCGGCACCGCCACCATGCAAAAGTAAAGCGCCCGGCGCATCACGTCGGCAGTGGTGATGGATTGCTTCACCATAAGGCACCAAAGCATCGCAAGTCCCGTGAAAGGCCAAAAGGGGTGTATTAGCGGCCTTTTCGACGGGTTCCATTGCACCACACATGCTGATGACTCCCGTGGCGTCGAAGGATTTCAAATGATAGGCCGCATACAGAGCGGCATGGGCGCCTGCAGAGCTGCCTCCAACAAAGATTCCTGAGGGATAATTGGGACGCAGCACAGATAGGGCTTGTGTTAAATCTTCAGCAGCAGCCTCAATCGCCGCGCGCTTGGCTGCAATGCTAATCTCACAATGAAATCCTTGGTCTTTTTGAAGCAAGCGGTAATCGATGGATGCCACATCAATGCCGTAGCCAGCTAATTGCTCGCAAAATTCCACATTGAGCGGATGATTCCTGGATCCGGCATAAAAGCCTCCTCCGTGCAGGAATAAAAAGAGGGGGCGTTCGAGAGCAGGGTCGGCGGATTCTTCAGGCAGTACTTTGGAATAAACATCCATTTGCAAAGCAGTGGTCAAGTCTGCCGCCATGAATTGCATTGTTTTTACCTCCAGATTTGCGGGAGGTTCAGCAACTGTAAGGTCGCGGAAGCCCACAATAAAGATGGCCAGTCCGATGGGGAGGAGGCTGCAGCAAGCAGTCCTTAAGGTCAAGATTTTTGCTTTTTGGTGGCGGACTCAGGCGACCTCGGATGGAAATGCTCAATCTGATCCCTGAGGAACCGGCGATCCAGGTGGGTGTAGATTTCGGTGGTGGCGATTTGCTCGTGCCCCAGCATTTCTTGGACCGCACGAAGGTCGGCGCCTGATTCAATCAGATGCGTTGCAAAACTATGTCGGAACGTGTGGGGAGAGATGCTCTTTCGAATTTGCGCTTGAATGGATATGCGACGCAACATTGTAAATGCCATTTGACGACTGAGGCCTCGTCCTTGTCTTCCCAGGAAAACGGTGTCTTCATGGCCTTTCATGGGAAGGATTTCGGCACGATACTGCACGAGGTAATCATCGATTGCATTGAGCGCGGTGGAGCCAATCGGAACAATTCGCACCTTATTTCCTTTTCCAGTGACTTGAACAACCTTATCGACAAAATCAACTTTTGAAAGCTGCAACTCGCAAAGCTCGGTGACACGAAGCCCGCAACTGTACAAAACCTCGAGCATTGCCTTGTTTCGCACGCCTTCTCTCCGAGAAAGATCAATGCTTGAAATGATGCGATCAATTTCTTCGATGCTCAGGACATCCGGTAGTTTTCGCTCCGGTCGAGGCGAAGAGACCAATTCAACCGGATCAATGGAAATGATTTTTTCAAGCCGCAGGTATTTTGAAAAACTCCGGATACCGGATAGCATTCGGGCTTGGCTATTGCGCGCAATATCACGGTCAAATAAAAACTGCATGTATTGTTGAACCGCATCGGTGTCAACTTTACCTGGATGAGGGATTGATTGCTCTTCCAAACAGTACTTCGAAAATTGCTTGATGTCGCGCAAGTAAGCGGCGATGGAATTCTCACTTAAACCACGTTCGAGGCGAAGGTGCTCTTCGTATCCCTTGATTGTTGATTTCCAATCTGATTGCACAGTCGACATTAGGGTATCCAATTTTGTTGTGTGGTGAGCAAGGCCTCTTGAACCGTTATTCTACTTTCTCCGTTGTAGGCGGTAACAAATGGGCCAGGTAAATCGTGATTTGCGCGAATTTGAACCCGCTCATCACGTGCAGCTTCGTATTGCATGAATGAGCCGGTCATGTATTTGATCCATTCTTCGTGCTCCACGATCATCAGGGCCTTGTTGAATTGGTAGCGCTGGACAAAATGAGATGCAGGCACACGTTGGTGAGATGCTAGAACCTGCACTTTGAATCGGATGCCTGGTTGCGACGGCGCCTGACCTTGAGGATTCGCTGATGCATCTTGGCTGCTTGGATTGCTGCCGTTCTTCGGCTCAAGTGCTGATTCCACAGGATCGGAGGCTGCAATAGCCTCAAGTTCGGGCTCCAAGGCGTCTATGGTCAATTCCACAGCGGTCTCTTGAATCACGGTGGAGGCCTTTCCTAGAATTGTGCTCGAACAGATTTCGGTGTCTCCCATTACGCGATACGAGACTTCAAAAGGGCCTTCGGGTGATTGCTGCCAGACGAACAAGATGGATTGGTCAAACACATCCCTCAAGCTGGCTTCCCCATCTTCAAGGGGTTCAGCCTTGCATTGCCCCAACAAGACGTCTTCAATTTTTAGAAACTGCCCAGGTTCATGACCGCTGATGGATAATGTCATTTTCCCCACATCGGGCCCCTCAGCTTGCCAGCTGCGAATGATTGAAAGGCCATTTGGGCTTGCGGGGTCGAAACCGACTTCATCCTCCAAAATTTCCAGCGATACATGATGAGGTTCGAATTCAACATCCTTCCTTGTTCCGTCAGAGATATATGAGAACCATTGGGTGATTGTTCCTCCTTGAAACTGAGAGGTGGCGGTCAATCGCATTTTGAGAAAGATTGTTTCTCCGGGTGCGGTGTCGACCCAGATGAATTTGCCTCGGCCGTTTTCAAAGGTGAAAGAGGCTCCAGAGTCTTCAATCGACTCAGCAACCACTCCTTCTGGGAATTGGGCTTGAAAACGAGCAAAGCCGCCAGAGCTTCCTGTTTCTAGGCTCCAGGTGGCCAGCGCTGTTTGCCCAACGTGCATTTGTGCAGGCAAATCATGTTCCTCGACGATGCCATGGTTGATGATTCCAGCGATGATTATCGGTCGAATCAACAAACTTGCGAGCCAGAAATATGGATGAAAGACAGTGCCAATCATACATGCAAGCTATCGTGAGGTGAGCTGTTTTTGCGGGGGTTCTTAAGGAATTCTAAACAGCACTTTGTGAGTGAAGCGCACGCATCGGGAGTGGGATAGGGGCAAAAAAATAGTCCTGCCCCAACGTTTTGGGGCAGGACCAACTTAACCAAATTATCACTTGATGCTTGGCGCTGTGGCCAAACTCACTTAAAACCATTACAAACGTAGAGGCTTACATGATGTCAAAACGCCGAATGCGAATTGGTTATTGACATGCTTTCGTTAAAAAGTGCAAGTATTTGATTTTCTTTGATTGTCATCTATCTTTGCGCCCCGCTAAGGATAACACAAGAGACCATGAAAGAAGGAATTCACCCAGAGAACTACCGTGAGGTTGTGTTCAAGGACATGTCGAATGAATACTCATTCTTGAGCCGTTCAGCGGCGACGACAAAGGAAACCATCCAATGGGAGGATGGAAAGGAATATCCATTGATCAAGATGGAGGTGAGCCACAAGTCACATCCTTTCTACACAGGCAAGGCACAATTCGTGGATACAGCAGGACGAATCGATAAATTCCGTCAGAAGTACCAGAAGTTTGATAAGAAATCAGCAGCTGAAGGCGAAAGCGCAAAAGAGGAAGGCGCTTCAGAAGAGTCGTAAAGCACGGCTGTTAGGCATGAAAAAAGCCCTCGATTGAGGGCTTTTTTCGTGATTGATTTTTCGCGTTTACAATCAGGTGAGCGGCGACAGTTTGCAAATTTCCAGACCATATCCAATGTTTCCAATGGGGCGGTCGGTGTCTGTGAGAACATTGAGTTTTCGAATGCCCAAATGCCGGATGATTTGTGCGCCGATGCCGTAATCTTTTGAATCCATTGGTGCAGCCTTTACTTCGTCTGACGTTCGATTTTTTTCGAAAACGCGCAATTCTTCGAGAAGTCCGCCTCCGTTGGAGCTTCTGCTGATGTAAATAATCGCTCCTTTCCCTTCTTTTTCAACGCGCTGCATGGCGGCATGCAATTTTGGGCCTTTTCCAATGTCGAGCAATTGAAAGACATCGCCAATCAAGTTGCTGCTGTGCACGCGGATAGGGACTTCGTCTTCTTCATTCCACTCTCCTTTCACCAAGGCCAAATGTTCCATGTCGTTGGTGAGTTGACGAAAAGCAATGGCCTTGAACGATCCAAAAGCAGTGTTAATTTCGGTTTCTATGGTTCGTTCAATGAGTGTTTCATTCTGAAGCCGATATTCAATTAAATCAGCAATGGAGACGACTTTAAGATCAAATTTCTTGGCCAATTCTTGGCATTCGGGCAACCGTGCCATGGTGCCATCTTCGTTCATGATCTCGACGATCACTCCAGCAGGCTCGAATCCGGCCAGCCGGGAAAAGTCAATGGCGGCTTCAGTGTGTCCTGCACGGCGCAGCACCCCTCCGCGCTTTGCGCGAAGTGGAAAAATGTGTCCCGGTCTGCCGAGTTCCTCATTTTTTGTCGCTGGATCAATCAAGGCTTTGATCGTTTTTGCTCGATCTTGAGCAGAAATCCCGGTGGTGCAACCATGGCCAAGCAAGTCGACCGACACGGTAAAAGGGGTTTCAAATGCGGCATTGTTGGCAGGAACCATTAACTCCAAATCCAATTCGTCGCAGCGATCTTCTATCAATGGTGCGCAAATCAGCCCTCGTCCGTGCGTGGCCATGAAGTTGACAACCTCGGGTGTTGCGTGACGCGCAGCAACTAGAAAATCACCTTCATTCTCTCGGTCTTCATCGTCGACAACGATGATGACTTCTCCGTTGCGAACGGCTTCAATGGCCGCTGGAATGTTGTCGAGTTCATTCATGGCGCAAAAGTAGGGATTAGAAAGGGGATGTGTGCCCTAAATTTGCCCCATGATTTTACCGATAGTTGCATTTGGGGATTCGGTGCTGAAGGCGGAGGCTGCTGAAATTGTCCAGCCGCACGAAGGCTTGGCGGCTTTGATCGAGAATATGTGGGAAACCATGTACGATGCGGATGGAGTTGGGTTGGCTGCCCCGCAAATTGGCCAGTCGATTCGAATTTTCGTTTGCGATGGCTCGCCTTTCGCGGATGGAGAGCGAGGAGATGCCTCGTGCGTTGATTTCAAACGCGTGATGATTAACCCTGTGATATTCGAGGAGTCAGAGGAGTTGTGCGACATGGAGGAGGGGTGTTTGTCTATACCGGGCATTCGCGAAGGGGTTGAGCGACCCGTTTCCATTGGCGTGGAATATTACGATGCGAATTGGGAATTGAAGGAGGAGAGGCTCACCGGACTAGCCGCGCGAATTGTTCAACACGAAAACGATCACTTGGACGGGATGCTGATCACGGATCATATTCCGCCCATGCGCCGGAGATTGCTCCACGGAAAGTTGCGCGACATTGGCAAAGGCAAGGTGCCTGTCAGTTACCGGATGCGTTTTCCTCAGCAGCGCGGTCGATGATCAACTTGTCACCTGCAATACAGGTCGGGCTTTTGCTTGTGCTCTCTTCCCCGCTCATGCGCTGCACGGAAGACGCTTCCTCAGATCGTTGTGCCGATCGCCTGGCTGCAATTGCAGACATGGAAGAGCAGATGCTTGCATCCCCAGAAACACTGAACGCTTCATTGCGGAGCGATTTGATGCGTGCCTATGCTGAATTTTCAAATGGTTGTCATGATTTTGAGCAGACACCAGAGTTTCTTTTTCGAAGAGCAGATTTGCTTCGGTCCGCGGGCCAATTTCAAGAAGCGATGACCCAGCTTCGTGACATTCATGATCATTACAAGGACTTCGATAAGCGTCCCATTTGTGCATTTTTGGTTGGCTTCATTGCTGAAGTTGAGCTCAATGACCGGGAGCAAGCGCGGAAAATTTATGAGCAGGTGATTGAGCTGCACCCGGAGAGTCCCGCAGCAATTTGGGCGAAACAGTCCATTGAAAACTTGCCAGTAGTGCCATAGCAAGGGAAGATTGGGTCGGTCAAAAGCATTGTGTGATTGCAAAGGTTAAGTCGATTTCGCTTCATACTTTTGTGCCCAAATTCAAATGAAAATGGGTCAAAAATTCAGAGCAGGAGTATTGAGTGGAGAAGAAGTACGTGCCGTCTTTCAAGATGCGCAAAAAAACAAATACGCTCTCCCCGCAGTCAATGTCATCGGTTCAAACTCCATCAATGCCGTGCTTGAAACGGCCCGTGATTTGAATTCGCCTGTGATTGTGCAGTTTTCCAATGGTGGAGCGGTTTTTAATGCAGGCAAAGGATTGAAAATGTCTGACCAGCAAAATGCTGTGCTCGGTTCCATTGCCGGAGCACACCATGTACATGCCTTGGCAGAGGCCTATGGTGTTCCCGTCATTTTGCATACGGACCATTGTTCACGCAAGTTGTTGCCGTGGATTGATGGTTTGTTGGATGCGAGTGAAGCACACTTCGAAAAGACTGGAGCACCTTTGTTCAGTTCTCATATGATTGATCTGAGTGAAGAACCCATTGAGGAAAACATTGCGACGTGCACGACCTACCTCGAGCGTATGCACAAGATGGGCATGTTCCTAGAGATTGAGCTCGGCGTGACCGGAGGAGAGGAAGACGGGGTAGACAACACGGACATTGACAGCAGCAAATTATACACGCAGCCAGAAGAAGTTGCCTTCGCTTATGAAGCGTTAAACGCCGTGAGCGACCAATTCACGATAGCAGCGGCATTCGGGAATGTCCATGGGGTTTACAAGCCAGGGAATGTCAGTTTGACGCCAAAAATTTTGGACAATAGTCAAAAACATATCGAGCAGAAATTCAACACAGGAAGCAATCCTGTGGATTTTGTTTTTCATGGAGGCAGTGGTTCGAGCGTAGATGAAATTCGTGAAGCCATTTCTTACGGTGCCATCAAAATGAACATTGATACGGACATGCAGTGGGCGTTTTTGAGTGGCATACGCGATTATGTGGATCACAACCACGATTACCTCAAAACGCAAATCGGTAACCCGGAGGGACCAGAGGTTCCGAATAAGAAGAAGTACGATCCGCGTGTTTGGCTGCGTCAAGGCGAAACATACTTCAGCGCTCGTCTCAAGCAGGCGTTTGAGGATTTGAATTGCGTGAACCGGAACGCCTAATGCTCAAATCATTTCATTTGAAGGCTTCCAAATCACATCAGCGTTTGCTGGATTTGGCAAAAACGGATGGCCACCGCTCGGTAACGGACTTTTTTGAAGAAGAACCAGATCGTTACCATTCCATGCATGCGGAAACGAATGGGCTGATGATGGATTGGTCCAAGCATCGCATTTCGAAAGCGACAATGGAAGCGCTGCATGAGCTGGCGTCTGAGGCGCGCTGGCAGGAAGGTCGTGAAGATCTATTTTCAGGGTCTGCCATCAATCAAACGGAAAGACGAGCCGTCTTACACATGGCGCTGCGAGCAGAAGATGGCGACAACTTCAAGGTAGATGGTGACGATGTAATGCCTGCTGTTTTGGAGGTGCGCAAGTCCATGCTAGCTTTTGCAGATGAGGTGCGAGCCAACGCTGAAATCCACAACGTAGTGAACATAGGCATCGGTGGTTCCGATCTCGGTCCATTGATGGTAACCAAGGCCTTGCGTCGGTTCCATGATGGAGGTCCGAGCATTCATTTCGTGAGCAATGTGGATGGCGCTCATTTGGAAGCGGTTCTCGATGGATTGAATCCTAAAAACACGCTCTTCATAGTGGTCAGTAAGACATTTACGACGCAGGAAACAATGGCCAATGCGATGGCAGCCAAAGCGTGGTTGGTGGATGCCCTTGGAACAGAAGCTGTTCAGTCACACTTTGCTGCAGTCTCCACGAATCTCAGTGCTGCAGGGGAGTTTGGAATAGATGCGCAGCGAACATTTGGTTTTTCAGATTGGGTTGGTGGTCGCTATAGTTTGTGGGGGCCGGTGGGGCTGTCCATTGCCTGTGGGGTTGGAAGTGGCAATTTCAAGGCGTTGTTGAAAGGGGCTCGTGCCATGGATATTCACTTTCAACAGGCTCCTGATCGGGAGAATTTACCGCTCATTTCAGCGTTGACAGGCATTTGGTCGCGCGAGTATTTGGGGTTTGAGACCCAAGTGGTCTTGCCCTACGCCCAAGACTTGGATCGTTTTCC
>DLQB01000067.1:0-15690 GCA_002477505.1 Flavobacteriales bacterium UBA7443
TAATAATTGCGATCGATGATGCGGTTGAGGTTCCGCGTCACTTGGTACGTTACTTCGAAGAGTTTGTCGTGGTCGAACGTACCGTTCTTGACATACTTCGGCAAGGCAACAGAGGCCAGGTTGCAAACGGCGACTTCGTCTGGCGCGGTGTACTCAATGATTTCCGTGCAGAGATTCGAAGACTTAATCGTGCCCAGGTTTTGCTGGTTCGACTTGGAGTTCGCTGCATCCTTGTAGAGCATGTAAGGTGTGCCGGTTTCGATTTGTGATTCCAAAACTTTGAACCACAACTCTTGGGCTTTGATCGTTTTGCGTCCTTTGCCTTCGGTCTCGTATTTGGTGTACAACGCCTCAAAGTCAGCGCTGTGCGTATCAGAAAGCCCGGGGCATTCGTTCGGACACATCAATGTCCAATCGCCATTTTCTTCAACCCGCTTCATGAACAAATCGGGAATCCAAAGGGCATAGAATAAATCCCGTGCACGCTGCTCCTCCTTTCCGTGATTTTTCTTCAGCTCTAAGAAGTCGAAAATGTCCGCGTGCCACGGTTCGATGTAGACCGCAAAAGATCCCTTTCGCTTCCCTCCACCTTGGTCGACGTAGCGGGCTGTATCGTTGAAAACGCGGAGCATGGGCACGATTCCATTGGACGTACCGTTGGTGCCTTTGATGTAAGAACCAGTGGCGCGGATATCGTGTATGGACAAACCAATGCCTCCAGCATTCTGGGAAATCTTGGCGCATTGCTTGAGCGTGTCATAAATGCCACTGATGCTGTCCTCTTGTGTCGTCAAAAGGAAGCAGCTGGACATTTGAGGCTTCGGGGTGCCTGAATTGAAGAGGGTGGGCGTGGCGTGGGTAAACCAGCCGTCACTCATCAGGTTGTACGTGTTTACCGCTGCGTCCATATCATCCTTGTGAATGCCCACTGCAACGCGCATCAACATATGCTGGGGGCGCTCCACAATTTTACCGTTGATTTTCAGCAAGTAGCTTCGCTCCAGCGTCTTGAATCCGAAATAATCGTAATTGAAATCCCGATCATAGATGATTTGTGAGTCCAAAAATTCCGCCTGCTCACGAATGATTTCAATGACATCTGTGGCGACCAAGGAAGCGTTTTGCCCTGTGATAGGATCGATGTAATTGTGCAAATCTTCCATCGTCTCAGCGAAGGATTTCTTCGTTGACTTGTGGAGGTTGGATAGCGCAATTCGGCTTGCGAGGCTCGCATAATCAGGATGCGTTACCGCGTTGGTCGCCGCCACTTCTGCGGCTAAATTATCTAATTCAGTGGTAGTTACTCCGTCGTACACCCCCTCAATCACTCGCATTGCGACTTTCACAGGATCCACGGCTGGGTGCAATTCGTAACAGAGTTTTTTAATTCTTGCTGTGATTTTGTCGAATTGAACGGGCTCCTTGCGTCCGTCTCTTTTTAGTACGTGCATGTGCTAGGGAATAATGGGGTGAGTCGTGGGTGAGGGGTGTGGCGTAAAGAAAACGTCAATCAGAAGTCAGCATCGAGGCTGAATGATTTGCTGCTCTCATCAGATTTATTCAAGACACCCGCCTTTTGGTATTCGCCGACGCGCTTCTCGAAGAAGTTGGTTTTTCCTTGCAACGAAATCATATCCATGAAGTCGAATGGATTGCTCACGTTGTACTCTTTGTCGGTACCGAGTTCGACAAGCAGGCGATCGGCAACAAATTCGATGTATTGAGACATCAAGTCAGAGTTCATCCCAATCAATCGAACGGGCAAGGATTCACAAATGAATTCTTTCTCAATTTCAACAGCGTCGATGATGATTTTGCGCAAAGTTTTGTTCGGCAGCTTGTTGACGATGTGGTCATTGTAGAGCAAACAAGCAAAGTCACAGTGCATGCCTTCGTCGCGTGAGATCAACTCATTTGAGAAGCTTAATCCTGGCATCAGGCCTCGCTTCTTCAACCAGAAGATTGAGCAGAAACTTCCGCTGAAGAAGATTCCTTCGACAGCCGCGAATGCGACAATGCGCTCTGCAAAAGAGCCGTTCTCGATCCAGTCCAATGCCCATTCTGCTTTCTTCTTCACACAATCCATGGTTTCGATGGCGTTGAAGAGCTTGTCTTTTTCAGCATCGTCCTTGATGTAGGTATCAATCAACAACGAGTAGGTCTCGGAGTGAATGTTCTCCATCATGATTTGGAAACCGTAAAAGAACTTGGCTTCCGTGTATTGCACTTCCGCAACAAAGTTTTCGGCGAGGTTTTCGTTCACGATGCCATCCGATGCGGCAAAGAAGGCGAGAATGTGTTTGACGAAATAGCGCTCGTCATCATTGAGTTTGTCATTCCAGTCCACGAGGTCAGCGGCAAGATCAATTTCTTCTGCAGTCCAAAAGCTCGCTTCTGACTTCTTGTAGAAACTCCAGATGTCATCGTGTTTGATCGGGAAGAGGACGAACCGGTTGGGATTGTCTTCGAGAATGGGTTCGGCTACCACCGTGTTTTGTGGAAGAACCTCTTCAATGGACGTTTGGACTTCAGTGGTTTCGATCTGGTTTTCGGTTGTCTCGTTCATTTTTCTACTGTGTTCTTCGCCGCGAAGCGAAGGCGTTTTTTTAGTTCTCGTGCATCAAGTCTCGTTTTCAGTGGCTGGCATTCCTCAAATTCAATGTCCTTTCCCATCGACAGCTGCGCGGCGTTTAGGGGGTCGAATCCCCGTCCTTGAGTTTGATTGTTTTGCTGCGGATGCAGCTAGTTAATCGTGGTTCAAGGCATTTTTTCGTCTTCCGGAGAAGGGCGAAGGAGGTGCAATTGATTTGAACGAATGCAGACCGAAGAAACGGTTTCTCCGCATTTGTGAGTCAAAGAAAATCCAAAGAGGGGCACAACGCCAAAACAAAAGAATTCACAATCGAAGGGAGTTGTTAACAAGCGAAGTTGTTCACTCTTCGGAAGCTTCAGCCTAGCCTAACGATGGAGTGAATTTTTAGTTCATTGGGGAAAAGTAAGGGCAAGTTTATTGCTGTTTTTTTAATGTGATTTTGTACGACCACAGGTGGCTGAATTTTAGGTTCGTCGTGCATACAATTGTTTCCGGGTGTTCTTCGCAAAAATTAGCCGCATTTGCGGCCGTATCCTCCTTATTTTTGTCCCATGCTGAAAGCGTTATTTAAAAAACTTGTCGGTGACAAGGTGGAAGGGGACCTGCGTGAGATTCAACCAACGGTTGAGGCTGTTCACAGTTTTGAGGCAGAATTTTTGCAGCTTCAAGACTCGGGCTTAAGGTCTCGAACAGCGGATCTCAAAAAGCGCATAGCCGCTCACGTGGCATCATTGGAGGAAGAGTCTTCTGCATTGAAGGCGAAAGCGTCTGCCATGGGCGAAGAGGACCTGGAACAAAAGGAAGCGATTTATGATGCCATCGACACCCTCGAAAAAAGCATCAACGAAAAGCTAGAAGAAGTTTTGGAAGAGGTGATGGCTGAGGCGTTTGCCCTTGTCAAAGAAACAGCTCGGCGTTTGTCAGAGAACAAAGAACTCAGGGTTGAGGCCACCGATTGGGACCGTGATACAGCAGCACGAAGATCAGGTGTGACGATTGAGGGAGATGAGGCAGTATGGCATAACAAATGGTTGGCTGCAGGATCTGAGGTGGAATGGAATATGGTGCATTATGATGTTCAACTGGTTGGGGGGACAGCTTTGCATCGCGGTAAGGTGGCCGAAATGCAAACGGGAGAAGGCAAGACATTGGTTGCCACGTTGCCCGTGTTTCTCAATGCATTGACGGAAAAGGGGGTGCATTTGGTGACGGTGAATGATTACCTCGCCCGAAGGGATTCGGAATGGATGGCACCCATTTTTGAATTTCATGGAATGAAGGTGGATTGCATTGATAAGCATCAACCGAATAGTGAATCCCGTCGTGCAGCATACCGCGCAGACATCACTTATGGAACGAACAATGAGTTTGGTTTTGATTATTTGCGCGATAACATGGCGCAGCGTCCGGATCAATTGGTTCAACGAAAGCACCACTATGCCATTGTGGACGAGGTGGACTCTGTTTTGATTGATGAGGCACGCACGCCTTTAATCATTAGCGGTCCCACCCCCAAAGGTGACCAACAAGAATTTGAGGAATTGAAGCCAAAGGTGGTCAACCTCGTTTCGATTCAGCAGAAGGCTGCGCAAAAGTTTTTAGCGGATGCAAAACAACTCTTGACCAAAGAGGACGCTAGCAAGGATGCAATAGCTGAAGGTGGATTGGCTTTGTTTCGCGCTTTTCGCGCCCTGCCCAAATCCAAGGCATTGATTAAATTCCTGAGCGCTGAGGGCATGAAACAGCAGCTTTTGAAAACCGAGGGGTTCTACTTGCAAGACAATAAGCGCGAGATGCCGAAGGCAGATGAAGAGCTGTATTTTGTCATCGACGAGAAGCAAAATCAGGTGGAATTGACTGAAAAAGGAATCGAGTACCTCACGGCGAATATGGAGGACGACAACTTTTTCACCATGCCGGATTTGGCGACGGAATTGGTCACGATCGACAACGGTCCGGGCGAAGAGGAGGCCAAGCTTGAGATGAAAAGCAAGCTCATGGCTGACTATGGTGTCAAGAGTGCGCGTGTGCATACCATGAATCAATTGCTCAAGGCGTATGCCCTGTTCGAAAAGGACGTGGACTATGTTCTCATGGACAACAAGGTGAAAATCGTTGATGAACAAACGGGACGGATCATGGACGGCCGTCGGTATTCGGACGGTTTGCACCAGGCCATTGAAGCGAAGGAAAGTGTAAAAGTCGAGGCGGCAACCCAAACGTATGCCACGGTTACCTTGCAAAACTATTTCCGCATGTACCACAAGCTTTCGGGCATGACGGGTACGGCCGAAACTGAAGCGGGAGAACTATGGGACATTTACGAATTGGACGTTATGGCCATTCCAACGAATCGCCCCATTGCCCGTGACGATCGGGAGGATTTGGTTTACAAGACGAAAAGAGAAAAGTACAACGCCATCATCGATGATGTCGAGAAGATGCGGGAGGCCGGTCGCCCGGTTTTGGTTGGAACGACAACGGTTGAAGTCAGTGAATTGCTCTCGCGAATGCTGGACATTCGGAAGATCAGTCACCAGGTGCTCAATGCCAAGCTTCACCAACGCGAGGCGGAAATTGTAACAGCGGCAGGAATGCCTGGAACGGTTACAATTGCCACCAATATGGCAGGACGTGGGACAGACATCAAACTGACAGACGACACGAAAACTGCAGGAGGACTGGCCATCATTGGAACGGAACGCCATGACAGCCGTCGCGTTGACCGCCAGCTGCGAGGACGCGCCGGCAGGCAGGGAGATCCGGGATCATCGCAATTCTACGTCTCGCTCGAAGACGACCTCATGCGGTTGTTCTCATCGGACCGGGTTTCGAAAATGATGGATCGGATGGGCCACCAGGAAGGTGACGTGATTCAGCATTCCATGATCACAAAGTCCATTGAAAGGGCGCAGAAAAAGGTCGAGGAAAATAATTTTGGGGTTCGGAAGCGCTTGTTGGAATACGATGATGTGATGAATGCTCAGCGCGAAGTCATTTACAAACGCCGCCGCCACGCATTGCATGGAGACCGATTGCGCACGGACATCGCCAACATGTTCTTCGAACTGATCGAGGGTTCGGTTCTGGCTTATCACCCCGGAAAGGAATTTGAACCTTTCCGTCTCTCCCTGCTCAAGGACTTTGGGATTGAACCGCCGATTGATGCCGATGCTTTTGGCTCTCAATCACCGGAAGACGTTGCCTTCTCAACTTACCAAGAAGCCGAACGCGTTTATCGAACGAAATTGACGGAATTGGCGGAACGGGCGCATCCCGTGATTCAAAAAGTGCAAGAAGACCCTTCGAATGACTACCAGCAAATCCTGGTGCCATTTACCGATGGTCGCAAGACGATGCAAGTCGCGACAAACATTGACGAAAGTGTTGCTTCATCGGGTGTGAGCGTAATGGAAAGCCTGGAAAAGGCAGTTGTTTTGGCCATCATTGACCAGTATTGGAAAGAGCACCTCCGAGACATGGACGATTTGAGGTCCAATGTTCAGTTGGCACGATTTGAGCAGAAAGATCCATTGTTGATTTATAAATTCGAATCGTACGAACTGTTCAAGGCCATGGTTCAGCGCATGAACGCCGAAGTTGCTTCATTCTTGTTGCGTTGCACCATTCCAACGGGCCAACAGGGTCAACAAGTGCAGCAAGCACCCCAGCGCCGTCCGGGAATGCCCAACAAAATCAGCCTGTCAAAAGAAGGGGTCCAAAACATCCAGGAACAGGCGATGTCGGCATCGAGGCAACCCGGAATAACACCCGGGACGGGTGGTCGTCCCATGCCACCTCCTCCGAAAAAAGTGGAGCCGATTCGAACCGAAAAAAAGGTACTGCCTAACGAGCCCTGTCCATGCGGTTCGGGGAAGAAATTCAAAAAGTGTCACGGCTAAACACTGCCGTGTATCAATGCATTCGGATCGGTGCTTGGCACGCTAAGCCCGCTTTTTCTTCGAGAATTCGTGCGAAATGCCCGCAGGTATTGGGCGTGTAGATGCTGTCTGGTTCGTGTACCAGAAGGTGAAACCTTTCCAAGCCGTGGGATGCACTCGAACCGATCCATTCCGCCCAACTTTCGAGTCGCTCCGTGTCGAAGGGGTGTCCTTCGTAGCCGCCAAATCGGACCAAAACATGTGGTGCTGTGACACACATGTGCAGCGCATCGCGTCTTCCTGCCGTATCGCTGATCACCATGCCGATGCCGAGTGAAGCCAATTGCTGAGCGGTCTCATTCAACGTGGCCGGAACGAACCAATCCGGATGCCGAAACTCCACGGATAGGGGCAACTCCGTTGGCCACATTTTCAAATACGCCCACATTGCCTCGGCATGCTTTGGGGCGAAATGCGGTGGCAGTTGAATGAAGGATGGCCCCATGCGCTGCTCCAAGGCGAGCAAGCCTGCGATGAAGTCGTCCGTGGGTCCTTCGCAATTTTTAAAGCGCCGATAATGCGTAATGATTTGCGGGAATTTGCAACAGAATTGAAAGCCTTCGGACGTCGCTTGCGCCCATTCGCGCATTTTCTCGGGCTGATAAATGCGGTAATGCGTGGCATTGAATTCGATGGTTCCAAACTGCGTTCCATACGTTTCGGGATACAGCCTTCGTGGCGTTTTCGCGGGATAAGTGCTGCCGACCCATTGCGGGATGTTCCACGACGTTCCACCTGCAGAAACTGCGAGGGATTGGGCCGAATTCTTCAGGAACCAAGAAGTCTGGGGCAGGGGAAAAAAATCCCGAGGCGTCTCATCAATGGACGGAAGTTTTCCAAATTTCATACCGGAGCAAATATCGACGCATAGTTCTGGAATTGGAAGTTACGCTGCAGATGACCCGAGAGATGAGGTTTATCAATCTTCTTTTTGAACCAAGTAATACATGCAGGTTGTGACGAAATTCCGGAAATAAGGGATGCGCGTCAATAGGCCAAACTGCACCCTCGGCGTCAGATTGAACTTGTACTTGTAAATTGGATTGAAGAGGTAATAGGTGCGCAGTGCGATGGAAAAATGATTTTTTCGAACCAATCGTTCAAATCGCTCAATGCTGATTCCCGTCTCTTTTATTTCCAGTGTGTTTTCGATCGAGGCTTGTGTCTCGCCGAACGCTTTCAAAATGCCCCTGTACAGCGGGACAGGCAGAAGATGGAAATACGGTGTTCTGCTTAAAAATCGGTGGGCCAAGACCTGTTGATGCCCACCAAAAGGCATCTGCCAAGGAGGAAATCCAAAAAAGATGTGCCCTCCCGGCCTGAGAAAATCACGCAGCCTGTTGAGAATAGCATCCTGATCGTGAATATGCTCAATGACATCTTTCAAAATGATGAGGTCGAAGGGACGTGATACATCTGTCGCCACATCGATGTCGTAGATGTTTTTGTTCATCACGATGGCCTGTCCCGATGCGATTTCTGCCTTCAGGGTATCCCGAGCGCGTTCGGCTTTTCCTTTGAGGAGTTCAATTCCGACGCCCTGGCATCCGCGGTCTAAAAATGCTTTCAATACGCCGCCTTCACCGCATCCGATTTCCATGACGTGCATCCCTTCAACGATGGGGAGGGACTTTTCAATGAATGGAATGAGGAACTCGGCCGCGTTGGCCCGTTGCTGACGAATATAAAGGTCCCTGTTTTTGTGAAAATGAAAAGCCATAATCTACCTGCTTTTTTTGGGCATGTCGTTCTATCGCTTACGTCGAACGTTGCTAATGGTTGCAGTATTCAGAGCAATTTAATCCATGAGCGCATCGGTTATGAATTCTGGGGCTCAATTGATGCAATTCATGAAATAGTTAATGTGATTCTGATTCACTTTGGAAAGATGTTTTCAGCAAAACAAGGCATTGTTCCCCGGCATTGCATTCAGTGCGGGTTATGGCTCACCTCGCAGGAGGAATGGCAGCTTGGCTGTCTCATTTGCGAGGGTATCTGGCCGGATTTACGCGGGGAGATCGGAGAGCAATTGATGAAAGAAAGGTGTGCATTGGATCGAATGTGGACGGGGTTCAGGTTGCGCGAGAATGCGGCTTTGGAACGGCAGATTCACGCGTTGAAATACCAAGGAAGACGACGGCTCGGTTTGCGCTGGGGGCAATGGGTCGCGAACGCCAACAATGCGCCCAAGGATGAAGCACAGCCGATCGCACTCATTCCTGTGCCACTGCATTGGCGAAGGCAATGGGATCGTGGATTTAACCAAGCAAGTTGGATTGCAAGAGGTGTTGCCCGCGAATGGAATGCTGTTGTTTATCCAAAGGCGCTGGCCCGCCATTCCCATGGGCGCAGTTACACGGGATTTTCACGTCAAAAACGCGAAGATTTGGCGGTTTCAGCATACCGCTTGGGTCAAAAGCCACCTGATGCAAACATTCCGATTGTTTTGGTGGATGATGTTTTGACGACAGGGACAACAATTCGAGCGTGCGCTTCTGTGCTTGAATCATCGAACCGTAAGGTGCTTGGAGCGTTAACTCTGGCAATTGCATGAATGCAATTGCCACCATAACTGCGGTATCTTTGTTCAGCGGACCGCGACCACAGTTAACATGTCTTTGAACGAAGAAACATATGCAGCACTGATTCCACAGGCCTTGGCTTTGTTGGAGGGAGAGCCAAGTTTGGTCGCGAATTTGGCCAATGTTTCTGCTGCACTGAAGCAGGCCTCGGATTGGCACTGGGTCGGATTTTATTTGGTTGATTTTGTCCGTGATGAATTGGCGCTGGGCCCTTTTCAAGGCCCCGTCGCTTGCACACGATTGCGAAAAGGAAAAGGCGTTTGTGCTGCGGCATGGGAGACATCCTTGCCTCAGATTGTCGCGAATGTCCACGAATTCCCGGGCCATGTGGCGTGCAGCGCAGCCACGAATGCGGAGTTGGTAATCCCAATTCAATCAGCGGGTCGTGTGGTGGCAGTATTGGACATTGATGCATTGGATTTCGATGCTTTTTCCGAAGCGGATGTCGAGGCATTGAGGCCCTTGACTTCAGCGATTGAAGAGTTATGGCAACATTGGGAAGCATGAAACTCCTGACCCCGCCATATTTCGTTTTCGGCCTTTTGTTTCTGCTCCTGAGTGGCTGTGCCCAAATCTCATCTCCAACGGGGGGGCCAATCGATGAAGATCCTCCTGAAGTCTTAAAAATGTCACCTGCTTCCGACCAGGTAAACGCCCGGCCCTCGTCCCTGCGCATTTTATTTGATGAATTTGTGGCACTGAAGAATCCCCAGCAGCAGTTGGTCATATCCCCGCCCATTCCTACGAAGCCCACTTTTCGTATCAAAGGAAAAGAAGTTCGCATCGAATTGGATCCGGCATCATTCCAAGACTCCACTACCTATGTTTTTTCATTTGGCAAAGGCATTGTCGACTTGCACGAATCCAATCCTGCAGAAGATTTGAACTGGGCTTTTTCGACGGGTTCCGTTATCGACTCACTCGCCTTGAAAGGCCGGGTTTTGGATCGCATGACGGGCGAGCCAAAGGAAGGACTTCGTGTCTTGCTTTTTCAAGAACCGGTGGAACAGGATTCCATCTTGAGCGGGGTGTTGCCTGACGCGATTGGAATGACCGATGCCCAGGGGATATTTGAAATTGATTACCTCGATGACGGAAATTATTTCCCACTGGCTTTGGATGATTTGAATTCGGATTACACCTGGGATGTGGGCGAATATTTGGCATTTGACAGCACGGCCATAGCTGCGGGTGATTCAGTGGAGCATATTCTGTCCGGTTTTGAACCGCAGCAGGAGGAGGCATTGCATTATATTGAATCGTGTGCGTTGGATTCTACGGGGGCAATATCCATTTATGCCCCATGGGATGAAGTATCATTGAAAGAAGATTGGTCGGCTCTATTCGAGGGGAAAGAGGCTTTTGCCAATTGGGAACGAAAGGCTGATAGCGTGATGATGTGGGTCGATACCGCTTTCGTCGATGCGCCCGAAATGTTGGAGGTGGTTTGGGCGGGGGAATTATTCAATGACACGTCCAATGTGCGCTTGGGTCGCCGTTCGAGACGCCAATGGCCGGATCCACTGAAACCGCTGCCCCGCTCGTCTTCGGCACAAACCACCCGCGAATTGACCTTTGATCGAGCTGTGGTGGTGCTCGATACGAGCCAATGGATGTTGGTTCGTGGTGCAGATACCCTTGGAGGATTGGATTTTCGAATGCGCAATGCGGCAGACGGAATATTGAGCCGGAATTTGCAACTGGAGCACGAAGAGACGGATGGGTCCGATTATGAATTAACGGCATTTCCCGGAGCATTGAAAAACCCCATTGGTGCCCCACAGCAGGATACATTGGAATGGAAATGGAGTGTTCATGCCTCGGACTATTATGGAGAGTTGAGTGTTGCCTTGTCAAATTTGCCCGGAACGGGATGGTTCATCCTACAATCAAAGAAGCATCCAACGGTGCGAGTTCCGTGCAGCGGTGACACATCATTGGTTTTTTCGCGACTGGTTCCGGGGTCGTACGATTTGGGATTTGAGTGGGACGTTGATGGCGATGGTGCCTGGCAAATGGGAGATTTTCGTGCATTGGAAGTGCCTGAGCCGTATTTTTATCCTGAAGAAACACCCACCATTCGATCCAACTGGCTGGTGGAATGGGTTTGGGATTTTTCAAAATTGAAAGAATCAACGGAACCCGTTGAATCATTGTAAATGCGAATCATGCGAATTCATGGAATGACCATTTTGGATTTGAATCATCGTAAAAGGACGATCGTTTTGGCCCTTGGGTACCTCGTGCTCGCGGTAACCGCTGCTCAAGGCCAATTGCCTTACATCGCTACATCGCAAAACCACTTTTGTGCGGGTTCAACCGATGGAATCACGATGTACTGCAACGTATTGGCTTTCGATCCCAGTACAGATGTTGAAGATTGGTCTTTTGAATGGGAGCCAGCATTGGAGGTGAGCGACCCAACGGCGCAAGTAATCACGACCACTCCGGGCGTGACCACGGATTTCTCGGTCATTATGACGGCACCAGATGGCTCGGTCTATACCGATGAAATTACCATTACGGTTTTCCCTGTTTTTTCTGTGGATGCAGGCCCAGATTTAGCGGTCTGCAGCACGCTGGCAGAATACCTATCTGCTTCTGTAGACGTGCCTGATGCGGTTGATTGGTTGTGGGAACCCGCCCTTGGATTGAGCAATGCTACCATCTCGAATCCCCAAGTATTGCAGGAAGTAACCCAGGTATATACGGTCACAGCGATCATTTCCGCTTCCTCGGCTTTTTCGTCGGGGGATGCATGCGAGGCGAGTGATCAAATCGAAGTCATTTCAATTTTCCCCGCCATGGATTTGGGGTCGGATATTCTGGCATGTTCCGGGACAGAAGTCATTTTGGATCCAGGCTTGCCTGTGAACTACACGTACGAGTGGTCTGTCGCTGGAGAAACCCTGCCGGTTCTTTCGGTGCTTTCTTCGGGTTCTTACGGATTGAATGCGACTTCTCCGGAAGGCTGTGAGCAATCGGATGTCATCGAGGTTACTTTCACAGAGGGGCCAGAATTGGCTTTGCCCGAATCGGTTGAAGGGTGCGAGAATCCGGGTATTTTGTTGGACGCTACCCCTACCAACACGGGAACCGGGCCCTTTCAATTCGCTTGGTCGAACGGTGCGAACGAGGCCGTAATAACGGTAAACGAAAGTGGGGTGTATGACGTCCTGGTCTCAGACGCTGGGAATTGTTCCATTTCGGGAACGGTGTTGGTGGAAACGCTTCCAAGTCCCAACATTGCCCTTCCTGCGGATACGTCGCTCTGTTTTGATGATTATCCAGAAGTGTCCTACCAACTCGCTGTACCAGCGGGTTTTGCAAGCTATTCATGGACGACAGGACAAACGGGCAACGTAATTTCGATTGAAGAAGCCGGTTTGTACGGCGTTGTGGTTACAAATGATATAGGTTGCAGCAATGAAGAGATGAGCCTGGTGCAAGGCTTCTGCTCAGAACCGGCTCTATTTGTTCCCACGGCTTTCACGCCGGATGGCGATGGGCTGAATGAGACGCTTCGAATCGAAGGAAAGAACTTGATCGAACTTGATTTTCGGCTCTACAACCGATGGGGAGCGTTGGTGTGGCAGGCGGACACCATTGGAGATTATTGGCACGGACAGGCGCCGCAACGAACGCATTATGTGCAGGACGATCTGTACATCTGGCAGGCAAAGTATCGGCATTACTTGGACGCCAATGGACAACTCAGTCCCTATACCGAGGCATCCGGATCCGTTCGCATTTTGCGGTAACCGATCGTGGTTCTCGTCTTTTTGATGGCAAAGCTTTATCGGCCGTTCAGGAATTGATTTCTAGGAATCGCTTCACCGCGGACAATGTTCCAAACACAACCAGGGTGTCTGTTTCCTGAATTACCATTTCCGGTTTCGGAACACCGATGATGTGTTCTTGGCTTTCTTCGCCTTCTTCTTTCGACTCAAAAATCCGACGAATGGTGATGAGCCGCAACTCATACCGACTCGTCAAATCAATGCTTCCCAGCGTCCGGCCAATGCAGTTTTGCGGCGCGTGGATTTCGGCGATTTCATAATCATCCGGAAGCGCAAGAAACCCGCCGATATTCGGGTGAATGAGTCGCTCGGAAACCACGCTTGCGACTTCGCTTTCGGGCGTGAGGATCTCGTCGACCCCGAGGCTTGAAAGAATGCGCTTTTGGTGATCATCGTTGGAGCGCACAATCACGCGGGGCACGCCCAAGTCCAACAAGTTGAGCGCGGTCAGGACCGTTGCCTCGAAATTTTCACCGATGGCAACAATGGCGGCGTCCATGTCCTGGACCCGTTGCGTTTGGAGCGCACGGATGTCGGTTGAATCCAATGTCACCGCTAAGGCAACATCATCCTTGATTCCTTCGGATCGTGCAGTGTTGTTATCGAAGGTGAACACCTCCGCTCCTTTTGAAGCTAACGATAAGGCAATTTGTTTTCCGTAACGGCCCATTCCAAAAACGGCAAATCGAGATGATTTAGGCATGATGGCGTATTCAGTATTCTGTAATGGTTGGCGAAATTATTCCGTAGACATGGCTTCTGTGCAATCCTTGAAAATAGCGAGAAAGGCAGCGATGTCCTCAAAGGTATTGTACAATGGCACAGGCGCCATGCGGATCACATTGGGCTCGCGCCAATCGGAAATCACACCGGCCTTCGTGAGCGCTTCAAAAAGACTTTTTCCAAAGCCATGTGCTGCCAAGGAAAGCTGACAGCCTCGACGCTCGGGATCTGTCGGGGTAATGAGTTCAGCGCGAAAACCAACTTCTTCTGCAACGTGCTGGATGCCGGCCTCCATATAAGCGGTGAGCCGCTTGCTTTTTTCTCGCAATTGATCGATTCTAGACTCGAGAAACATCTCCAGTGAAGCGGCATGCACGGCCATGTTGAGCACCGGAGCATTGGACATTTGCCACGCTTCCGCGGTTTTCATGCTTTCAAAGTTGGGTTCCATCAAGAACCGGCGTTTGGCATCGTGCCCCCACCATCCATCAAACCTTGGAATGTCTTCTCGGCCGACGTGTTTTTCGTGGATGAATGCGCCGGCCACGGCTCCCGGTCCTGAGTTGAGGTATTTATAGGAGCACCAGCAGGCGAAGTCAACGCCCCAATCGTGCAGTTGCATCGGAATATTGCCCATGGCATGTGCTAAATCAAATCCGCAATGCGCGCCAACCGCATGAGCGGCGCGAGTAATGCGCTTCATATCCATGAGCTGCCCAGTGAAATAATGGACACCGCCAATCATCACCAAGGCCAATTCATTGGCATGTGCTTCAATGGCTTTTTCAATGTCTTCTTCTTCGATGCATGTTGCGCCGGGACGAGGAGAGATGGCAATCAAATCTGTGTCGGGATCACCGCCATGGAAACGAATTTGACTGGCCAAAGCGTACTGATCTGACGGGAAGGCTTTCGCTTCGCAAATGATTTTGGTGCGCCTTCCTTGTGGCACATAAAAACTCACCAAGAGCAGGTGCAAATTCACCGTCAAGGCGTTCATCGCGACAACTTCGTGTTCTTTCGCACCCACCAAATTGGCCAGCCCTTTCGCCAGTTTTTCGTGGTAGCTCACCCATGGATTCTGGGCATGGAAATGCCCTTCAACGCCCCACTGGGCCCAGTCATCCAGCTCAGTTTTGATGGCTTGTTTAGCTGTCTTTGGCTGCAGGCCTAAGGAGTTCCCCGTAAAATAAAGAACCTCTTTCCCATCAATGACGGGCAGGTGAAAATCAGAACGTCGATCTGGAATGGGATCATTCTTGTCCAGCGAGCGAGCGTGCTCGATGCTGAATAATCGTTTTGGTTTGATCTCCATGGATGAGAAATTGTCTGAGGCCTAAAGTTCCAACGAAAAACGCCATTTTCGGGAACACTTAGTAGAAAAAGATAACAAAGCCTTGAACAATGAGGCACCCATCAAGGATGATGCTGTAAAGCCACTCGTCGCGAGCAGAACGCCCGTAGATGACACCGGGAATGGCGCATGCGGCGGCAATCATCGGTGCAAGGGCGTTCCCAGCCGCCATGAAAAAACAACCACTCAACAGAATGAGCAAGAGTGCAATCACTGCGGCCCTTCGCTGCCCTATGCGCTGGGGTACGGTGTTCATTGCCGCTGGGTCGATCTGCAAGTCGCGCACATCGAATGGGATCGTCAAGCCGGCGATGAAGGTTGATTGAGCGATGGCGCGAACAATCAAATTGACCTCCCAAGGGCCCTCTCCGGACATGACCCCTGGGACCCATACCGTGGCCAACCCCCACGTAATCGCAATCACGGGCAGTTTCATACGGCTCACATCGCGCCAGCCGTTGCCTTGATTCAAGAATGGATTCGATGCATAGCCCAATGCCAACGTCAGCAATGCCAGGACCAATGGCCAACCTGCGGTGAGTGCATTCAACCAAGGAATGAGCGAATTCCAAAAAGTAACGACCCAAATCAAAACACCAATCATCCAACTACTCATGACCCATTCGAACCATTTCTCGATGAATTGCCGGCGATCCACAGGCATGTTTTGGGGCATTCGTGCCCACTTAATCCTGCG
>DLQB01000067.1:15750-17899 GCA_002477505.1 Flavobacteriales bacterium UBA7443
GGGTGCATATGCGTGCATCGTCGCCAAAGCAGAACACAAAGCACCGAGTGCAATCCAAAGGTGGGAATAGCCGACGATTTTCACCATGTGCCAAAGTTCGTACAATGCCCTTGAAATTGCATTTGGACCCCAAAAAACGCATTTGAAACTGCACCTGTTCAGAAAGGATAGAAATGCAGCGTTCTGGTGCATGTAATCAACGCATTAACTGCTAAATTTGCGCAACATTTGATTGCCTCATGCACGCTTCAAAATTCACTTCTCGTCACATTGGTCCACGTGAACAGGACCAGCAGGTGATGTTGCGCTCCATCGGAGTTGCTTCCATCGATGACTTGATTGCCAAGACGGTTCCTGAAAAAATCAGAATGCGGACCCGGCTCCAGCTGAGCCCAGCATTATCTGAAAGCCAGTATTTGGAACACATTGAAGGAATTTCATCGAAGAACCAAGTGTTCCGGAATTACATCGGCATGGGATACAATCCGACTGAGGTGCCCAGTGTCATCCGACGCAATGTGTTGGAAAATCCAGGTTGGTACACCGCCTATACGCCCTATCAGGCGGAGATTGCCCAAGGCCGATTGGAGGCGCTCTTGAACTTTCAAACCGCGGTCTGTGATTTGACGGACATGGAACTGGCCAATGCATCGTTGCTCGATGAAGCTACGGCAGCCGCCGAAGCCATGGCCATGGCTTATGCCGCTCGTCCGCGTGCTATCACCAAAGCGGGAGCCAATCGATTTTTAGTAGATGAGGCCGTCTTTCCCCAGACCATGGATCTCTTGCGAACACGAGCGAAGTACTTGGGGGTGACCCTCGATGTGGTTTCCCGAAACGCAATGCAGTTCATCGCTGAAGATGACGTCTTTGGAGTGTTGTTCCAATATCCTGATGGCGATGGTGTGTGCCAAGATCTATCAGAGGTCATTTCTGCGGCGCATGCGACCCATGCACAAGTGGTGGTTGCTGCGGACATCATGTCATTGGCCATTTTGAAGAGCCCCGGGAGCATGGGGGCAGACATCGTTGTTGGCACAACCCAGCGATTTGGTGTTCCGATGGGATATGGGGGGCCTCATGCCGCATTTTTCGCTGCGAAAAAAGAGTACAAGCGACATTTTCCAGGCCGAATCATAGGCGTCTCGAAGGACCGTTTGGGAGCTCCTGCCCTGCGCATGGCGCTCCAAACCCGGGAACAACACATTCGTCGTGACAAGGCCACTTCCAATATTTGCACGGCGCAATCATTGCTCGCGGTAATGGCCTCGATGTATGCGGTTTATCACGGGCCGCAGGGTTTGCGTGAAATTGCAGAAAACATTCATTCCGCTGCTCGAATTTTGGATGCAGCCTTGCGACGATCCGATCAATACGATCAATTGAATGAGGTTTACTTTGATACGTTGAAAGTCAAGGTGATGGGTGGTGCGGACGGAATGAGAGCTCTTCGTGCTCGGGCTGAAGCGATGAAAATCAACCTGCGCTACTTCCCAGGAGGCGAATTCGTCGGGGTGTCGCTGCACGAGCGGGTCTCGCATCAAGAGTTAATGGATCTGTGCACGGTATTTGGCGTAACTCCATTTACGGAAGTTTCGGAGAACCGAGCCTTTTTGGGGGGGCTATGGCGTGAAGTGGACTACTTGCACCATCCTGTTTTTAACCGGTATCGTTCGGAGACTGAAATGATGCGGTACATCAAGCACTTGGAAAACAAGGATTTGTCATTGGTGCATAGCATGATTCCATTGGGTTCTTGCACAATGAAATTGAATGCGGCTACAGAATTGATTCCCATCACGTGGCCGGCTTTTGCTGAATTGCATCCATTCTGTCCCCGAGAGCAAGCTGGAGGCATGCTTGAAATGTTGGACGAATTGGAATCGGATTTGGCGAAAATCACGGGTTTTGCGGGCGTTTCATTGCAGCCAAATTCAGGGGCACAAGGTGAATTCGCAGGGTTGATGGTGATTCGAGCCTATCATGCGTCGCGGGGCGATCAACATCGGGACATCTGTCTTATTCCTTCTTCTGCGCATGGGACCAATCCCGCGTCCGCAGTGATGGCAGGAATGCGGGTTGTTGTTGTGGGTTGCGATGACCAAGGAAATATTGACTTGGACGATTTGCGGGCCAAAGCGGAAGAGCA
>DLQB01000030.1:0-121 GCA_002477505.1 Flavobacteriales bacterium UBA7443
GATCACGCGATCGATGGCTTCGGATACATTATTGGTTCGAAGTGTTGGTTTCATGGACATGGTGATTTTACCCGGCCAGCCACTGCCCCCTTCGATTCGAATGATTGAAGATTTGATCAGC
>DLQB01000030.1:178-27684 GCA_002477505.1 Flavobacteriales bacterium UBA7443
CAGGCGCAGGCGATTCCGAACCGCAAGAATCAAGTGATTCGATTGGAGGTTCCACAGACAGCCGCGGAGTTGCTCTGGTCGACAGGATCGGTATTGGTGCAGCAAAGCCAGCAGGGAGGGGGTTCACCGATTATTCGCGGATTTGAGGCGAATCGAATTTTATTGGTCGTCGACGGTGTCCGCATGAACAATGCCATCTATCGCAGTGGACATTTGCAAAATGCAATAACGGTGGATCCTTATATCCTGCAGCGGACGGATGTTTTGATGGGTCCGCACAGTATTTTGTTTGGCAGCGACGCATTGGGAGGAGTGATTCACTTTCACACCCGAACGCCCAAATTGGGCCAGAATGATTTTCAGGTAAACACTTCGGGAGCCTATCGCTCTCCGAACCAGAGTCAATCGTGGCATGCCGATTTCGAGGTTTCTCGAGCAAGGTGGGGCAGCATTACATCTGTCACGCACTCGGATTATGGCGATTTGCGCATGGGACAGTGGCGCCGCCATGGCAATTCCACCTGGGGGTTGGATACCCTCTGGGCCGCGCGCGTGGATTCCACGGATGTGATGCTTTCCAATGATGATCCCAACATTCAAAAGGGTTCGGGCTACAGCCAATGGGATATGCTGCAGAAATTCAGGATCCGCGTCCCAGGGGCGCTATTGGACTTGAATTTTCAATGGAGCCAAAGCAGTGACATCCCCCGCTACGATGTCTCCTCAGATTATACCGGCGATCAGCTGAAATGGGCCGAATGGAACTATGGGCCTCAGCAACGCGCAATGGCTTCTGCCCGTTACACGCGCTCCCTGTCCCGTTGGAACGTGCAATGGCAATCTTTGGTGGCCTACCAAGACATTGAGGAGTCGCGGATCAAGCGCCGTTTTGGATCGGAATGGCGTGAAAGTCAAATCGAGCAGGTTGCGGTGTTGAACGGATATTCAACCGTTCAAAAATCATGGTACAATGGCTTGAAGCTGACCGCAGGCATCAGTGGCTCATTGGATGCCGTTCAGTCAGATGCGTTTCAGGTACGGGCCTTTCCGTCGGATTCCCTTTCGCCCGATGAGGCCATGGCACAGTTCGCGATCGATACCCGTTACCCCAATGCTGGAAGTAGCATGGGGACGGGTGCGGTGTTCGCCACGGGCATATGGAACATCAATCAGCATCAATTGGCAGGAGGATTGCGATGGAGTCGATCGCGCCTGGATGCCGCATTTGAACCAACGGCGTCTTTTGCGCTGCCTTATGAGAATGTGAACATGAAGAATGGAGCGTTGACGGGGGGAATTTCCGATCAATGGACCAGTGCCAATCGGGAGTGGATTTCCAATTCATCGTTCTCCACGGGATTCCGTCACCCCAACATCGACGACATGGGCAAGGTGCGGGAAAAGGCCGGTTTTGTTTTGGTTCCAAATGACTCCTTGCGACCGGAATATTTATACAGCATGGAGCAATCGCTGCAATGGGATTGGGGGGGCAAACAACATTTGATTGCTTCCGTGAGTGCCTTTGCTTCGCGCCTCAACGACGCCATTGTTCCGCAAAACACAACCTTGGACGGAGAGGAATTCTTTCTCATCGATGGCGATTCAGCGCGGGTTCAGACGAATGTCAATGCGAGCCATGCCCACATTGGCGGGATTCGAGCAGAAATTCAAGCCAAACTGACTCCTTCCTGGAATGTGCAGGGCGCCGTGAATTGGACGGCGGGTCATCAATTCATCCCTGATGCGTCCACGGGCATCAAGACAAAATTGCCCATGTCACATATTCCGCCTGCATTCGGGAGGGTGGCGACCCACTACAAAGGCCGGTGGTGGACCTTCGAATGTTATGTGCTTTTCAGTGGCTTCAAACCCTCCGATCGATTTGGGCCATACGCGACCGACAATTTGGATTTGATGTTGCCGGAAGGCGCTCCTGCCTGGTGGACTTTGAACGGAGAATTCAGTGCACAAGTGCATCCAAAATTGGAATGGCGATTGGGCATACGGAATGCCCTCGATCTGCATTACCGGGTATTCGCCAGTGGCATCAGCGCGCCGGGTCGGGGACTCTATACTTCTTTGCACGCAGCGTTTTAGGCTGGACGCATTTCAAGTTACCTTCGCGCCATGCGTTTTGAAGCCATCATCGGGCACGAGGAAATTGGATCCAAACTCCGCACAGGGGTTCAAAATCGGCGTGTGGCACATGCCCAATTGTTCAATGGACCGGAAGGTTCTGGGGCGCTAGCCTTGGCGCTGGCCTACGCGCGTTACCTGCATTGTCAAGACCCAAGCGAGGCGGATTCCTGTGGTTCTTGCACTTCGTGCAAGCAGTACGAGACATTGCAGCATCCAGATCTGCACTGGTCCTTTCCATTCTTCAAGAAAGACAGTTCGGAGCAATCGACTACACAGCCCTTTCAAAACGCCTGGCGAGAGCGGGTTTTGGAAGACCCGTATTTTGGACTGGAAGAATGGTTGGGAGCGATAGGGGCGGATAAAAAACAACTGTTTATTAGCGTTCAAGAAGCCTTGGAGTTGAACCGAAAATTGGGATTGAAGTCGTTCCAAGGAGGATGGAAGGTGCTCATCTTGTGGCTTCCGGAAACCATGCGAGTGGATACGGCCAATAAGATGTTAAAACTGATTGAAGAGCCAACGGACAACACGGTGATGTTGTTCGTCAGTGAACAATCGAATCAGTTGCTCGCAACGATTCGATCCCGGGTACAGATGATACAGGTGCCCCGGCTCTCCGATGAATTGGCAGCCCTGGGCATGCACCAGCGCTATGGGGTTGATTTGGAACAAGCGCGCCAATGGACACATGTCACGGATGGCAACGTTGCTGCTGCGATGCGCATGAAACATTCGGGAGGATCCGAGGTGGATCGGGACCTTTTTATCCAGTGGATGCGATCGTGCTACGTTCAAGAGACGCCTAAAACGGTGGCATTGGCCGAAGATTTCGCCAAACCCGGACGGGAATCGATGAAACGTTTTATTCGCTATGCGCTGCACATGGTTCGGCAGTGCATTGTAGGCAATTACGGTGCCCAAAGTTTGGTTCGATTGACTCCAGCTGAGCGAACGTTCGCAGAGAAATTCGCTCCTTTTATCCACCACGGAAATGCGATTGAAATTCAGCAACTCCTTGAAAATGCGCACCGTGACATTGCAGGAAACGTGAACGGGAAGTTGGTCTTTTTGGATTTAAGTGCCCAAGTGAGTCTTTTGCTTCGGAAGCCAACCTGAAGGGATGTATCTTAGGGCTCATGAGTTGTAGCAATTGCAGAAATGGAGCGGATGGCACACCAAGAGGGTGTCGGAGCAATGGAAATTGTGGAACCGGCGGATGCGGCCCATTGACCGTGTTTGACTGGCTGGAAGGCGTGGCGCTGCCCTCTGGACAGAGTGCGTTTGACGTCGTCGAGGTGCGTTTCAAAGCGAACCGAAAGGGATTCTACCGAAGGTCCGCAGCGATGGAAATTCAGGTTGGCGATGTGGTGGTGTTGGATTCTGACCACGGATTTGATGTGGGTGTCGTGAGCTTGCGCGGTGAGTTGGTCAAAGCCCAGATGAGCGCCAAGCGAGTCAAGGATGACCATGAAGTTCGAAAAATTTTACGAAAAGCGACGCAGGAAGACATCGACACGTGGCAGAAGGCGAGCATGCGCGAGGCGGAGACCATTTCGGAATCCAGAAAAATCATCAAAAGCCTTGGCTTGCAGATGAAATTGGCCGATGTTGAATTTCAAGGGGACAATAAAAAAGCCACGTTTTACTACACGGCAGAAGTCCGAGTGGACTTTAGGCTCCTCGTTCGCGACTTGGCATCAGCCTTTGGCATACGGGTTGAAATGCGTCAAATTGGTGCGCGTCAGGAAGCGGCTCGTGTGGGAGGCATCGGTGTTTGTGGACGGGAACTATGCTGTTCCAGTTGGCTCAAGGATTTTCGAAGCGTGAGCACTTCAGCCGCACGCTATCAGCAGTTGTCGCTCAACCCGCAAAAGTTAGCGGGGCAGTGCGGCAAGCTCAAGTGTTGCCTGAATTTTGAATTGGATCAGTATGTGGAGGCCGTCAATGAGTTTCCATCGCCCAATACCAAAATCAAACTGAAGGAAGGCCGTGCGTTTGTGTTCAAGATGGACATTTTCAAACGGCTGGTTTATTTGAATGCGCCGGACGGAGCAGGCAATGGCCCCGTTGCCGTCAGCCTTGAGGACATGAAGGAATTGATGGCGATGAATGAACGTGGTGAATACCCCGTGAATTTGAAGGACTTCATGCAAATTGAAGAGCCTGATGAAGTAGATGAGGTCTATTCCAATGTGGTCGGGCAAGACAGCGTAACGCGATTTGACGACGAACGCAAACGGAACCGGAAGAAGCGGTCGGGCCGAAGAAACCAAGGCAAGAATGGACCCAAAGGGAAATCAAACCCGCAACAAGCCGGAGAAAAGAAGGGCCCTCAGTCGGAGGCGAAATCCGGCGGCGACAGTTCAAAGCGCAACAAGCGCCGACCGAAACCTCGCGGGCCGAAGGCACCGAATTCCGATGCAGCCAAATAAATGATGCCTGTTGATCGCTTGCGAAATCCGTCTTCACCTCGACTGCTGACCGCATTGGCGTTGGGCATAGTGCTCGGCCTTACCGCTTGTGGATCAGAAGTTCTTTTTGCAGGTTCGAAGCCATTGGATGCATCGATTGGTTGGGCATCGGACGATGTAGCGAAGTTTGACTGGCAAGTGAGTGATACGCTGCAGCGCCTCGATTTTTTCATCGATCTCCGGCACAACCAGGACTATCCTTTCACCAACCTCTATTTGTTTGTGGATTATACGTTTCCGAATGGCTTAGCCCGCAGGGACACGATTTCATGTGAATTGGCCGATGATCGCGGCAGGTGGTTTGGTTCCGGCATCGGAAATCTCATTGAACACCGCATCGGATTTCGACAGAATACAGGCTTTCCTTTGAAGGGGGATTACACCGTGAAAATAGCGCACGGAATGCGCGTGGATCCGCTTCCAGGGATGTTGGATGTCGGATTCCGCCTCGAGCCTACATCGATCGGAAAGGAGTAGACTCAATCGGTCTTCTGGGCGAGGGGTATGGGTTCATCAAAAGCCAGTGGTCCATCATTTTCCATCCATTGTTCCATCCCTCCGATCAGGTCAAAAATGTGTGGGTGACCCATGATGCGAAGCTCCTCAGTGACCACTCCACTTCGTCCGCCCGCCTCGCAATAAACAAATACAGGTCGATCCCAAGGAATGCCGCTCAACGGATCTTTGCGATGATCCCAGTCAAATGAAACATAACTGGCCCCTGCCACGTGTCCTGCGGCCCATTCTTCATCGGATCGCACATCGAGTAGGATGGCTTCCGGATGAGCCCGCTGAAGAGAGTCCAATTTTAGGATGGAAATTTCGGTGACTTGCTCGTGCTCGGGGGATGCCGGTGGAACACTGTTTCCGCAGCCGAACAAACTGGCCGAGGCAATGAGCATGGCGACAAAGCCAAGTTGATGGGTAGATTTCATGCCGTGAAATTAAACAGTGAAGCCTCGGTTTCATCGATGAGGAGGAAAATCGAGTAAATTGCTGATTCAAGATTTTGAAACATGCTTTATTCTCTAATCACTTCATGGCTGAGCCGTGTCATTTTCGTGTTGTTTGGACTTGCGCTGTTCGCGCCTGAAATAGCCATTGCGCAGGACGGTTCCCCCATTCGCCATTGCGGTCAGTGGAAAATGGAGCAGGCATTTTTCAATGCTCACCCCGAGCAAAGGGCCATTGCGGAGCAAGCGGATGCGCGCCTCGAATGGGAGACGAGAAACTTCTTAGATGCCAATCGCGACGAACTCATTGTCATTCCTGTGGTCTTCCACGTCATTCATTACAACGGACCCGAGAACATCAGCGATGAGCAGGTCTTGAGTGGAATAGAAGTGATGAACCGTGATTTCCGGAAGCTCAATCCCGATGCGGATGACGTGATATCCGAATTTGAAGGCATCGCGGCGGATTCGGAGATTGAATTTCGGTTGGCTCAAATTGATCCGCAAGGCGATTGCCACACGGGCATTAATCGCATTGTGTCTCCACTGACCTATGACGGCGGTGGTGAGGTCAAGGACCTGATCCAATGGCCACGGAACAGTTATCTGAATATTTGGGTCGTTGAGGATGCCAATGGTGCGGCAGGTTACAGCCTTTATCCCGGATCCGTCAATGGCGCGCAAGGAGCCGGAAATGATGGCATCGTAGTCGCCCATGATTACACGGGTAATATTGGCACCAGCAACAATTACCGCTCCCGAACCCTCACGCATGAGGCGGGTCATTGGATGAATTTGCGTCACCTTTGGGGCAACAGCAACAGCCCGGGCGATTCGGAAAATTGCGACATGGACGACCAGGTTTCGGACACCCCCGTAACCAGCGGATGGACGTCTTGCAATGTGAACGGATCCACGTGTGGCTCCCTCGACAACGTGCAAAACTACATGGAGTATTCGTACTGTGGTCGCATGTTTTCGGAAGGACAGCGCACGCGGATGCGAGCCGCCATGAACAGTGGCGTAGCGCAGCGGAATCAGCTTTGGACTCCTGAAAACCTTGAAGAGACGGGAGTGAATCTCGAACCCATTCTTTGCGAGGCACGATTTGGAGCTAGCCGGCAAACCATATGCGTGGGGGATACGGTCCAGTTTTTCGATGACAGTTACCACGGTGTTACGGGTTGGGCATGGGAATTTGGGGATGGCAATTCGGCCAATGATCAGAATCCACTTCACACGTTTGATGAGCCAGGGAATTACGACGTAACGTTGACCGTTTCAAATGGGGGCAATGAAGTTTCATTGACCGAGTTGGGCTTTATCCAAGTGCTGGATCCAGATGGCATGTCCCTCCCATTCACCGAAAACTTCGAGGCAGAAGATTTGGATGACAATTGGTTCATGGTGGATGTTTCCAATGATGGAGATGGTTGGGAAGTCACCTCTGTCGCAGGTTATACAGGCGAACAAAGCCTCCGGATTCACAATTGGTCCAACAACGTTGAATTCAACCGCGATCAGTTGATTTCCCAGGCCATGGACATGTCAGAAGCGGAACTGATCCAAGTGACGTACAAGTGGGCATATTGCTACAAAGGCAACAATGAAGACGAGGATGATACAGACGATCGATTGAAAGTTTATGCATCTCCCAACTGTGGCGAAACATGGAGTCTGCGGCGCATGCACCGTGGTTTCACAGACTTACCTTCTGCTCCGCCCCACCCGTTTGTCTTCACACCCAATGGTCAGGATGAATGGAACAGTTACGTTTTGGAAATTCCATACTCGCAGTTCTATACAGAAAACTTTCGCATCATGTTTGAGTTTGAAAGCCGATTGGGGAACAACATCTTCCTGGACGACATCAACATCACGGCGTACACGGCGAGTGATTTGCTCGAATTGGAATTGGGAGAAGGCGTTGACTTTGAAGTCTACCCAAACCCCGCGCAAGACGAAGCGACGGTTTCCTTCTCCACGCGACTCATGTATCAGACGATGGACATTGCGTTCATGGATTTGACAGGACGAACGCTTTGGTCACAGACCCAGCGCAATGTTATTCCAGGCTTGCACCTTGTCGATCTGCCAATCGTCGAATGGTCAGCGGGCACGTACTTGGTTTCCGTTGTTTTGGACGGACGTCGTTTCACCAAGCAATTGGTGATTCAGTAATCAGATGCCGGACGATTGAGCTTTTGCATGGAAACGAAAAACGGCCGCTGAGAAGCGGCCGTTTTTGATAGGTGTATGGAAAGAAGGAATCGTTAGCTCTTGGAGCCAACCAGAACGGTTACGCAACCTTCATGCATGATAGCAGAGCGCGTCTCGGGGACGTGCACTTGCACCTGCAATTGTTGTGTAGTCTCCATATTGAAATCGACGTAGCTAATTTCAGGCTCATTCTTTCTGCTGTCGAAAAGACGCTTGCCATTGGCATCAAAGATCTCATAAGTAACATCGCCTAACACCGGATGGCTGCAGACCAGCAAACGGTATTCTTGGCCCGCAAGAAAGGTCAACATCAACTGCGCCTCGTCACCGGGAATGAGAATGGCGCTGTTGTAATTGTCATTTTGAATGTAGCCTTCCAATTCGGTGAGGCAATTCTTTTTGGTAAATGACCGGCACTGGGCGTCTGCATTTGTTGCAAAGAGCCCGAGGGTCAATAGGAGGATTATAGTATGCTTCATCGTACTTCTTGACTTTATTGGATGCACGCCGCTCGAACAGATTCAACGGCTGTGGCAATGGCTAATATGGTTGCATCATCGGCAGCAAAGGTTGTCCCTCCGCCGATTGTAAATGAACCGGATTCTTCTCTGTTTGTGGTGCTTTCATTGCTGGTTGATGCGACCCCGCCGAAAGCGTTTTCAATCGATTGCATGGAGGTAAGCAAGTTGGTCAGCGCTGGCGTTTGCTCGTAGCTGTTGCACAGTCCCATTACGTCATTCAAGACGAGCTTTTGCTCGGCAATGCGTTGCTTCAATTCGTCAGGAGCGGCATCGAGGTGACGGGTGGCCAAGTACATGCCTTCGACCCATCCTGATGCAACAACGAGCCCCGCCAAATCCTCTTGACCATTGAATTTCAAACGTTCATTGAGATCGTAGAAAGTTTCGGAAACGATGTCCATGAGTACATCGCGATCGTTGCGGTTCTCTTCGACTTCGTTCATGACTTCTTCGCTCAGAACATCGCTAACTCCCAAGGCTTGGCTCAATGACTTAATAGAAGCCAAGTAATCGAGGCTTGTGCTGTTTTCTTCAAAAATGGTCGCATAACTGAGGTCCGCTCCATAGATGCCGAGGTTGATCGCTTGCTTGTCACTTGTTGTGTAGCGATTGTATTCATTCGCAGCGTTCAATGCATCGGAATGGAAATGCGCTCCGCTCCGCTTGATCAACGAGGCGGTCTCCATGGGAGACGGTGCAGCGTGAAAAATCTTGGTCAAGGTGTTTTGTCGGCTCGTGACCGCCATGCCGTCGTTATCCATTTCTGCTTCGCTGTGGCTGTGATCGCCATGGTCATGACCGCCATGGTCATCCGCTGTTTCTCCGCACCCTGTGATGAGAAATAAGCCCAAACCGAAGGCGATGGGCAGTGCTTGAATTCGTTGGTTAATGCGCATGATTATAGTTCTGGATATTGAAGCACAATTTGCCTCGTACCCGTCTCATATACGCAAGGGAACTCAAAAAGTTCCACACACTACAATGTTCAGGAAGGATGGCGCATTCAGTGGGCTTCCAACCAGTCTTTCCCCGCGGACATGTCAACCGCTAAGGGCACGGACAAGGCGACAGCTTCCGTCATGGCAGGGCCGATTAAGGCCTTTAAGTCACTGATCTCTGATTCGGGGACATCAAACACCAATTCATCGTGCACTTGCATGATCATTTTGGTGCGCAATCCTTTTGCTTTGAGCGCCGCATCAATCTTCACCATGGCGACTTTGATGACATCCGCGGCAGACCCTTGGATGGGTGCGTTGACGGCATTTCGTTCTGCAAAAGCCCGCACGGTGGCATTGTTGGACTGAATATCGGGCAGGTAGCGGCGCCGACCGAGCACGGTTTCTGCATAGCCTTTGTCCCGCACTTCGTCTACGCACTGCGCGGTGAATGCTTTGAGTGCAGCGAATTGTTCGAAATAAGCATCGATGATTTCTTTTGCTTCTCGTCTCGGGATGCCCAAGTTTTGAGCCAATCCGAACGCCCCTTGGCCATATAGGATTCCAAAATTGACTGCCTTGGCTTTGCTTCGCATGTCGCGGTCAACGTCTTCAGGTGGGACTTGAAAGACTTTCGCAGCAGTAGCCGTATGAATGTCCATGCCTTGGACAAAGGCGTCCACCAGGCCACTGTCTTGGCTCAAGGCTGCGGCAATGCGCAATTCCACTTGGCTGTAATCCGCAGCGATGAGCACGTGGTGCTCGTCCCTCGGGATAAAGGCTTTTCGAATGGCACGACCCTCCGGCGTGCGGATGGGGATGTTTTGCAGGTTTGGATCTTTCGAACTCAATCGACCCGTTGCGGCAACCGTTTGCTGGTATGTGGTGTGGATGCGCCCAGATTGGGCATTGACCAATTTTGGAAGCGGTTCGACGTACGTGCTATTGAGCTTTTTCAATTTTCGGTACCTCAGCACCAATTCGATGATGGGGTGAGCGGATTTGAGCTTTTCAAGCACTTCTTCGCCAGTAGGGTACTGGCCCGTTTTTGTTTTTTTCACCTTGGCGGGGATGGCGAGGGTCTCAAACAAAATGGGCCCCAATTGCTTGGGGCTGTCGATGTTAAACGACATCCCTGCATGCTCGTGGATGGCCTGCGTTAATTCGTCAATTTTAGCCCCCAATTCGACGCTGTATTTTTCGAGTTCTGGGACATTGATACGAACACCCTCCAATTCCATGTCAGCGAGGATAAAGGCCAGCGGCATTTCAACGTCCCAAAAAAGGGCTGTGCTAGCCACGTCCTCTAACTGCGGAGCCAGGCGCTCGCGCAGCTGAAAAGCAATATCGGCATCTTCGCACGCATAGTCGGTGATGCTTGCAGGGTCCAATTGGCCCATGTGCTTTTGATCTTTTCCCGATTTGCCGATGAGGTCTGTGATGGGCATGGTGGCATAGCCCAATTCCGTCTCTGCCAACCGGTCTAATTTATGAGAGCTTTCCGGCTGGATGAGGTAATGGGCGATCATGGTGTCGAATGCACGGCATCCAAATTGCACGCCTCGCCGTGCGAGGATTTTGTAATCGAACTTGAAGTGATGGGCGATGGCTTCTTTGGACGAATCAGAGAAAATGGTGCCGAGGCGTTCGAGCAACGTGGCCTCGGTCCAATCGTCACTGGCAACGGGAACCCACCAGGCCTTGCCAACTGCGGTAGCGAAGGACAACCCTACCAAATCGGCGGTCATGGTATTCAGCCCAGTCGTCTCGGTATCAAAAGCAAAGGATGAAGCCGCCGCGAGTGCCTCCATCAAGTCATCCAATCCGTTTGAATCTTGCACCAAGGTATAGGTGTGCATTGTCGTCGCTAGGCTGGCGTAGCCCGCATCTTCCGGCTCAATTGTTGCGAAATGATTCGAGGATGCGGCATCGACCGATCCTTCGGGTGTTCCGAACAAATCGAGTTGGGCTTCTTGTGCCTTTGGTTGCTGCTGCGCAGCCGCCGCTGCAGGAGTTGATGAAGCGGAATCGTTCCCGTTATCTCCGAACATGCGCCGAGCGAGCGTCCGAAACTCTAAATTCTCAAGGGTTTCCTTGAGCGTTTCAGCGTTGGGTTCTTCCAAGTCCATTTGATCCCAGTCAATTTCCATGGGGATGTCGAGGCAAATGGTCGCAAGGGATTTCGAGAGCTTCGCCAGGTCGACGTTCTCTTCGACTCGTTCTTTTAATTTGCCTTTGAGATTACCGCTGTTTTCGATGACACCTTCCAAACTGCCATATTGCTTCAATAGTTTGGAGGCTGTTTTGGCCCCAATCCCCGGAATTCCTGGAATATTGTCGGCACTATCGCCCATCATGCCAAGCAAGTCAATCACTTGAAGGGGGTGGTCAACCCCAAATTTCTCGCAAATTTCCTCGGGTCCCCAAACTTCAGCAGGACTTCCTCCGCGTCCAGGGCGGTACATTTTGACATGTTCGGACACCAGCTGGCCGAAATCTTTGTCGGGTGTCATCATGTATACTTCAAACCCTTTTTCCTCGGCTTTCTTGGCCATAAAGCCAATCACGTCATCTGCTTCAAACCCTTTTTGAGTGATGGCCGGAATGTTCATCCCCTCCAGTAATTCGAGAATCCAGGGCACAGAGCGTTTGATGTCTTCTGGGGTTTCGTCCCGATTGGCCTTGTAATCCGGGTACTGCTCATTTCGGAATGAGCCGCCCGGAGGATCGAACACCACAGCGACGTGGGTTGGCTTTTCCTTGCGAATGACTTCGAGTAGCGCATTGGTAAAACCGAAGATCGCGCTGGTGTTCAGCCCTTTTGAATTGATGCGTGGGTTCTTGATGAAGGCGTAATACGCTCTGAAAACGAGTGCATAGGCATCAACAAGGAAAAGTTTACGGTCGGAGGGGGCGGAAATCATGGGGTTTCGAAGCGTGTGTGACACTTCGAAGTTACCACCTGAGGCTTAATTTTTTGCCTGATTTTTCGGCCGTTTGTAAACGGGAACCGTGGAGCATGGCTCACCGTAAAAAATCGAAAGCGCAACCGGTTGCAGATGCCGGATGGCCGCTGCGAGGCTTTCGGCATTGGTACCTGAGGAGCAACCTTTGATGACAATCCGGGCGTCGGTAAAATCCTCGAGCGGTAGGCGTTGAATGGCTTCCAGCAAAAGCGTTTGCTTGACTTCGCTTGGGGTACCTATGGCAACCGAGGCGCCGCAGGCTGCGAGCCGTGAAGTGGCTAGCATCCACGCCCATTCAGGAATGATTGCATCGTTGCTGCAGTGGAGGGCTACAATTTTGTCCGCCCATTCTTCTGGCTGCAAATTCTTCAGTGTCTCGCGGAATGGTTTCTCCCTGAGAATCAGGCCATTTTCCAGGCACTCTGCCAAATCGAAGCGCATCAGGGGCTTCCGGAGAACAAGGTCATCCAGATCAAGGGCAGTCAAGCCACTTTCGTCAACACGGTTGCGGATTGCACCGGAGGCTTCTTCCATCAATCAGGCAGATTGAATGTTCTGGGAGCGGTTGGTCGCAGCAGCAGAAACCAATTCCTCTGCGGCTGCGGCAATAGCGGCGGCGTCGTAGCCATTTTCCGCGTAAAGTTCGGCTTGCGTACCATGCTCAACATAATGGTCCCCAAGTCCAAGGCGCTTCATTTGTGCTTGGTATCCATTGTCTCCCATGAATTCTGTAACGGCACTGCCAAACCCACCCATGAGGCATCCGTCTTCTACGGTGATGACCGCATCAAACTTTCCGAATATTTCGTGGAGCATCACCTCGTCGAGGGGCTTCACAAATCGCATGTCATAATGAGCCGCTGAAATTCCACTTCTGTCAAGCGCCTCAATGGCATTCGTGACCTGTGAACCGATGGCGCCAATGCTCAATATTGCGATGTCATTTCCCGTTTTCAATCGTCGGCCTTGACCAATTTGAATGGCTTCAAAGGGTTGCCGCCAATTGACTATGGTGCCTGTCCCTCTCGGATATCGGATGGAGAATGGACCGCTCTGCTTTTCGGCAGCAGTGTACATCATATTGCGCAACTCCACTTCATCCATGGGTGCAGCTACAACCATGTTCGGAATGCAGCGCATGTATGCCATGTCATAAGCGCCATGATGGGTCGGGCCATCAGCGCCGACGACTCCTCCGCGATCGAGGCAGAATACAACGTGTAGGTTTTGAATGGCCACATCGTGCACGACTTGGTCATAAGCACGTTGCATGAAGCTGGAATAAATATTGCAGAATGGAACTTTTCCTTGCGTTGCCATGCCCGCGCTGAATGTTACGGCATGTTGCTCTGCGATGCCCACGTCAAAGGCGCGATCAGGCATGGCTTCCAACATGTATTTGAGGCTGCAGCCCGAAGGCATGGCGGGTGTGACACCCACGATGCGTTCATCCTTTTCGGCCAATTCGATGATGGAGTGACCAAAGACATCCTGAAATTTGGGCGGCTTCGGCTGGGTCGAGGCGCTTTTTACAATTTCTCCGGTATCCTTGTTGAACAGTCCGGGAGCGTGCCAAGTGGTCGCGCTGCCCTTTTCCGCGGGCTTATATCCCTTGCCTTTCATGGTCACACAATGAAGCAGCTTGGGCCCTGGGATGTCTTTGATATCTTCCAGGATTTGAGCCAAATGCACGACGTCATGGCCATCGACGGGGCCGAAATAACGGAAATTGAGCGATTCAAATAAATTGGACTGCTTGAGCAGGGCCGACTTCATGGCCACTTCAATTTTTTGTGCAACAGCCTGTGCGTTCGGCCCAAACTTTGAAATGCGGCCGAGCAAATGCCAGACTTCATCTTTGGCTTTGTTGTACGCTTTGGACGTTGTAATGTCCGTGAGGTATTCTTTGAGTGCTCCAACGTTTGGATCGATGGACATGCAGTTGTCATTCAAAATGACGAGCATATTGGTGTCCTCCGCTCCGCCGTGATTCAGTCCTTCGAAGGCTAGTCCTGCCGTCATGGCACCATCTCCGATGACAGCCACATGCTGGCGTTGTTTGTCACCTTTGAGTTTGCTGGCAACCGCCATGCCCAATGCAGCGGAAATGGAAGTGGAACTATGTCCTACACCGAATGTGTCATATTCACTCTCCGTTCGCTTGGGAAAACCACTCAGGCCCTTGTACTGGCGGTTGGTGTGGAATTTTTCCCGTCGACCGGTTAAGATTTTGTGTCCGTACGCTTGGTGTCCCACGTCCCAAACAATTTGGTCGTCGGGCGTATTGAAGGCATAATGCAAGGCCACCGTCAACTCGACCACTCCGAGACTTGCTCCAAAGTGCCCCCCTTTTTCTGAAACAACGTCGACTATGAATTGCCTCAATTCATCGCAGATTACGGGCAAATCTGTCTCTTGAAAAAGTTGCCGCAGGTCTTCAGGCGTTTTGATGCGTGAAAGATGCGGTCCGGCGGGGAAGTGACTCATGGTTTTAGGGTCTTATTGCTCCTGTGCGTCTTCAACAAAATTAGGAGCAATGATGTTCAGTTGAACGTGCAGGAATCCGAACTTTTCCGAGCAACCGAAATTCTTATGCCCAATAAGCGCCATTTATGCCTCTATCAACGCAGCTAATCCCGCTAAGATTTGAGCGCCGTCTGTATTCCCGAGGTCGCTGCTTGCCGCGCGTTCGGGATGGGGCATCATCCCGAATACATTCATTGCGTCGTTCGCGACACCTGCAATGCTATCAGTTGATCCGTTTGGATTGGACCAAGGGTTCACTTTGCCATTTTCATCGCAATAACGGAACAGGATTTGGTCCTGATCTTGGAGCCTTTTCAGGCCATCATCATCGATGAAGTAATTCCCTTCGCCGTGCGCAATGGGAATGGTGATCGCGCTGTTCGAATCAATATCACGTGAGAGGCAGGCCGTGCGGGAAACGGCTTTGAGCTGAACGTTGCGGCAAATGAATTTGCGGCTTTCGTTGTGGAGTAAGGCCCCCGGGAGCAGTCCCGATTCGCAAAGAATTTGGAATCCGTTGCACACCCCAAAGACTCGCCCCCCTCTTTGCGCATGGGCGACAACGGCCTCCATGATCGGCGAGAAACGGGCAATAGCTCCACTGCGGAGGTAATCACCATAGCTAAAACCGCCAGGAAGAACTATGATGTCGGCGCCTTCTAGGTCTCGGTTTTTATGCCAGAGTTGGACGACATCGAAATGCAAGTCGTGTTCCATCGCATGTACCATGTCCATGTCGCAGTTGGAACCGGGAAAAGTGACCACTCCTATTTTCATAGGCCGAAGTTCGTGAATTCGTTGCTTTTATTGAGCGTAATTCAACCCAAAAACAACCAACAGCGTACCAACAAAAACGACCCAACCCAATCCGTCGAGGGCGCTCAACTTGTCCCCTTTTCGTTCGCGTTTCGGAACGAGGCTGACGGTAAGAAACCCCAATGCCAAAGCGGAAACTGATCCCCAATGCGCCGTCCATTGCGACGCAGGTCCGAGGCCTCTTATTGCTGGGGTGCCGGTTCCGAATAACAGGCTTGCGGTCCCAGCGAGTGCGAGGAGGAGAAAGATCGCATTGTAGCGGGTGTTTTTCGTCTTGAGTACCAGGCGCGGGTTTTCTCGAATGAGCATGAATAATCCAAAAATTCCCGCGGTTATCATGCTAACAGCGCGCCATGATTGCCGCGTGTATTGATCGTTTTCAAGAATCTCTGCCGAAGCATTTCCTGCGAATCCACGGAAGAATGGGAGGGTCCAGCAAAACTCAGCGATGAGCAAACCATGTGCAATTCCAAAGGTCAACATCACCCATTCGCGAAAAATTGCGGGCCGAGTGCGGATTTGAACGGCAATCAAACCGAGCAGTATGCCAGCATTAAGGGGTTGAATGCTCACGGCAAGCCCTGCAAGGAGACCCGCTCGAAATTGGAGGTTGCTTGTTGACGGTTGGCGGTGCATGCGCAAGGTTTGATCCAATGCTCCGCAGAGCATGAGCAGGCTTGTCCACGTTTGAATGCCTTCCATGGGCTGCGCGACCGGGACCAAGACGATTCCCCAAGCGACAAAGGACCAAGCCAGGGCAGAATCGCCTCGCTCGACAAAATTTCTTTGCACGTACAAATGATGCGAATACCCGGCCACTGTTAGCAGCCCAATGCCATATATGACAAGGGATAGAAGAGGTGTGTGCGCGTGCCAAAAGTGCCAGAGCACACCCCCCAAAATGGTCAATGGAACGATGGACCATGCAATCGGTTGGTTCGAACGGAGGATAGAAATCAAGGCTTGCTTATTTTTGCATCGAATTTAGCACTTATGAATACGCAAGAAATCATCACTCCGGTTGCAAAGTTTATCGAATGGACATTTGAAACCTTTCTCGTACCGATGAGTGATCCCTTCAATTCGGGGGTCATTGTTCTGGGGTTGGCGGGTTTGCTGTTCTGGCTGCGTTTGCAGAAAAAGTACACCCAAAAAGCTGAGCAGGACGGGGATTTGGTGTGATGCACGGCTCGCGCCGCAGTGGATTTAATCCTGGGCAATCAAGCCAAATCCAAGATGTCTGCACCGATGTCCTTCCGGAAGTAGGCTCCTTCGAATGTGATTTTCTCGACTTTCTCGTAGCTGCGCTTCAACGCATCTTCCGCAGTCGCACCTCTGCCTGTGACCGCCAGGACCCGACCACCGTTTGTGTATAGTTTTCGCCGAGAAATTTTTGTCCCGGCATGGAAGACCATTCCGTCCCAATTCGGTTCATCGACAACGCCTTTTATTTCACGGTTTGTTTCATAGGCTCCCGGATATCCTTCGCTCGCCATGACCACGGTGGCTGCCGCTCGCTCATCAATTTCCAAGTCGTACTCTGAAAGCAACCCGGAGCCTAAGCTTTCAAATAGATGCAGTAAATCACTCTTGATCCGTGGCAACACGACTTCTGTTTCGGGATCACCCATGCGGCAATTGTATTCAATGACGTACGGGTCGCTTCCCACCTTTATGAGGCCAAAGAAGATAAATCCGTGGTAGGGGATTTCGTCCTTGGTCAATCCTTTGATGGTGGGAATAATGATTTGATTCAAGGCCTTCTGCTGAAATTCTTCTGACAAGTAAGGAACCGGTGAAATGGCTCCCATGCCACCTGTGTTCAGACCGGTGTCACCTTCTCCAATTCGTTTGTAATCCTTTGCCGAAGGCAGAATGTGATAGCTTTTTCCATCAGTCATGACAAACATGCTGACTTCCTGCCCGCTGAGGAATTCCTCAATCACGACTCGTTTCCCTGCTTCTTTGAATGCCCCGCCCTCCAGCATGGCCTGCAAGGTGTCTGCTGCTTCTTTTTTTGATTCCGTGATGACCACCCCTTTGCCGCCCGCAAGGCCATCGGCCTTGATGACATAGGGCGCCTGAAATGTATCCAATGCCTGCACCGCTTCCGCAAGTTGGTCGCTTCCAAAACTGGTATAGCGAGCCGTTGGGATGTTGTGACGTTGCATGAAGCTTTTGGCGAATTCCTTGCTGCCTTCGAGCATTGCGCCTTGTTTTTTCGGCCCAACTACCGTTACGGATGTCTTTTGTGAAGCTTCAAAGTAATCTGAAATTCCAGCCACGAGCGGGGCCTCTGAACCGACCACAATCAGGTCGATTTTGTGCCTACGGACATAGCGTTCAACGGCTTGAAAATCCATGGCATCCAGATCTGCCATGGTCCCCAAATCATTCATTCCTCCGTTTCCGGGAGCAATGTGGAGATCACGCAACATCGAAGATTCACTTAGTTTCCATGCCATCGCATGCTCACGGCCTCCGCCTCCCAACAAAAGTACATTCATGCCGTAAAAATAATGGCTCTCAGTGCGCAACCAAAGAATCGTTCGAAACTTCATGTTTGTGAGCAGTAACTTGCAAGGAATTCGCCGTTAAGCACACCGCATGGATCAACCTTTTTTGTCCGCCGTTATCATCGCTTACAACGAAGCGCAAAACATCGATAGATGTTTGCGGTCTTTGCAGGCCGTTGCGGATGAAATTGTGGTGGTGGATTCGGGTTCCACGGATGATACAGTCATGAAGAGCGAGGCGATGGGTGCTCGGGTGTTGAATCACGCATTTGAAGGGCACATTCAGCAAAAAAATTGGGCGGCGAATCAGGCCAAAGGACAGTGGATTATTTCCTTGGATGCAGATGAAAGTTTGAGCGAAGAATTGAAAGCTTCGCTGCTCGAATGGAAAAAAAGCGCCCATGAACCGCTTGCATATTGCTTCAATCGATTGACTTCTTATTGTGGCCATTGGGTGCGACATGGCGGATGGTATCCCGATCAAAAGCTTCGCCTCTGGAAAAACGGATTGGCAGAGTGGACAGGTGAAAATCCCCATGATCGCTTGGAATTAGTAGCCGGTGAAAATACCGGCAGAAGCATTGGTCATTTGAAGGGAGACTTGTTGCACCATTCCTATCATACGGTCGAGGACCATGTCGGGCAAATTGCCTACTTCTCGGACATTGCAGCGGCGCATTATGAGGGGCCACTTTGGCTGACAAGTTTCTGGGTTCGGCCATTGAAGATGGCATTTCAATGGTCCAAGAATGCACTGATTCGGGGAGGGTGGAGAGATGGCTGGGCCGGTTGGACCATTGCGAAATACAGCGCAATTGCCACAGCTCAGAAATATGAAAAAGCCCGTGTATATCGGCGTTCGAAGCGGTTGCTGGAGGCCGCCGAAAAAACGAAAATCCAACGGGTTTTGATATGCCGGACGGATGCCATTGGGGACGCCGTGTTAACCTTGCCCGTTGCCGGGTGGATCAAGGCTTCTGAATCCAATTTGCAGGTGGATTTTCTGGTCCGGTCGTATGCTGCTCCTGTTGCCGCTGCTGCAGAAGATGTGGATGACGTGGTAATTTGGTCGCCAAAATCACCGCCAGATTTGTCGGAGTATGATGCGGCCGTCGTGGCATTTCCAGATGTGGAGGTGGCTCAAGCCCTCCGCAAACAGGGCGTACCCATTGTGGTAGGGACTTCCCGAAGGTGGCCTTTTCGGCGTTGGATGACGCATCACAATCACACATCACGCAAAGTTTCAGGACAACACGAAGCGTGGCATGGCATTGAATTGGCCAAAACGATGCATCCGTCTCCGGGTTGGGCAACACCGGGGTTGCAACTTCCAAAATCATCTGGTGAAATTGCTCAGTGGGGCCGATTGAAGCCCGAGGCCTGGGAAGAAGTAAAAGGCCAAATCGATGGTGCAAGGGATTGGTTGAAGGTCGGTCAAAAACACATCATTGTTCATCCAGGGTCCGCGGGCAGTGCCAATAATTATTCCCAAGGAAACTACCTCAAACTTATTGCAGGTCTATGCGATGCGGGGCTGCGCGTGATTTTGACGGGAACAGCGGCGGAAGGGGAACAATTTGGTGTTTCAGAATGGAGCGACCATGAAGCAGTGGTCAATACGATGGGCCGCATGACCTTGCATCAATTGCTTGCGCTCATAGGTGCCTCGGATGGCCTCGTGGCTTCGAGCACCGGTCCGCTTCACATGGCGGCGGCCGCTGGAGTGATGTGCGTGGGACTATACGGTCCCAATGCACCGGAGTGGCCGGAGCGATGGCACCCGGTTGGCCCGCGGGCGCATTGGATAACGGCGGAACGCATCGCTTCGGATGGGGCATTGGAAATCGAAGTGACGGAGGTTTTGGCGAAGATTCTTTCAGCCCTCAGCGAATAGTCCGTTTGCCAATCAATCCAATTAAGAACCCAGCCAAGGTTACACCCGCCTGTGTCTCAAGTGTGTCTTCGGTCATGCAAGACAATGCAATAATGAAAGCTGCCAGGCACGCCACTTGAAATGGGTAAGTGGGAAATGCGTTGCCCGATACCGCCACCAAGGCCAGTAAAATGGCCATCCATAACAACATGGATAGCGGACCGCCAGAAATCAAAAATGTAATGTATTGATTGTGCGGCCTGAGTCTGAATTCGGGTGCAAGAGGAGAATTGGCTTCGTCATATGATGCGGCAATGGCAGCAGGCACATCACCTGTTCCCACGCCCAAAGCAGGTTGGTCTTGAAACACCCGAAACGCATTTTTCAAAAACAGAAACCGTTGAACCAGTGAATGACCACTGGGGTTTCCACCGTCTACGGCATTCCATATTTCAAATTGAACAATGTCCCATCGTCGCCTCAATCCACTGTGTTTGACTTCTAAAACGGTGGGCACTCCTGATTCAATGAGCTGCACGTCTGAGGGGGTGAGAGCCAAAACACCCGATCGGTCCTTTTTGAGCCCCAAGGAGGACAGGTAACGGAGCAAAGTCATTTCCAATGCTTGGTTCCGCTCGTCCCTTCCGTCGAAGTCGATTGTACTCCGTTCATTCCATGCTTCGCTCAATTCGCTCCACGCAATGTTTGTCCAAACGTGACCGCCGTTTTCGCGCAGGCACCGATCTGGAAAATGATGATATTGCTCGCCTCTTTCCGATTTCACGCCCAAGTCCTCGGGATTGGGGTAGCGGGGCCAAAGGCTATTCATGGCGAAGGCGATCATAGCAAGAAACACAGCCAGCAGGCCGATCGACCCATTTCTTCGGAATGCCACATTGCTTGAACGGTGTTCTGCCTCGTCCGTGTGCGCTAAGAGGTAGGCCAGTAGGCCCGAGAGTGGAATCAACGTGGCGCCAGTAATGGAGGCGGTTTTCCATGTAAATGCAATGCCGAGAACGCAGAGAATCAGGGCGGTTCCCCATGCTTTCCATTGTTTGGTCGCGAACGCTCGAAGCAGCCACCAAGACCAAATGAAAGCAATCATCAAGCTGAACCGAATGTGCGATATGAAGGGCGACCAATCACGTGCTTCAACGGCCTCAGCAGCAGCGCTGCCTGACCACAAGGCACCAATGCAAGCCGCCGCGACTGAAAAGGCCAACGTATGTTGGACCAGTTCAAGGCCGCGACGTTGGTCCCACCGGCCAGTAATCAGGACCAAAGGAAAAGCCAGGAGGGGAAGTTGGATCCGCAGCGCTCGCCATCCTTGGGCTAAGTCTTCGGTCCAAAGCTGCCCCAAAAGTTGCCAGGCGAACAAGGCCAATATGGCCCAGAGCAGCGGCTGTGACCGCCAGAATTTCCAGGAACGATTACGGAAAATTGGGCCGTTATGCCAGCGGTCAAGCGCCCATGCGAAGAGCAGTAAGAAAGCTCCCTGGCTCATGAGAAAATTGGAGAAAGGAAGGGCAATCGCCGTAATGATGAGAGCCAAATCATACGCCCGCTGCACCTGGCGATTTCCGCTGGTCAATGGGGTGTTTGTATTTGTTTTTGGCGGCATCATTCAGCGGTTATTCAGTGCCGGCGAGGATCATTTCGTACTGCCCGGAATTAAGCATTTGAATGGCTGTGGAAACAGTAGAGTCGCGCGGGAGCGACCATTGGAATACGCCATCCTGAAGGTAATAGCGCATGATGATTTCTTCTTCCAAGGACATCTGAATTTGTTCGCGGAATTCCTGGAGATCCCGAACGATGTTGGGCTGCAATGCCACCTCCAATTGTTCGAATGCATCAGGGTCCAAGGTGTAAACCTCCTCATCTTCGGCCACCTCCTTCAGTTGCTCCCACATAATGGATGTCTGTGATTCGTATTGTGTTGCTGCATTGGCCTCAGTAAAGCCGACAAACTCCATCCAGTCGGCTTCGGTCAATGCGAACGCCTCGGGTGAAGCGATGCTGTCGCGCTGCGCGGTCCATGCATTGGCGAAATCAAACAAGGTTCCGCTTTCATAAAGTCCCTCCAGTACATATCCCAGGGGAGGCAGGGGCGTGGGGACATCTGGCTGAACTCCTTTTCCATCGACTACTGGACGACCATTGCGGGTGTAAAACACTTCAATTAAGGAGTCGGCAACGGCTCGTGCGCTTCCGTCTTCTCCTCGATTCCCGCCGTAATCAAGCCGCTGAATGCATCGTCCGCTCGGCGTGTAATACTTGGCAACGGTGACCTTCAGTTTGGTACCATAGGCCAGTTGCTTGGATTGTTGAACCAGGCCTTTTCCAAAGCTCTCTTGGCCCACTATAATCGCTCGATCCAAATCTTGGAGGGTGCCCGAAACAATTTCCGAAGCAGATGCTGACATGCCATCAATCAATACTGCAATTGGCAAATCGGGGAGCAAGGCGTCGGCCATGGTGCTGTAACTCTTTTCCCATTCTTCTGTTTTGCCGCGGGTGCTCACTACTTCTTCCCCTTTGCCAATGAATAAATTGACAATGCTGATGGATTCCTGCAGAAGGCCGCCTCCATTGCCTCGAAGGTCAACGACCAGCTGTTTCATACCGACGCTGTCGCGGAGGTAACGTATGGCTTGCCGCAATTCGAAGGATGACCCGCGTGTGAAGGCAGAGAGCGCAACATACCCTGTGCTGTCGCGAAGCACAGTGCGGTAGGGAACCGCTGGGAGTTTGATTTTGGCGCGTTTCATTACCACGGACTCTTCCGTTTTCGTTGCATTTCGAATGAAGCCCACCTCTACTTCTGTGCCGCTCGCTCCTTGGAGCATTTCCGGAATGAGGTCTTCCTCCACATCGGCCAATCTCATTCCGTCGACGGCGGTCAGTTCATCTCCAATTTTTATTCCTGCCTTGGCCGCAGGAAATTCAGGCAACACATCGATGAAGAGATGCCGGCCCCCCATCATTTGGATGCTTGCCCCAATGCCGCCGTATTCCCCAGTACTCATGAATCGAAGGTCTTCCACCCGTGACTCCGGATAATAAATGGTGTACGGGTCAAGGCTCGACACCATCGCATCAATTCCAGTTTCCATCAATGCTCCCGGTTGAATTTCATCCACGTAAAAGATGTTCAATTCACGGAATAGCGCATTCATGATCTCCAGTTGCTTCGACAATTCGAAATAGTTTTCCCGCACGGGGACGGCCGCGACGAGTAGTCCCAAAAAAGGGAGCAACAAGAGCTTCGATCTGTTTTTTTTCTTGGTTGGCAGCGTGGCGAGGGGATGGGAGCGTTTCTCGTTCTTCACAGGTTCAGTCTTGGTCGGGTTGGCTAGGAAACATTTGATGCACGAGTGAGACAACGGATATGCGCACCGTCTCGAAGTCAGGCATCTCATTTCCTACAAATATGAAAACGATTGCCCGTTGTTTTTCGTCTGTGAGTAGACGATTTTCCAAAGCGGGCTTTTCAAGCCTCCACGCTTCCCGCATCAATCGTTTGATGCGGTTCCGATCAACGGCTCGCTTGAATTTCTTCTTGCTCACGGTTACCATGGCTTGGATGGCCACGGGCTCGGGCAGAGGCGTATCGATAAAGCGCCCAATGAGGGGCGGGGCTTTAATTTTTGCGCCCTTCGCAAAGACGAGGTCCGAGAGTTTTTTGGACTTCAGTCGCTGGTTGCGGGGAAAGGAAAAGGAGCCAGTTTCGGACAAGGGCGCATTATTTGCCCTGAATGTAATGCTCAATGGCCATAGTCATGGAAGGAGCTTTTGGCGTGGGTGCCGAAATATCCACACGAAGGCTGGCTTCAGCAGCAGCTTTTGCAGTGGTTGGTCCAAATGTGGCGATTCGCGTTTCTCCCTGTTCGAAATCGGGGAAGTTCTTCAATAAGCTCTCAATCCCGCTTGGGCTGTAAAAGACCAGCAGGTTGTATTTCACATCGCTCAAGTCACTGAGATCCGAGCAAACGGTTCGGTACATGGTGGCTCGCGTGTAGTTGATTTTCCCCTCTTCTAGGAACTTTGGAATCGATGGCTTCATCAAGTCACTGCACGGCAATAAGAATTTTTCGTTCTTATGCTTCTTGATCAATTCCATCAGATCCTGAAAGCTCTGTTTCCCGAAGAAGATTTTTCGCTTTCGGTACACGACATATTTCTGCAGGTAGTAGGCAGTTGCCTCGCTGATGCAAAAATATTTCATGGTGTCAGGCACTTCAAACCGGAGCTCTTCAGCCAAACGAAAGAAGTGGTCAATGGCATTTCGGCTGGTAACAATCAGAGCAGTGTGTTCTGCGAAATCAATGCGCTGTTGGCGAAACTCTTGGCTCTCGATTCCCTCCACGTGAATAAACGGGCGGAAATCGATGGTGAGTTTTTGTCGCTCTGCTAAATCGAAATACGGCGACTTTTCCGTCGTCGGCTTCGGTTGTGATATCAGAATGGTCTTGACTGTTTGCGCCATATTCAAGGGGTTCCATGCTTGCTCGATTTGGCGTCAAACTTGCTTGAAAAGCAGGTAAGTAGGACCAATTTCGAAGGTGCAAAGATAAACAATTCCCCACCCAAAAGGAAGCCCATTGTGAACGACTGATTGAAGTTGACGCAACCATTTCATTATGAGCCACCCCCACCATATCCAAACGGCCTGTTCCCAAAGCGTATTCCGGCTGCTAAATGGGATGTTTTGCGCTAAATGAAAAGTGCAAAAAACCATCAACCCCCACAGCAACCAATTGCGCATGTGACGGTCAATTTCCAACCCACGTTCGGTTGCTTCAGGAGCAAGCGTGATCCAACCGCCGATCCATGCTGCAATGGCTCGTGAGATGATTGTTGCGATTCCTACTGCTGCCCCATAGCCCATCCCAACCCATAAGCCTTCGAGCGTTGCATCGATTCGACACAATGCCCATGTGCTTCCGAGAATGCACCAGGCCAAAACACCAAGAAGGTGACTTGTCAAGGTACCACCAGTGCGAGCGGACTCGTCCGCCAATCGCTGCCACACCCGCTTGATGTTGTAGGAAGTCCAAATTGTCAAGCTCCATTCGCGTTCGAAACGAATCCGCAGCAAAACAGTGGCCCAGAGGCCCAAACCAATGGATAGAAGTATCGCCGCTAAAAACTCATAGGATGGGTGGGGTATGGGCTGTCCTTCGAACATGGCGCGAAGATTCAAAATTTTCCAATTGCTGGGACTTCAACGCCATGGCATTATGTGAATGGGGCGTAAATATTTATGCACTTCTTGGGATTCATGATGCTGAAAATGGGCCGTGATCCAATACGACCCGGGTGGGGGAATTCGTGTTCCTACGAATCCATCCCACAGTACCGTTTGATCCTCTTCTTGGGAAACCCAAATGGCGTCATCTGTGAGCATTGAAATCCGAATGCCGTTGGCATTGGCGATGGTTAAGTGCACTTTCCAGGCACCTGCGCCGGGCGCGCGCACCAACACCTGGATGGGCTCAATTGCCCCGTTGGAAGCAAGCCTCCACGTGTCGTTCAAAACAACCAGCGACTTCAGCGCTCGATCTGCTGCGAATCGCTGTTTCTGCCAACTGTTCCATTTTCCGGGAGTTGCGCCGAATTCACCCAAGGACGATTCCCATTGACGGGAAGGAGAAAGGCATTCCGTTTCCACTGAAAAAGGGGCGCCAACTCGTTCCAAAGAACGTATATGATGCCAGTCGTTCCAGGGTGACTCGAGATCGGGGTGGAGGTGGATGCTATCAATCAGTGCGCCTGACCGCGCCAATTGTACTTCTCGGTTTCCCCACAGGCTCGGTAAATTGGAAGGAATGATTCGTCCTTGCTGCTGCATCCAACGGCTCGGACATCGGCTGAACGCAACGGGGGTGTCCATTGGAATGAACCATCGGATTTCGGACGACAGAGGCAGCCAATCGATCGGGTTGGGGCTTGTTGTTGTTGTCAACTGAAGCCCATCTGTGCTGAGCCAAGGTTGCGAATGGTGTTTGATTTCAATGAACGGCTCCGGACCATCGAGTTTCAATTGTTGCACCTCATTCAATGAAAAGTCGCACTCCACATCGTCGACTACGAACGGACTGGTGGGACAGATGGAGGCAATCGATATTGCTTCTTCCGCCCAATGCAGTTGAGCGATGCTGTCTTCCAATGCTTCGAATTGGGAAGGTCCCATCCAGAGCTGCTTGGCATCTAGCCCAGCGCCCCAGCCTCCGTGGTCTTCCGGGTCCACGGCAGTCCATTTTGCAGTTTCAATTTCAACAGGGCCGTTGAACAAAACAACCCATTGGTTTTCTGAAATACCACACAGGATCGGCGCTGCGATGGAAGTTACTGATTCTTCAGCCAGATCGCTAATGCCAGGAGAACAACCGCGAGAATCCATGCTGCTGTTCCAGTTGAATGCACCGTGCAACCCAGGAAGGAGATTCAATCGAACGAGACTTTTTCCGCTCCCTTCATTTTTCCGTTCGCGGTGCCAACAATTGGAATAATTTACTTCATCGATCAAGGTCCCGTCGGCCGCACGAATGGCCACAAGTCCAGTACCATTTGGCAAGTCGATTTCGTAAAAACAGTGCCGTGCTCCTGGTGCCAAGGTGATGCGGTGGAGAGGAGAGGAGCCATTGCATTGGAGCCCTCCCAATTCGAGGGTGTCCGTTTCGTGCACATTGGTTACCTCAACGAAAGAGCCCCACGCGTCAGTCATGCCTCTCGGATCATGGGCAATTTCGGTAATGAGCAAATCTTGAAAAGCTGGAAAACGATGTGGTTCCAATTGAATCGTCCACGCTGAAACGTCCACTGCCGAGGGTGCGCAAGGCATAATGCCGGTCACGTCAAATTCAAGCTTACCATTTGAAAGTTGCGAATCAATATGCCAGGCCAGCGTCTTGTGGTCTTCGGGCATTAAGGACAAGTGACCGCCATTGATTCCGCGAAGATTGAACGGAGCTTGCGGGTCGAGTGGTTGATTGAACGTGAGCAATCCTCGCGCTTCCCCGGTTGGAGTGATTGCCACCAATTCCAGGGGAAGGATTTCTGTGGTTGGGGCATTTTCCTCGGGCGAAGAAGTGCCCGGAGTGCTTCCCAAGGGATGAACCGATGGCCCCCAATTGCTTGGGCCGTTGCACGCGTCCCAGTGGATGATTTGCAAGGAGACTCCCCCATCGGTCAACCCGGCCATCCAATCCGAGCTGTAATGCACCTGATCGGCGATGGATCCATCCTCGCCCAGCAACATGAGGGATTCCCCAGCATTGTTAAGCCCTGGCCAAGGAATTCCTTCGGCCTGTCGCATGGAATCCCCTGCAATGCACACGTCACTCCCAGTGACAATGGCACGTTCTCCCGGCGCCAAAATTCCATCCCAACCAAATTGAGGAGTCAGATTGGATTGGGTTTCGGAACTGCCGTCAAGAAGAATGAAATCTTCGATGGAATGATGCAACTCCGAGCGGTTGATGATTTCGAGCCACTCCACTTCGGGCAAACCAAGAGATGGCGAAGGATCAAACATGATTTCTGTGAATTGCACCGCATGTGG